>JBEIEH010000234.1:0-4290 GCA_040383055.1 Burkholderiaceae bacterium
GCCAGGCGCGCACGAGGTGGACGCTGGCCGCCTTGCACGCCGAATACGGGCTGTTGGGCTCGTAGGGGTGGGTTTCGGTGAAGGCGTCAACGGCCGGGCCCAGGCTGCCGTAGACCTCGTCGGTGGAGACGTGGTGGAAGCGGAAGGCTGCCTTGGCGTCGGCCTCCAGGCCGCTCCAGTAGGCGCGCGCGGCCTCCAGCAGCGTGAAGGTGCCTTCCACGTTGGTGCGCATGAAGGCTCCGGGTCCGTGGATGCTGCGGTCCACATGGCTCTCGGCCGCAAAGTTGAGCACCGCGCGCGGGCGGTGCTCGGCCAAGAGAGCGGCCACCAAGGCCCGGTCGCCCATGTCGCCGTGCACAAACACATGGCGCGCGTCACCGTCCAGCGGGGCCAGGTTGGCCCGGTTGCCGGCGTAGGTGAGTTTGTCGAGGTTGACGACCGGCTCGTCGCTCTGGGCCAGCCAGTCGAGCACAAAGTTCGCGCCAATAAAGCCGGCGCCGCCTGTGATCAAGATCATGTCTCGTCAGTCCATGTTGACGGCCAAGTTTGCAGAAGGAAGTTGCTCACAAAGCGGTCTTTGTCAGCCAACACCCAGGCCCTAACCTGAGCCATATCGATGTTCATGTAGTCGTGGACGATGCGGTTGCGCAGACCCACCAATGCTCCCCAAGTGGGCACATCATCCTGGGCCAGCAGCCCATGGGTAGCCAATGCTTCAAACGCATCGTAGGCTGACACCGGCACCGGATGGCCCGCAGCTTTGAGTAGGCGCTTGGCCTTACCAATCGCGTTTTCAATCAGCACTTGAAGCGCATGCAGCACGCCCGCTTCTTCCAATGGCCGCAAAGCGCCGCCTTGTCGCAACACTTCACGGGCCTGCCCCAGCAGTGCACTTTGTGCCGCAGCAATTCGGGCGGTTTCCTGCTGGTAAAGGTCAAGCCGCATGTTGTTGTTCCCATTGATGGTCTTCCAGCTCTCTCCAGGTGCGCCGCAGAAAGTGTTCCCAGGCCATAGGGTCTGCGGCCAAGAGCAGCACACCTTCTTCCGCTGCGCTGGCCTTCATGGCCAGGTTGGCGCGGTGCAGGTCAATCAGGTCAATGCGTGATGCGTCCACTTGCAGTGTGTGCGCCAACTCACTGCGCAAGCGTTCGGTGGCAGCCAGCACCGTCCAGCGGTCAGCATCGTGGCGCCATTGCAGCGCAATGTCCCAGTCGCTAGTGGCATGTGCGGTGTTGTTGGCGCGGCTGCCCACCAGCACACCAAAAGCCAGCAGGGCTTGCTGCCGCAGGACAGGGACAAGGGCAGGGTGGATCGGTGCGGCCATGGGCAATCATTCTATTGTCTGCCCATGTCTGAGGGCACAAAGGCCACGCCAGTTTGGTTCTTTACCCCACCACCCACGCCCGCTGTGCCAGCCAGGCCTTTAGCGCGGTTGTCGCCATCAACCAAGTTGAGCGGCGGTATGCAGTACATCAGCCCGACTGCCAGGACGCCGCTCGCCAGCTATTTCCCGATCGGGGTTTTCGACTCGTACTTTTCTTGCCTTGATCATTTGATTCCCGTACGGTAAATTTTGAGTGCTTCAAAAAAATATATGCGCCATAATTTCCCGAACAGGAATCTTTTGATTGTTCAGCCATGACCACCATTTCCAGTGCTCACACTTTGGGTTCGGCCCTGCGCAGCGCGAGAAAGCGCATGGGCTTGACCCAGCCTGACCTGGCACTGGCTGCAGGGGTAGGAGTCCGTTTCATTGTCGATCTGGAAGGTGGCAAGCCCACAGTGCGCCTAGAGCAAGTGCTGAGGGTGATTGACGCCTTGGGCGGATCGCTGGAGCTCACTGGAGTGGAGGCCAAGGTTGGCCAGGCTGAGGTGACGCGCCATGGCGCATGACATCGGCGTCTGGTTGTTCGACCAAATGGTCGGCACTTTGTCCTTGGTCGGGGGGCGGCTGAGCTTTCAATATCACCCCGACTGGCTGACGCAACCCGATGTGATGGCGCTGTCGCAGTCTTTGCCGCTAAGTCCCGCGCCATTTGATGACCACCAATGCCGCGCCTTTTTTGCTGGCTTGTTGCCAGAGGGCAAGCTGCGGCGGCTGATTGCCCAGCAATGTCACGTGTCACATCAGAACGATTTTGCTCTGCTCAATGCCATTGGTGGCGAATGCGCCGGTGCCATCACCTTTGTGCCATTGGATAGAGCTGTGCATGCACCCGAACAGGCCGGGATCGAATGGCTGGACGAGCAAGAGATCACGAACTTGCTCGACGAGTTGCCGCACCGGCCCATGTTGGCGGGTCGCGATGGCATCCGGTTATCGCTGGCTGGTGCGCAAGACAAGTTGCCAGTGGTGTTCGATGGCGAGCGCATCGGTCTGCCCAAAGGGGGGCAGCCCAGCACCCACATCCTTAAGCCGGCCATTGCAGCGGTGGACGGCAGCGTCATCAACGAGGGTTTTTGCCTCGCGCTGGCGCAGGCCATGGGCATGCTTGCAGCGCAAGCGCACATCTTCAGTGCCGGCGGGCGCCAAGTGCTCTTGGTGGCGCGTTACGACCGCCACCCAGCCGAGGGGGGCATGCTCATGCGCACACACCAAGAGGACTTCTGTCAGGCCTTGGGCATCGTGCCTGAAATGAAGTACCAGAACGAAGATGGCCCCGACCTCAAGGCCTGCTTTGCATTGCTGCGCAAAGCCACCCGGCCCAGCGCCCCGCAGGTGTTGCGATTGCTGGACGCAGTGGTGTTCAACGCCTTGGTGGGCAACCACGATGCCCACGCCAAGAATTTTTCTTTGGTTTACTCGGGCAGGCCGCAGGCCGACACACCCACACTGGCACCCCTGTACGACATATTGTCCACAGCGGTGTACGACCACCTTACCCCCAAGATGGCGATGAAGCTGGGCAGCACATACAAGTTCACCGAAGTGCAGGCCCGGCATTGGGGCCAATTCGCAGAGGCGGCGGGACTGTCCAAAGCGCAGACCAACAAGCGCGTGCTGCGTATGGCGCAGGGTCTGCCCGGAGTTGCCCGCCAACTTCAAGCTTTGCCGCCGTTTTCAGGCCAATCCATCGTGGCCAGGATCGTGGCCCTGATCGAGCAGCGGTCGGCACTGACCGTGCAGCGACTCCTGCTTACCCCGCCACCCCCGCCCGCTGCGCCAGCCAAGCCTTGAACCCAGTCCGTACCACCAACCAGGCTGGAGGCTGTGGGCTCAACTGCCCCACAACGTGGCCAGCGGTGCGGCCCACAGTCCATTGCCCAGGGGCAAGGTTTCATCGCCGTCGTACAGCACAACGCCCATCTTGAAACGCTCCCCTGCCAAGCTCGACCATTTCTTCAGCCCACGCAAGTCGCTCGGCTTGACGGTGGCCGCTGCTTTCACCTCAACCCCCACCAGTTCGCCAGCCGCATTCTCAATGACCAGATCCACCTCAAACTGGTCCGTGTCGCGGTAGTACATCAGGCTGTAGCTGCCCTCGGCACAGGCGGCGTGTTTGAGCAGCTCCGAATACACAAAGGTTTCCAGAACCGGTCCCAGGCGTGTCCGGTCGCGTTCCACCACCTCGGGGGTCAGCTCCAGCAAGGAACTCAACAGACCCGAATCGATGAACTGCAGCTTGGGCGTCTTGATGACCCGGCTGAGCCGATTGCGCGCCCACACATCCACCCGCCTGAGCAAATACATCTGCTCAAACACACCCACATGCTTCTATCCAGCGCGGGTACAAAGGGGTGGTGTGCATGCCGATATTGTGCCGTGCGATTCGGATTTTATTGGCGTTTATTTCGGAGCGATTGAGCGTTTTATCAGGAAAATTACCCCACCACCCCCGCCCGCTGCGCCAGCCAAGCCTTGAACTCGGCGCCCACCTCAGCGTGTTGCTCGGCCAAGTCCACCGTGGCTTGCAAAAAGCCCAGCTTGCTGCCGCAGTCGTAGCGCTGGCCGGCGTAGCGGTAGGCAAACACCTTTTCGCGGCGCAGCAAGCGGGCAATGCCGTCGGTCAGCTGAATCTCGCCGCCGACACCGCGGGGCAGGGTTTCCAGTTCGGTAAAAATACCCGACGTTAATATGTACCGGCCCGCCACCGCCAGCGTGCTCGGCGCATCGGCTGGGGCGGGCTTTTCCACCATGCCGCTCACGTCCACCAGGCCATCCGCCACCGGCTGACCGCTGACAATGCCGTAGCGGTTGGTGTGCTCACGCGGCACGTCTTGTACTGCCAATATGCTGGCGCGCCACTGGGCAAACTGCTCCACCATTTGCTTCATCACGGGCGGCTTGCC
>JBEIEH010000235.1:0-4251 GCA_040383055.1 Burkholderiaceae bacterium
GCTGCAGGTGCAGCGCGTCTTGCCACACCACCGGCGCCTGGCCCACGCCCGGCGCGTGCACAAAGCGCACCATAACCCGCGCGGTGTGGCGCTGGCTGTCGACCGACGCGATGCGAAACGCGCTGGGACCTTCCCACAGGCTGCTGAACATGTCGCCATCTACAAACGGTGGTTTCTCGTCGGGCCGGGCTTTGGCGATGGCGCTGCGCAGCGCGTCGGCCTGCTGCAACAGGCAATACAAGGCGGGGGTAAGCACAGGCTGCAAGGTTTTCAGGGCTTGTGCGTCGGGCGCACCGCGCGCAGCAGCGCTTTGGTGCCACCTCAAAAAACGCTCGGCTGTCAACTGCAATGACACCGGCTGCGCGGCCTGCACCACACTGGCCCAAAGGGCCACACACCACACCATCACTTGATTCATACCAGCCCCCGCACCAAACGCCATTTTGCCGCCAATCGGCCGGCAAACACCACTTGCAAGGTGGCGCCGTCGCTGGCCTGCTGCAAGCGCACGCCAGGCTGCACCACCGGATCGGTGCCGGCCACTTGCAGCAGGCCGCTGGGCCAGCTCACCTGCAGCGTGGCTTCCATGGGCAGATAGCCGTCCAGGTAGCGGCGCATCAGTGGCCCGGCGTTGAGCGTCCATTGGCCGTCGGCGGTGGTGTCGAGCGCGCGCGAGCGCAGGGCGATGCACACATGGCCGCCTCGGCTCACGTCGGCCAGCTCCACCCGATGGCCGTCGACCCAGGCGCGCGCCATGCCCGACTGTTCGGTGATGTCGATGTGTTGCACCCGCTCGCGGTTGAACAGCACCACCACGCGGCGGTTGGGGTCGAGCTGGCGGTGGCAGGTGTGCATGGTGACCAGGCCGGTGCGCAGGCTGTCCGCGTCGATCTCGACCCGCGCGTCGTAGGCGTAGGCATTGGGGTCGGGCCGCTGCGCCAAAAAGCGCAGCTCGCCTTCGCGCGCCACGTCGTCCAGATCGAGCGCTGCCATGGCGGGCGTGGCCCACACCAAGGCCCAACACCACCACTGTTTGCGCAAGTTCATGTGTCGCTCCTGTGTGGGGCTCGGTGAAAACCCGAACCGTTTTAAGCCCCTGCCTATCGAGGCCATGAAATCTATTGGGTGGATGTTATCGGTGCCTTGCTTTTTAATGAAGCCTCTTCAGTTTCATTCACCACAACCGCAAGGAGACCTTATGTCGCAAGCACCCGCCGGCAAGTGCCCTGTCATGCACGGAGCCCGCACCACGCCCAGCAAACAGTCGAACGCCGACTGGTGGCCGAACCAGCTGAACCTGGCCATCCTGCACCAGCACCAGCCGGTGTCCAACCCCATGGGCGCGGACTACGACTACAAAAAAGAATTCAAGAAGCTCGACTACGCCGCCCTGAAAAAAGACCTGGCCGATTTGATGACGCAGAGTCAGGACTGGTGGCCTGCCGACTACGGCCACTATGGCGGCTTGTTCATTCGCCTGGCTTGGCACGCGGCCGGCACCTACCGCACGGCCGACGGCCGTGGCGGCGCCAACACCGGCAACCAGCGTTTTGCGCCCATCAACAGCTGGCCGGACAACGGCAACCTGGACAAGGGCCGCCGCTTGCTCTGGCCGATCAAAAAGAAATACGGCAACAAGATTTCGTGGGCCGACCTGTTTGTGCTGTGCGGCAACGTGGCCATGGAGACCATGGGCTTCAAGACCTTTGGTTTTGGTGGCGGCCGCGCCGACATTTGGGCACCCGAAGAGGACGTGTACTGGGGCGCTGAAAAAGAGTGGCTGGCCACCAGCGACAAGGCCAACAGCCGCTACAGCGGCGACCGCGATCTGGAAAACCCACTGGCCGCTGTGCAGATGGGCCTGATTTATGTGAACCCACAAGGCCCGGACGGCAAACCCGACCCAGTGGCTTCGGGCAAGGACGTGCGCGAGACCTTTGCCCGCATGGCCATGAACGACTACGAAACCGTGGCTCTGGTGGCTGGCGGCCACACCTTTGGCAAGATGCACGGCGCGGGCGACGCGGCCCTGGTGGGCCCCGAGCCCGAGGGCGCGCCCATGCACGAAATGGGCTTTGGCTGGATCAACAAACACGGCACTGGCAAAGGTGGCGACACCACCACCAGCGGCTTTGAAGGCGCCTGGAAACCCAACCCCACCCAGTGGGACATGGGTTACCTGAAGGTGTTGTTCAAGTACGAGTGGGAACAGATGACCACCGCCGCCGGTGCGATTCAGTGGCGCGCCAAAGACGTCGAGCCCGAAGACATGGTGGTAGACGCGCACGACCCGAACAAGAAGCACCCGCCCTTCATGACGACGGCCGACTTGTCGCTGCGTTTTGACCCGGCCTATAAAAAGGTGTCACGCCATTTCCTGAACAACCCGGACGAGTTCGCCGACGCTTATGCCCGCGCCTGGTTCAAGCTGACCCACCGCGACATGGGCCCCAAGGCCAACTACCTGGGCCCAGAAGTGCCGGCCGAAGACCTGATCTGGCAAGACCCGGTGCCGGCGGTGAATCACCCGCTGATCGACGCCGCCGACGCGGCCGAGCTCAAGACGCGCATCCTGGCCAGCGGCCTGAGCGTGAGCGAGCTGGTGGGCGCGGCCTGGGCATCGGCCAGCACCTTCCGGGGTTCGGACAAGCGCGGTGGCGCCAACGGTGCCCGTGTGCGTCTGGCTCCGCAGAAAGACTGGGAAGCCAACCAGCCGGCCCAACTGGCCAAGGTGCTGGCGGTGCTCGAAGAAGTGCAGCGCGGCTTCAATGCGGGTGCTGCTGGTGGCAAAAAGGTGTCGCTGGCCGACCTGATTGTGTTGGGTGGCTGCGCCGCCGTGGAGTCCGCCGCCAAGGCCGCAGGCTTTAACGTGACCGTGCCCTTCACCCCGGGCCGCACCGACGCCAGCGCCGAGCAGACCGACGCCGAATCGTTTGCGGTGCTGGAGCCGGTGGCCGATGGCTTCCGCAACTACCAGAAGAAGGCCTACCGCATGCGCGCCGAGGAGCTGCTGGTCGACAAAGCGCAACTGCTGGGCTTGTCCGCACCCGAGATGACGGTGCTGGTGGGTGGCCTGCGGGTGTTGGGCGCCAACACGGGTGGCGCCAAGCACGGTGTGTTCACCGGCCGCGTGGGTCAGTTGACCAACGACTTCTTTGTGAACCTCACCGACATGGGCGTGGCCTGGGCCCCGACCGATGCCAGCGAGGAGACCTTTGAAGGCCGCGACCGCAAGACCGGCGCCGTGAAGTGGACCGGCACCCGCGTGGACCTGGTGTTCGGCTCGAACTCGCAGCTGCGCGCCATCAGCGAGGTGTACGCCCAGGACGACAACGCGCAGAAGTTCGTGCAGGACTTTGTGGGCGCCTGGAACAAGGTCATGAACGCCGACCGTTGCGACCTGGCGTGACACACACCACAGATGCCGCCGGCATCTGTGTGTGACCCCAGCCAAAGCCCCCGCTTGTCGGGGGCTTTGTGCTGAAATGGGCGCCCGTTTTATCCACCTCGGGGCCCTGCGTTCCGTCACCATGAAAAAAGCCTTGCTGATCGTCGCCGCTGTTGTGTTGCTGGTTGTTTTGGCCGGTATGGTCAAGTTCAACTATTTGTCGGGACAGCCCGGCCACGATGTGGATGGCAACCGCGTGAGCACCCAATTGGCCAACCCGGCGTCGCAAGCGTGCATTGCAGCGGGGGGGCGGCTGGAGCTGGAAGACACGCCCCAGGGCCAGGTCGGCATGTGTGTGTTTGCCTCTGGCGAGCGCTGTGAAGAGTGGGCGCTGTTTCGGGGCACCTGCCAGGCACCGGGCCAGACCACCCCCGCTGCACCCGCGCGCCCATAGCCACTTGCCACAAGACAGCGCCGCCAGCGGCGCCTAGCATGGGCCCATCTTGTCTGTGAGGGTCTGTGCCATGCCTGTCGTGGAATCGCTCTTGGCCCCTGGGAGCGCGGCGTACAACAACAACCGCGCCCACATGCTGGGCCTGCTGGAACGGGTGCGGGCCTGCGAGGCGCGCACGGTGGCGGCGTCGGCCGCTGCGCGCGAACGTTTTGAGGCGCGCGGCCAGCTGCTGCCGCGCGACCGCCTGGGCCTGCTGCTGGACCCCGGCGCGCCCTTTCTGGAGATGTCGACCCTGGCCGGACTCGGCATGGACAAACCCGACTCCAACGCCAGTGTGCCGGGCGGCGGCATCATCACCGGCATTGGCTTTGTGTCGGGCGTGCGTTGCATGGTGCTGGTGTCGGACGCC
>JBEIEH010000236.1:0-4227 GCA_040383055.1 Burkholderiaceae bacterium
GGCGCTGAAAGTAATAGCGCGCCACGTTCACTTCCGACTGTGCCAGCGAGTTGACGATGTAGGTCATGCGCTGCTGCGCATCGGTGGCGTATTTGGAATTAGGGAAGCGGCTGATCAGCTCTTTGAACGCCTCGAACGATAGCTTGGCGGCCTTCTGGTCGCGTTCGGACAAGTCTTGTTTGGACAACCAACCCAAGATACCGAGGTTGTCGTTGAAGTTCACCAGGCCTTTGAGGTAAAGCGCGTAGTCCAGTGCTTGGCTCGCCGGGTGCAGCCTCATGAACCGCTCTAAAGTGGCCTCGGCTTGTGCGGCTTCACCCGCTTTGTAGTGGGCAAAAGCTTTTTCGAGCTGTGCTTGTTGGGCCAAAGGCGTTCCCGCCGCGCGGTTTTCCAGCTTATCGAAATAGGTGATCGCTTGGGTCAGATTGCCAGCGTTCTTTTCGTCCATGGCCTCTTGGTACAGACGATTCGGGCTCCAATCGGCGGTGACGTCTTTGGGGGTGCTGCTGCAACCCGCAGCCAAAGCGCCAACCAGAACGCAGGCGCCCAGAGCGGATAATCGGAACAGAGCCATGAGGCACACACCTTTCGATTCAGGAAACAACGGCTTGGCCCAGCAAATTATATCGACGCCCCCTCTGGAGCCTGCTCTGGGCGCCGCTGCGGACGACGCAGACGACGCAGGGGAGGGTGAGCAGCGCACTTTTCTGGTGCCTTCTACTGCCCATGGCGAACGTTTGGACAAAACGATGGCCGAGGTGTTGGGCGAGTTCTCACGTTCGTGGTTGCAGCAGTTGCTGCACGAGGGATGTGTGCGCGTCAACGGTGTGGTGGCGACCAAGGCGTCACAGCGCTGTGTGGCCGGCCATGAGGTGACCGTGTGGCTGCGGCCCACGCCGCAGGCGCGCGCCTTTCGCGCCGAGGCGATTCCCCTAAATGTGCTGCACGAGGACGAACATTTGTTGGTCATCGTCAAACCGGCGGGCTTGGTGGTTCATCCTGCCGCTGGCCACTGGAGTGGCACCTTGCTCAACGCTTTGTTGTCGCACCACCGTCAGGCCGAGAACTTGCCACGCGCTGGCATCGTTCACCGGTTGGACAAAGACACGTCGGGGCTGATGCTGGTGGCCAAATCCCGCCAAGCCATGGATGCCTTGGTGCAGGCCATCGCCGAGCGGCGGGTCCAGCGGCGCTATATCGCGCTGGTGCAAGGAGCATGGAAGCGTGCCCAGGTGGTAGAGGTGGAGCAATGGGTCGGCCGCGATCCTGCCAATCGGTTGCGCATGGCGGTGCTGCCACCGCACACCAGCGGAGCCAAAGCCGCGCACACCACCATCACCTGTGTCCAAGGCGATACCAGCGTGTCGGTGCTCGCCTGCAAGCTGCACACGGGGCGCACCCATCAGATCCGGGTGCACGCCGCTTGGCTGGGGCATCCCTTGTTGGGCGACGCGGTCTACGGTGGCCGCACCGATGCCGATATGCCCCGTCAAGCCTTGCACGCGGCGCACCTCAGACTGCGACACCCAGTCTCGGGGGCTGAGTTGGTGTTTCACGCGCCACCGCCTGCGGACATGCTGGTTGCATTGCAAACCAGAGGCCTTGGATACAATCCTGCCATGTGGGAGCCTCTGGCCTGAGCGTGTGTGCTGGGTTGGGTGCATAGGTTTACCTCTCTCTTTTGGCGATAGAGCGTGCTGAGTGGCCACGCGTCGATGACGTGGGTCAGTCAAGTCCCCTGTTCGCCACGTCCCCTCTCTTACTGGTCTGGCCGAACACCGCGCCGCATCACCATGAACACGTCGGACGCCAAACGCATTCTTGAAACCGCGCTGATTTGCGCCACCCAACCGCTGAGCCTCAAGGACATGGGTATCTTGTTCGACGGCGAGTTGTCGGCCGACTCCCTGAAGTCGCTGCTGCACGACGTGCAGTTGGCTTGGACAGGGCGCGGTGTCGAACTGGTGGCGGTGGCCACCGGCTGGCGCTTCCAAAGTCGTCCCGAGCTTCGGCCATGGTTGGATCGGCTGCATCCGGAAAAGCCTCCCAAGTACAGTCGTGCCGCACTGGAAACGCTGGCCATCATCGCGTACCGCCAACCGGTGACCCGCGGCGATATGGAGGATATCCGGGGGGTGACCATCAATTCCATGATCCTCAAACAGCTGGAAGACCGTGGCTGGGTGGAGGTCATCGGACACCGCGAAACTGTGGGTCGACCCGCTCTCTACGCCACCACCCGCCAGTTTTTGGACGATCTGGGTCTTGTGTCTCTGGACCAGTTGCCGCCCCTGGAGGATTCGGGCGTACAAGAGTCTGCGCTCAACAGCCTCAACTTGGATGTGCTGAGCAACAGTTTGCAAGCTTCCTTGGTCGAGGAAGACACCGGTGCCCCAGCAGATGAACCCACCGCTGCCCAAGGGCCCGAGTCCGACACCCTCGACGTCTCCGTCACCCCACAAAATCCCGCATGAACACCACCGATTCCATCCCCTCCGACGACGACACACGCCCGGCGCCGGTGGCTCGTCAAGCCATTTCCGACAGCGAGCTGCTGAAAGACGCCCTGGCGTTTGAAGAGGTCGTCAGTGGCCTGTTTGATCAAGCCCAAGAGCGCGCTGCCAGTCCCGATGCTGGGGGTAAACGCGTGCTCAGCCCGCAAAGCGATGCACCCAAGCTGCACAAGGTCTTGGCGCAGGCCGGCTTGGGATCGCGACTGGAGATGGAGCAGCTGATCCTGGAAGGCCGCATTTCGGTCAACGGTGAGCCCGCGCACATTGGGCAACGCATCCAGTTTGGCGACAGCATCAAGATCAATGGCAAACCGGTGCGCGTGCGCCTGACCCCGCCCCCGCCTAGGGTGCTGGCTTATCACAAGCCAGCGGGCGAGGTGGTGACCCACGACGACCCCCAAAACCGGCCAACGGTGTTTCGCCGCCTGCCCAAAATCCCGAATGGCAAGTGGCAGTCGGTGGGGCGGCTTGACCTCAATACCGAAGGCTTGCTGCTGTTCACCAACTCAGGTGAACTCGCCAATCGTCTGATGCACCCGCGTTTTGGCCTGGAGCGCGAATACGCGGTGCGTGTCTTGGGCGCCTTGTCCAACGACGAAAAGCAGCGCCTGCTCGATGGTGTGCAGCTCGACGACGGTGTGGCCCAGTTTGGCTCGATCGAAGACGGCGGCGGAGAGGGCGCCAACTGCTGGTACCGCGTCACCATCGCCGAAGGTCGCAACCGCGAGGTGCGTCGCATGATGGAGTCGGTCGGCCACGCGGTCAGCCGTTTGATTCGCATCCGCTATGGCGCGGTAGTGTTGCCGCGCGGGCTCAAGCGCGGCTTCTGGCTGGAGCTTGACGGACGGGATGTGGAACGCCTGACCACGGCCGCGGGCATTGAGCGTGAGGCACCGTCCGCCAAGCCAGCGAGCAAAAAAGCTCCCACCGCCCGTCGGGCTGTTGGCCGGGGTCCAGCCCGTCCCCCTGTGGCGCCGCAGCGCGCCGAGCCGGCCCTGCGCCGCCGTCCCGATGGCGCTGGCCAGCCCGACCCGATGAAAACCAGCTACGGCTACATCGGCCAAGACGCGGTGCAGCGCCGGCGTGAGAAAAACGCCGCCGCGCGCAAGGCAGGTGGGCCCAAGCGCTCGCCGCGCGGCTGAAGTCCTTGCCATCAGCGGGGTGCAAGTTCAAAGGAACCGCTGCCTCCGTTGTAGAATCCAAAGCTTTGCAAAATCATTGCAAATCGTTGTTTTATTCAGTAAAAACCTCTCAGGAACATCATGGCCATCGAACGCACCCTGTCCATCATCAAGCCCGACGCCGTCGCCAAAAACGTCATCGGCCAAATCTACGCTCGCTTTGAAGCCGCTGGTCTGAAGGTCGTGGCCGCCAAGATGGTGCACCTGTCGCGCGGCGAAGCAGAGCAGTTCTATGCTGTGCACAAGGCCCGTCCTTTCTTCAAGGATTTGGTGGACTTCATGATTTCTGGTCCGGTGATGATCCAGGCCTTGGAAGGCGAAGGCGCCATCGCCAAGAACCGCGACCTGATGGGCGCCACCGACCCCAAGAAGGCCGCTCCTGGCACCATCCGCGCCGACTTCGCCGACAGCATTGACGCCAACGCTGTCCACGGCTCTGACGCACAGGAAACAGCTGATGTAGAAATCGCTTTCTTCTTTGCTGGTCTTAACGTATACGCACGCTGAT
Organism: Burkholderiaceae bacterium; assembly: GCA_040383055.1. Lineage (GTDB taxonomy): Bacteria > Pseudomonadota > Gammaproteobacteria > Burkholderiales > Burkholderiaceae_C > Hydrogenophaga. The sequence continues at coordinate 4,203 of JBEIEH010000236.1, forward strand.
CGCGTTGAGGCCCTAGCCCGTCCCC
>JBEIEH010000237.1:0-4159 GCA_040383055.1 Burkholderiaceae bacterium
GCTCATTCCGCTCATTCCGCTCATTCCGCTCATTCCGCTCATTCCGCTCATTCCGCTCTCCGAATTTGATCTAGTCAGGAAGTCTCATGGCCTTCAGTGCCGCTGCACCACGGATACGAAGTGCACTTTGAGATGAATATGCGAGAAAGCCCCGCAACGTAAGGTTGGGTTGGATGGCTCTAATCTGTTTGAAGGTTTCCTCCGCTTCTCGTATCAAGTTGGACTCTACCTGCGCTGTCAGAAGTACCCGCAGGGTCGACACGTGATAGCGATTGCGTTTGAGTGACAGTAAGCAAAGCTCAATCGCTTCCTTGTGTCGGTCGGCGACTAGGTAGCTGTTTGCAGCTAGCATCTCTAGATAAAACCGCTGGGGATCCATCGGAGACAGCTTACGAGCTTTCTCCGAATCGTTGACGGCATCGGACGGATTGCCCCACATGGCCGACCAGAAACCGGAATAGAGCCAGGCCATTGGTTCATTTGGGTTCATATCTGTCGCATCCGTCAAGTAGCGACGAGACACGTCGAGGTCTGCACCAAGGTGGCACATGGCGTGTCCTTTGATCGCTAACGCCAGCGAGCTGGAGGGCTCCAGGTCCAGCGCCCGGTCGGCGAGCTGGATGGCCTGGCGGAACTCGGTCGGCGCGTCCGTGCTGCGGCCTTGCACCACATTCAGGATGTGCCACTTGGCCAGCCAGGTCCAGGGCGTGGCCACGCGCTTGTGGCGCTCGCTCACCGCTTGCAGCAGTTGACGGCTGCGGTCCAGATCGCGCGCGGTGGAGCGGTGCATCAGGCTGATGCCGCCCATCAGCGCGGTGTGGCTGTCCAGCTGTGGCAAGGGCAGCACCCGCGCTCGCTCCACCGTGGCGCGGATCAGCGCCTGGCTGCTGGCGTCGGTCAGGCCCAAAATGAGCTGGCTGTGCATTTGCAGCAGGTCGTCCAACTGGCCGCACAGGCGGTCGGCCCAGATCACCTCGCGGCGCTTCACGTCGGCCAGCTCGGCTTGTATGACCACCCGTTCACCCACCACCGAAAAGCTGCCGCTGAGCACATACGCGGCCGACAGGTGGGTGCCCACGTCGTCCAGACTCAGTGCCCGGCCTTTGAAGGCGGATGTGGACATGCGCGAGATCACCCGCAGCTGGGCGTTGCGTGACAGATGGGTGATGACCCCGTCGGCAATCAGCTCGCCCACCACCTGGTGTTGGGGCGCAGCCTGGCCGCCGTCAAACGGAATAACGGCAATACAGGGCCGCAAATCGGCCTGATCCGGCGCGGGCGCTGGGCTGCGCGCTGCGTTGCTGGTGCTCACAGGCCACACCTTCCAGGTGCGCACCGGCTGGGGCCAGTGTTTGAGGTGCGATTCGCCCATGTCCTGGATGTCGGCGTCCACGCCATCCACGATGCTGTCGCGCACCGGGCCGGTGACCACGGTTTGTCCCGGGTCGGCCAAACCCGCCACACGGGCGGCCAGGTTGACGCCCTGGCCGTAGATGTCCAAGTCGTCGGTGTAAACGTCGCTGGTGTTGAGCCCGGCGCGCAGCCATATCTGGTCTTGGGGGTCTCGGCTGGCGTTGATTTCGGTGGTGTAGCGGTGCAGCGCAAAGGCCGCTTGCAGGGCCAACTGCGCTTGGTCGAATTCGGCCATGAGACCGTCGCCCAGGCTTTTGACGAGCCGCCCGGCGCAGCGCGGCAGCACTTGGTCGCGCACGTACCTTGTGAGGTGGTGCCATTGCGCCACGGTGTCGGCTTCGTTGCGGTCCATGAGGCGCACGGACTCGACCAGATCGATGACAAGGACGGTTTTGTTGAGTGCCAGCGTCCAGGCGGCTGGGTTCGCCCACACCCCATTCGGTGGGGGTGGGCTACTGTGATCGGGGTGGGCCTCGTCTGTCATACCTCCTATTGTGTATGCCGGACCGTGATTAATCACGCTATTGCAATCGGAATGGGTATGTTTGTAATTCTTTGGGTAACAAAAAAGCCGATCAGAGATCGGCTTTTTGGGGGCTTGCCGCACCGGAGTGCGGCTTTCCAACACAGGCTTACTTCAGCTGGTCGCTGATCAGCTTGGTCATTTCGAACATGGACACCTGGGCCTTTTTGAAGATTTCCTTCAGTTTGGCGTCGGCGTTGATCATGCGCTTGTTGGCAGCGTCTTGCAGCTTGTTCTTCTTGATGTATTCCCAGACCTTTTTGGTCACTTCGGTGCGGGGCATCGGGGTGGCGCCGATCACGGCCGCCAGCGCAGCGCTGGGGGTCATGGCCTTCATGAAGGCGGCGTTGGGGGTGCGCTTTTTGGCGGGAGCGGCCTTTTTGGCAGGAGCGGCTGCTTTCTTGGCGGGGGCTGCGGCCTTCTTAGCGGGTGCTGCTGCCTTTTTGGCAGGAGCTGCTGCTTTTTTGGCAGGAGCGGTCTTCTTGGCGGGGGCGGCGGCTTTTTTGGCCGGAGCGGCTTTCTTCGCCGGTGCTTTCTTTGCAGTTGCCATGATTGTCTTTCCTTCTGTAAGTGGGTTTGACTCCAGTGCAAAAACGCGCATTTGCTCTGGTGACTGGCATGCTAATAGAGTTGTCGCGCGTTTCCAAGGCGCAAGGCCCGTTTTTTCGGGGGTTTTCATAGGGAAAACCGGGTTTTTTGTCGAAGAAAACAACACTCGGGCTGCGCAAGCGCTTTGTCAGTGCGTTTTGAGACCCTCGCCCCCTCTGTTCTGAAAGGATCCACGATGGCGATTGAGCCTGTTCCCACCTGCGATTTGTGTGACGTTCACAAGGCCGATGATTCGGGCGCTTTTCGGGTGCTGCCACCGGTGTTTCGTGCGTTTGGCGCACGCACTCGGTTCGCCGGTCCGGTGGTGACCGCTCGCTGTTTTGAAGACAACTCGGTGGTCAAGGCGGCGGTGGAGAGTCCGGGTGAAGGCCGTGTGCTGGTGGTCGATGGCGGCGGCTCGCTGCGACGGGCCTTGCTGGGCGGCAATTTGGGCGCCGCCGCCGCGCGCAACGGCTGGGCCGGTGTGGTGATCGACGGCTGCGTGCGCGACGTGGCCGAGCTGGCGCAGTGCGATGTGGGCATTGCCGCATTGGCGAGCATGCCGCTGCCGACCGAGCGCCGGGGCGAGGGTGTGCGCGATGTGGTGATACGGGTGCAGGGCGTGTGGGTGCGCCCGGGTGACTGGCTGTACGCCGACGAAGACGGCATCGTCGTCAGCGACCGGCCTTTGCACGGTTGATCAACCGCTCAAGCCCTTGTAGGCCATGTAAGCGGCCAGCAGATACAACACGCCAGCAAAGGCGCGTTTGAGCGATTTCACCGGCAACGCGTGGGCCGCTTTGGCGCCGAGTGGTGCCATCAGCACGCTGGCGCAAGCGATGCCCAGCAGGGCCGGCAGCCAGATGTAGCCCACGCTGTGGGCGGGCAGGTCGGACGCGCCTTGGCCGGCGACGACGTAGCCCAAGGCGTTGGCCAGCGCAATCGGAAAACCCAGCGCCGCGCTGGTGGCCACCGCGTTGTGGATGGCGACATTGCACCAGGTCATGAAAGGCACGCTGATAAAGCCGCCGCCCGCGCCCACCAGACCCGACAGCAGACCGATCACACCACCGGCACCAAACAAGCCCGTGGGCCCGGGCAGGGTGCGTGTGGCTTGGGGCTTTTTGTCGAGCAGCATTTGGGTGGCCGAAAAACCCACAAACAGCGCAAATAATAGGGCCAATGAGCTGCCTTTGAGCACCGAAAAAATGCCCAGGCTGGCCACACCCGCGCCCACCACAATGCCCGGCGCGAGCGACCGCACCACGTCCCAGCGCACCGCGCCGCGCTTGTGGTGTGCTCTCACACTGGAGAGCGAGGTGAACACAATGGTTGCCATGGAGGTGGCAATCGCCACCTTGACCGCGATGTCTGCGCCAATGTCCCGGTGCGTGAGCATGGCGGTCACAAACGGCACCATCACCATGCCCCCGCCAATGCCCAGCAACCCCGCCAAAAAGCCAGAGCCCAGCCCCAAGGCGAGCAATTCCACCACCAACACAGGTTCGATCGTCATGGTGGGAGATTAGACAACAAGCCGCTACAAGCGCCGATGAGCCAGGTGCGTTAAGCACCGGCATGTATCCGGCGCGCGTGTCTGAACCCAGGGAGCCCGAGGGTCCGGCTCAGCCGGCC
>JBEIEH010000238.1:0-4106 GCA_040383055.1 Burkholderiaceae bacterium
GCTGGCGGTGGCGGGCGCGGGTTCGCGTTGGGTGGCCGGACGCCTGGGCTCGGTGCAGACCTGGATGGTCGGCGGCTGCCTGGTGTCGGCGCTGGCCACCTTGGGTCTGGTGAGTTCTGCCTTGTCATCTGATTGGCCGCTCAAGGCCAATGTGGTGTTCCTGGGGGTGGCCAACGGCGCGTTCTCGATTGCAGCGATTGCCACCATGATGCGCCTGGCCGGCGAAGGGGGCGCGGGCCGTGAAGGCACACGCATGGGTTTGTGGGGCGCAGCGCAAGCGGCGGCCTTTGGCTTGGGGGGCTTGCTGGGCACAGCGGCCAGCGATCTGGCCCATGCCTTGTTGGGTGAACAGCGCACGGCCTATGCGGCTGTGTTTGTCATGCAAGCGCTCATGTTTGCGGTGTCTGCTGCAGTGGCGCTGCGCCTTCGCAGCGGACCTGCACAGGACCAGCGCTTGCGTTTTGAGGGTCCCGTATTGTTGAAAGGTGGGTCAAGCTCATGAATCAAACCGATTACGACTTCGTCGTGGTGGGGGGCGGGCCTTCGGGGGCTACCGCCGCACACGATTTGGTACGCCAGGGATGGCGCGTGTTGTTGCTCGACCGTCAGGGTCGAACCAAACCTTGCGGAGGGGCCATCCCGCCGCGCCTGATCCAGGACTTTGACATCCCTGACCACCTTCTGGTGGCCAAGGTGCGATGTGCCCGAATGATCTCACCGACCGACAACAAGGTCGACATCCCGATCGACAACGGCTTTGTCGGCATGGTGGACCGCGACGAGTTTGACGAGTATTTGCGAGAGCGTGCCGCCCTGTCAGGCGCAGTGCGTTGCCAGGCGATTTTTGACAAACTGCAGCACGACGAGCGCGGGCAGCTATGGGTGCACTACACCCCGGTCACGTCCAAAGAACATGCAGCGCATGAGCACGCCCAGCCGGTCAAGGTGTCCACCCGCATGGTGGTCGGCGCCGATGGCGCACGCTCGGAAGTGGCGCGTCAGGCTATTCCGAATGCGCACAAGACCAAGTATGTGTTCGCGTACCACGAGATCATCGAGTCGCCCGTAGGCCAGCCCGGTTACGACGCAGCGCGCTGCGATGTGTACTACCAAGGTGAGGTATCGCCTGACTTTTACGGCTGGGTCTTTCCGCACGGCAAAACCATGAGCGTTGGCATGGGCAGCGCCGACAAGGGCTATTCATTGCGCAGCGCCACAGCGCGCTTGCGCGCCATTGCGGGCCTGACCGATGCACCCACCTTGCGCCGTGAGGGCGCGCCCATCCCGCTCAAGCCCTTACCCCAATGGGACAACGGTCGCGACGTGGTCGTGATTGGCGACGCCGCCGGTGTCGTGGCGCCGTCTTCGGGTGAAGGCATTTACTACGCCATGGACTGCGCCCGGCGCGTGGCCAAGGCCGCCCACGAGGCCCTGCAAACCGGTAACAGTGCCTGCCTGAAACAAGGCCGCAAGAGTTTCATGAAGCAGCACGGCCGCGTCTTCTGGATCTTGGGCGTGATGCAGTACTTCTGGTACCAGAACGACCGCCGCCGCGAAAAGTTCGTCAAGATTTGCGAAGACCGTGATGTGCAACGACTGACGTTTGAGTCCTACATGAACAAGGAGCTGGCGCGCAAGGACCCGATGGCCCATGTGCGGATTTTCCTCAAGGACATGGCGCATTTGTTGGGGCTCGCACGCACATGAGGCCTGTGTGAGTCCGCACCCAGAACACCGGTTGCTTGGAGCGACAATTGGGCGCATGAACAAAGCTTCTCTGAGCAGTCTGTTGGTGGCTTTTGTGCTGAGTTATGCCACTGCGGGCATTGGCGCGGCCCTGACCGAGCTGGGGCCTTGGTACTTCGCGCTGAAGCACCCCGCATGGAAACCACCAGACGCTGCCTTTGGCGCGATCTGGTCCACGATTTTCACGCTGTGCGCCATCAGCGCTTGGCTGGCCTGGCGGGCGGCCGACACGACGGCGCTGCGCCGCCGCGTGGCGTGGCTTTTTGGCGTCAATGCCGTGCTCAATATCCTCTGGAGCGCGCTTTACTTCAAGCTGCAGCGGCCAGACTGGGCGCTCTTCGAAGTGGTGTTTTTGTGGTTGTCCATCCTGGCCTTGATCATGGGTTTGTGGCGCCTGTCGAGATGGGCCAGTTTGTTGCTCATCACCTATTGGATCTGGGTCAGCATTGCCGCGGTGCTCAATGTGCAGACCGTGATGCTCAATGGTCCTTTTGGTGGTGGCTGAAACGTCTCAGATGATGCGGATGCCCACCTGCACGATGCGGTTGCCTTCGGTGGCCCGCACACTCACTTCGGCTTTGCCCAAGTGCGCGGTATCACCCTCTACGGGCGGGCGATGCAGGGTATCGGCCAGCCATTGGCCGACTGTTTTGTCGGCCTCGCACGGCAATTCGAGCCCGTAAAAAAAGCAGAGGTCGCCCATGGAGGTGGAGGCCGCCAACACAAAGTCACCAAACACCAGCCGTGCGTGTTCGGTGTCGTCCAGATCGGGCAACACCACGTTCAGGCGACGCGCACTCCAGGCGATGGTGGAGCCTTGTAGCACCAGCGAGGTCAGCACCACAATGAAAGCCACATTGAAGTAGATGCTGGCCCCCTCCACGCCCGCCATGACCGGGAAAACCGCCAACACAATCGGCACAGCCCCGCGCAAGCCCACCCAAGAGATGAAGGCGATTTCTCTGCCTGAAAAGTGCAGTGGTTTGAGGCACAGCCAGACCGACAGCGGTCGGGCCACAAACATCAGCACCAGCGACACGCCAATGGCGGGCCACAGCGAGGTCAGCATGTCGGAAGGCGTGACCAGCAGTCCCAGCAACAAGAACATGCCAGCTTGTGACAACCAGGCGTAGCCGTCCATGGCCGACAAGGATGCACGCACTTGTCTGCGCGCCCGGTTCCCGATGACCACACCCATGAGGTAAACCGCCAAAAAGCCCGAGCCGTCCATCCAGGTGGTGAGCGCAAAAACCGTGAGTCCTCCGGACACCACCAAAAGGGCGCGCACACCGCCGCCGCCGTCTTCGCCACGCCCCAGTCGCTTGACCAGTTCGGCCAGCGCCCAGCCGCACCCCAGACCCAGCACGCTGCCCCAGCCCAGTTGGCGCAGCAGCGACATCAGCACTTCGGACACACTGAGTGCTTCGCCGCTCATGGACAAGGCCATGGCAATGAAGGTGAGTGTGAGGTAAACCGCCATGGGGTCGTTCAAGCCCGACTCGATCTCCAGCGTGGCGGCCACGCGCTCGTTGAGTTGCACACCGGAAGATTTGAGCAGCGAGAAGACCGCCGCTGCGTCGGTGGAGCCCACGATGGCACCCACCAAGAGCGCCAGCGGCCAGGACAAATCCAGCAACCAGTAAGCCGCGGCTCCCGTGATGCCGGTGCACAGCACCACGCCCAGTGTGGCGAGTAACAGCGAAGGCCGCAGGCCGGTGCGGAAAGTGCGCATCTGGGTGCGCAAACCACCGTCCAGCAAGATGACCGCCAAGGCCACGTTGCCTACCCAGAAGCTCAAACGGAAATCATCGAAAACCAGTCCGCCCGGGCCATCTACCCCGGCCAGAATGCCCACCACCAAAAAAATCAACAGGAATGAAAAACCGATCCGGGCAGAGAACACCCCGGCCAAGACACTGACAAAGACCAGTGCAGCACCCGCCAACAAGGGCAATGAGAGGAAATCAAGCGACAAAACCATGGCTTGAAAGTACCACAAGATGGGCGCCGCAGAGAGCGCATGGGTTTGGCGCTAGCCGATGCAGTGCAAGATGAACTGGGCTGTGCCGGTGGGGTCTTGCTCGTGCGCCAAATGTCCCAAGCCCATCTCGGTGTGAATTTGCGCTTGTGGCATGCGCTTGCAGGCTTCGTGGGCCAGTGACGGTGGCACGGTCTGGTCTTGCGCGCCAATGTGCATGAACACCGGGTTGCGCAGCTCATGCAAGCGCGCCGCCAAGGGCTTGAGCCGCCAGGCCGCCATCATCGACAGCACACCGTGCACATGGCCAGAGTCGCTCAGCACGCGGGTGTACAGAGCGATTCCTTGCGTGTCGAGCGTGGAGCCGGTGCGCGCGATCCAC
>JBEIEH010000239.1:0-4081 GCA_040383055.1 Burkholderiaceae bacterium
ATTGGCACCGCCGGTTACACCGCCATGCTGTGTGTGATGGCGCTGCAAAAGCACGGCGTCACCCCCGCCAACGGCGACATCTTGGTCACCGGCGCAGGCGGCGGCGTGGGCAGTGTGGCGATTGCGCTGCTGGCCAAGCTGGGCTTTCGCGTGCTGGCCAGCACCGGCCGCTTGCAAGAGGCCGACTACCTGCGCCAGCTGGGCGCGGCCGACGTGATCGACCGGGCCGAACTGTCGGCCCCGGGCAAACCGCTGACCAAAGAGCGCTGGGCGGGCGTGGTCGACACCGTGGGCAGCCACACCCTGGCCAATGCCTGCGCCAGCACGAAATACGGCGGCGTGGTCACCGCCTGCGGCCTGGCGCAAGGCATGGACTTTCCGTCCAGCGTGGCGCCCTTCATCTTGCGCGGTGTGACGCTGGCGGGCATCGACAGCGTGATGGCACCGCGTGCCGTGCGCGAAGCCGCTTGGGCGCGTTTGGCGCAAGACCTCGATACCGCCCAACTGGAACGCATGACCCGCGAGGTGGGTCTGGCCGATGCGATTGGCTTGGGCGCCGAGATCCTGGCGGGGCAGGTGCGTGGGCGGGTGGTGGTGAACGTCAACCGCTGAAGCGGTCTGCGGTTAACGGCGCTGGGCGCGGTAAGTGCCCATCGCCTGCGCCACCACACAGCCTTCGGCGCTGCGCAACTGCGCTTCGCAAAACACCATGGTCTTGCCGCCGCCCACCACCTGGGCAGTGGCCGCTAGCGGTCCGGCTGCGGGCTGAATGAAAGACAGGTGCATGCCAACCGCCACCACCTCACGCGGCGCTTGATCCCCTGCATTGACGCGGAGTAATGCAACCTGCACCATGGCTTCGTCGAGCTGGGCCATCGCGGCGATGCGTGCGGGTTGTGATGCGTTTTCGCTCATGCTTGTCATGGTGGCATCGTCATCGCGGACGCGATAAATAACGGAAAGTACCATTCGCCTTGGCCACCACGCGGCCCTGTGCGTCGCAGACCTTGGCCTGGCACCAGGCCACATCGTCGTCGCAGCTCACCACCTCACCTTGCGCGGTCAGCGGGCCACGGCCTGGCTCCAGAAAGCTGGTGTTCAGATTCAAAGTGACCACAGTTTTCTGAAAATCCACCCGCGAGACCGCCGCGCTGGCCATGACCACATCGAGCAGCGTGACCACCACGCCGCCGTGCACAGCGCCGATCACATTGCCCAAATCAGCATGCGGATCGAGCGATATCTGCGCCTTACCGCCTTCGGAGTAGTCACGCTGCATGCCAAGCAGCCGCGTGAACGGCGTCTTCGCAAAAATCGCCAACGGGTCGTCGGAAGTGACGGGTTTCATAGGCGAACTTTCAGTCGAGCTTGAAGCCAATGTCCTTGAGCATCTTGGCATCGCGCTCATAAGCCGTGCGGGCATAGGCGGTGTAGACCTCGCCCGTCATCAGGTTGGGCTGCATGTCAAAGCTCTCCAGCTGAGTTTGGTGCGCTGCATCTGCCGATGCTTTGCGAAAGGCCGCCGCCAACTTGACCGCAATGGCAGGTGGCAGGTTCTTGGGTGCGACCAAGCCCATAGGCGAGTCGATGGTGATGTCAAAGCCCGAGGCCTTGACGGTGGGCACACCCGGGTAGCCTTTGAGAGGTTCTTGCGTGAAAGTGGCCAACAAGCGGGCCTTGCCACCGCGCACCTGTGCACCAAACCCCGGGTCGCCATATACATCCAGATGCCGCCCGATCAGCGCGGTGAAGGCCTCGCCGCCGCCCTTGAAAGGCACCATGTTGAACGAAGTTCCCGCCATTTTGGCCAATCGCTCGGCCACGATGCGGTTGATGCTGATGGCCCCTACCGTGCCCCAGCTGATCGCGCCTTGGCGCTTTTTGGCGTCGGCCAGCAAGTCGCCCAGCGTCTGCCATGGCGCATCGGCGGCCACGCAAATGCCGGTGGTCAGATTGAACAAGCCAATCAGGTAGGTGAAGTCTTTGAGCGGATCGAAGTTGACCTTTTGCACCAGCGGCGCGCGGATCACCGAGTTGTGCATGACGGCCACTGTGTAGCCGTCGGACTCGGGCATGCTCGCGAGCGCCGCCGTACCCATTACACCGCCGGCGCCGGGCTTGTGTATCAGCACCACGGGTTGACCCAGTTCTTTGGACGCGGCGTCGGCCAGCGTACGAAAGATCGGGTCCATCGAGCCGCCGGGCGGAAAGGGCAGCACCAACTGGATCGGCTTGGTCGGGAACGACTCTGCAGGTCGGCTCTGGGCCAAGGCCGAACCACCCACCGCCATGGCCGACAAAGCCACCAATGCTTGCCTGCGGTCAACCGGGAATAGGGGTGTGCTCATGCTGTCTCCTTGTGTGTCAATACAGGTTAAGGGCGACAGCGGGCGACTCAAATGGCTGAAAAGCACAAAACCGCTGGCAAAAGATGCCACCGACTCACTCAGACACTGCCCTTTAACGTGGGACAGTGAAGACGCATCAGCCCCGCCAGCTCTGCCGCTCGGCTCAGTGGCAGGCGCACGCGAGAAGCACCAATCGACAGCGCCGCCACTGCTACGCCACCCAGCTGCCAATGCAATCCCAGCGCGGCGATGCCCGCCGTGTTTCGGTAAGCAAAGCCGCGCTGGCGTGTGCTTTGCACCCAGCGCATGAGTTGCGCGCGCGTGACGCCTTCCAGCTCATAAGTTTCGCGGTGCTGCGCATGGTGCAATTGAATTGTGGGCTCGTCCAACACCGCCAGCATGGCGATGCTGCCCACACCCAAGCCCAGCAAACGCGTCTCGCCCACCGTCTGCCGAAAGGACGGCACAGCGTGCTCGCCCTGCTCCAGGTGCAGGCAGTGGCTGTAGTCACCCAGGCGCAGCACCAGAAACACGTTGTCACCGCTCAAGCGGGCCAGGGTTTTCATCACGGGTTGGCATTGCCGGATCAGGGCTGCCTGGCCGAGGCTGGCAGCGCCCCAAGCCGTGGCCTGCGCGCCCAAGGTGTAAAGACCGCTGACCTCATCGCGTTCGACCAACCCGGCGTGCTGCAGGCTGCCCAGCATGCGCCAGGCAGTGGTACGGTCCAGGCCGCTGGTCTGCACCACTGCCTGCAAGTGAATGCCCACGTCGTGGTGTCGGGCAACGATGTTCACCAAGCCCATGGCGCGCTCGATGCTCTGCGCGCCGGGGCGCGGGGCCTTTGCTGCGGCGCTTTTGCCCCCTGTAGAAGCCTTGGCCGAGACAGCGCCAGCGCGCAAGGGATGTCTGTTCATGCAGTTTGCCTCAGGGAAAGCACCATGTGCACATTATGCACAGCTCACTTCGGCGCACTGGCCTCTGGCAAGCTGCTGCGGTGCAATGGGCCATGCTTTCAACTCAAACGCGATGACACCTTTTCAGACCCAGATCCATCCGGCCTGCGAAGCCTTTGCGGCGCAACGCCAAGGCATGCTCGCGCTGATCGACGCCTGGCATGCGCTGGAGCAGCGCGCCGCCGACGCCTCTGCCCGATCGGCCGAGCGCTTTGCCAAACGCGGCGCCTTGTTGCCGCGTGAGCGGCTGGCGCAGCTGCTGGACCCCGGCGTGCCATTTTTGCCACTGGCGACATTGGCCGGTTACGGCATGGACGACCCCGACCTCTCGCGTTGCGTGCCCGGTGGCTCGCAGCTGGCGGGTATTGGCCATGTCAGTGGCGTGCGCTGCATGGTGGTGGTGACCGACTCGGGCATCGACGCCGGAGCGCTGACCGAAGCGGGCAACCAAAAGCTCATGCGCTGCCAAGAGATAGCGCTGCAAAACAAATTGCCTTTTGTGCACCTGGTCGAGTCGGCGGGCTCCAACCTGCGCAAGTACCGCGTCGAGAAATTCATCCGAGGCGGCGGCATGTTCTACAACCTGGCGCGCCTGTCGGCGGCGGGCCTGCCGGTGCTCACGGTGGTGCACGGCTCCTCCACCGCAGGCGGTGCCTACATGCCCGGGCTGTCGGATTACGTGATCATGGTGCGCGGCAAGGCCCGGGCCTTCTTGGCGGGCCCGCCGCTGCTCAAGGCCGCCACCGGCGAGATCGCCACCGACGAAGCCCTGGGCGGCAC
>JBEIEH010000240.1:0-4080 GCA_040383055.1 Burkholderiaceae bacterium
CCTGGCCCGTGGCGCACGGGTCATTGGCCTGACGTCTTCGCGGGCCAAGGAAGACGCCGTTCGCCAGCTGGGCGCCGAAGCCGTGTTCAACCTCCACGACGACTGGCCGCAGCAGGTGAGGGCGCTCACAGGGCAGGGGGCCGACGTGGTCTACGACAGCGTGGGCGCCACCCTCATGCAAAGCATTGCCGCGACCCGCGAGTGCGGCCACATCGTGTTTTACGGCATGAGTGGGGGCAACCCGCAGGCGGTCGACCCCCGCCTGCTGATGGACAGCAGCAAGACCCTGAGCGGGGGTGATCTCTGGAGTTACCTCAAGACCCACGCGCAGCGCCTTGCACGTGCCCAGGCCCTGTTCGATCTGGTCCGGCACGGTCGCCTGCAACTCGCCGAGCCGACCCGGTTTGCGCTGTCGCAAGGGCGCGCGGCGCATGAGCACCTCGAAAGCGGCCAGAGCATGGGCAAGGTCTTGCTGATGCCCTGACAGCGTCCCGGACGTTCGCCCTTCAACACACTTTTTTTCAACCCCGTTCTTTAAAGGAAACACAATGAACGACGAACTTCAAACCCGTACCCGCCAGCAACTCGAACTCCTGGATCGTTTCTGCCAGGCCTGGAACGCCCACGATGTGGACGCCTTGCTGACCATGGTGACGCCCGATTGCGTGTACGACGGATCGACCGGCCCGGCGCTGCACGGTGTGCGCTTTCAGGGCCACGAGGAACTGCGGCGCGCTTTTGCCGGCGTGTGGGAGGCCATTCCGGATGCACGCTGGGAAGAGGCTCGCCATGTCGCCTGGGGCGGTGACCGCGCTTTTACCGAGTGGGTCTTTCGCGGCAAGCGCCTGTCCGATGGTTCGAAGGTGGATTCTCAGGGTGTCGACCTGTTCCAGTTTCGCGGCAGGCTGATCGCCTACAAGAACACTTTCCGCAAAATGGTCACCGCCTGAGCGGGCACCGGGGCACAGATGCACACACAACTGGCCGGCCACCTGCTGGTGCAATGCCTGATCGCGCAGGGCGTGACGCACGCCTTTGGCGTGCCGGGCGAGAGTTATCTGGCGGTGCTCGACGGCTTTCACCAGCAGCGCGACCGCATCCGCTTCATCGTCAACCGCCAAGAGGGCGGGGCGGCCTTTATGGCCGAAGCCCAGGGCAAACTCACCGGCCGGCCCGGCGTGTGTTTTGTGACCCGGGGGCCGGGCGCCACCAACGCATCCATTGGCGTGCACACCGCGTTTCAAGATTCCACCCCCATGGTCTTGTTTGTGGGTGATGTGGCCAGCGACTGCCGCGACCGGGAAGCCTTTCAAGAGGTGGACTACCTCAGCTTCTTTGGCCCCAGCACCAAGGGCATGGCCAAACGGGTGGAGCGCATCGACGACCCGCGCCGCATCCCCGAATACGTGGCGCGTGCGTTTGCCACCGCCATGAACGGCCGGCCCGGCCCAGTGGTGCTGGTGCTGCCCGAGGACATGCTCACCCAGACCGTGAGTGCCACACCGCTGGCCCGCGTGGACGCGGTGCAGGCTTGGTCCGACCCGGGCGCTTTGCGCGCGCTGCGCGAGCGCCTGCTGGCGGCCCAACGACCGTTGGTGCTGGCCGGCGGTGGTGGCTGGACCCCGCAAGCCGCCGCCGCGCTGCAGCGTTTTGCCGAGAACTGGCAGCTGCCGGTGGCCAACACCTTCCGCTTTCAAGACACCTTCGACAACCACCACCCGCTGTACGCGGGCGATGTGGGCCTGGGCATCAACCCCGCGCTGGCGCGCCGCGTGCGCGAGGCCGATCTGCTGATCGCCATCGGTCCGCGTCTGGGTGAGTCCACCACCGGCAGCTATTCCCTGATCGAGGCACCACGCCCCCAGCAGACACTGGTGCACATCCACGCCAGCGCCGAAGAGCTCAACCGGGTCTACCAAGCCGACTTGGCCATCTGCGCCACCATGAACGCCGCCGCCCGCAGCCTGGAGGTGCTGACCGCGCCGCCGCAGGTGCCTTGGCGCGACTGGGCCGAGGCCTGCCACGCCGACTACCTGGCCAATATCGACGTGGCCAACGGCGGTGTGCAACTGCCCGGTACGCTGGACATGCCCTCCATCGTCCACACCCTGCAGCGCCACCTGCCGGCCGATGCGGTGCTCACCACCGGCGCTGGCAATTTCGCCAGCTGGCTGCACCGCTTCTACCGCTACCACGGGTTGGCCAAGGGCTTCAAAACCCAGCTGGCCCCCACCAACGGCGCCATGGGCTACGGTGTACCTGCCGGCATTGCGGCTGCGCTGCTCACTGGGCGGGTGGCTTTCACCATCGCCGGCGACGGCGACTTTCTGATGAACGGTCAAGAGCTGGCCACCGCCACCCAGCACGGTGGCAAAAGCATCGTGCTGCTGCTCAACAACGGCACCTACGGCACCATCCGCATGCACCAAGAGCGCGAGTACCCGGCGCGGGTGAGCGGCTCTGACCTGTCCAACCCCGACTTTTGTGCGCTGGCGCGGGCCTACGGCTACCAGGCCGAGCGCCTGACCCACACCCACGCCTTCGAAGCCGCGCTGCAGCGCGCCTTGGCCGCCCCCGGTGGCTACCTGATCGAGCTGATGCTCGACCCCGAGGTCATCACCACCCGGGGCACGCTCAGCGCCATCCGCCGCGCCGCCCAAGCCTGAGTTGGTGAATACATCACAAGCTCAGCGCCAAACGCCACACAAAATCCTCTAAACAGGGGGTCTAGACTGGGTGCTCAATGGTTTTTCAGGGGGCACACATGCACAACCACATCATCACCGCGCCATCGCCACGCCCGGCCGCCCAGGCCATGGGGGCTTGGCCTGGGCATGACAGCGAACACACCTTGCCCGCCAGCATGCTCATGCGGGTGCTTGACGAAACCGACCACGGCTCGGTGGTGGTCGACTGCTCGGCTCGGGTGCTGCACGCCAACCATGTGGCCCGCCACGAACTCGCCCAGCGCCACCTGATCGCGCAGATTGATGGCGTGTTGGTGGCGTTTGAAGACGACGCCACCGAACGTTTGCACGGAGCGGTGGAGACGGCACAACGCGGTCACCGCAGTCTCATCACCCTCGATCGCGATGGACGCGAACTCTCGCTGGCCATCCTTCCCTTGAGTCACCCCATGGAGTCGGACGACCCATTGGTGCTGGTGCAGCTGTCACGCCTGCCGCCGAGCGACAACCTCGCCATCACCTTGTTCGCCCGCAACCACGAACTCAGCCCCACCGAAGAGTCGGTGATGGTCGCGCTGTGCAAAGGCCTGGAAATTCCCGAGATCGCCAAGATCCACCGCGTGGCCGACTCGACCATTCGCAGCCAGATCAAGTCGATCCGAGAAAAAACCGGATCGCACAGCATTCGGCAGCTTTTGCAAAGCCTCAACGCCCTGCCACCGGTGGCCAAAACCCTCAAACAAGGGCCGGTTTTCAAGCACAATCCGGTCGATCTGACCTGACGCCACAGCCCCATGCCGAACGCCCACCCCAACGCTGAGACACACATCCACGCTCTGGCCGCTTTGGGGGCGCGGCGGCAGTACCGCAAGGGCACCCTCATTATTCAGGAGGGAGAGCAGGGCGACAGCATCTACATCGTCATCAGCGGTCAATTGCGCACCTATCTGGCCGGCGGCAATGGCAAAGAGTTGACCCTGGCGCATTACGGCCCGATGGACTATGTCGGCGAAATGTCGCTTGACGGAGGTGCCCGATCGGCCAACGTGGAAGCGGTGGAGCCCACCACCTGCTCGGTGATTTCACGCGACGTGTTGCTGCGCTATATCGGGGAGCACCCCGACTTTGCTCTGCAGCTGATGGAGCGACTGATTCGCCGCGCCCGCTTGGCCACCGAGAGTGCGCGCAGCGTGGCCTTGATCGACGTGTATGGGCGCTTGGCCAAGATGCTGCAAGAGCGCGCTGATCCAGAAAACGAGGCCGGCGAGCGCGTGGTGTCCGAGCGCCTGACCCACATGCAAATGGCCCAGCACCTGGCTTGCTCGCGCGAAATGGTCAGCCGCCTGCTCAAGGACCTGGAAACCGGTGGCTACATCGCCGTGCGCGAGCGCCG
>JBEIEH010000241.1:0-4080 GCA_040383055.1 Burkholderiaceae bacterium
CGCGTTTGACGAAGTCAAGCCCCAAATCCAGCAGCAACTCAAGCAGCAAAAAATGCAAGCCTTCCAAGAAGGCCTGAGGGCCAAGGCCAAGGTTCAGTAATCGCCTGACGCTCGGCCAGCCACCGAAAGCAAAAGCCCAACCGGTTCCGGTTGGGCTTTTTGTGTGGTGGAGACGAGGAGGATCGAACTCCCGACCTTCGCATTGCGAACGCGACGCTCTCCCAGCTGAGCTACGTCCCCGATGGGCAGCATTGTATGCAAGCCCATCGGCGGTGTTCAAGCCGGGGAGCTACTGCCCCGGGCAACCAAGAGCTCAGCGCGAACGGACTTGGCGACCCGCCGGTTTGCCGTTGCCGCGACCTTCGGAGCGGAAACCGCCATCGTGGCGGGCGCCGCCGTCACTGCGGAAGCCTTCATTGCGGAAACCGTCGCGCGCCGGCCGAGCATGCGCGGGACGGTCAAAGCGAGGATCGGCACCGCGCGGGGCCTGCGGCGCGCGGTTGAACTGATCGCCACGCGGCTCACCACGGCCCCACGTCTTATCGGCTTGGCCGAAGCTGGAGAAACCACGACCGGCGTCGCCACGTTGGTCACCGCGCGGACCGCGGGTCTGCTCGAAGCGGTTGTTGTCGAAGCGACGCTCGCCGTCGCGGGCAAAGCCACCGCCAAAACCGCCACGGTCATCGCGGTCGTTGCTGCGACCAAAACCACCGCCAAACCGGTCGTTGCTGCGGCCACGGCCACCGCCTTTGCCAAAGCTGGGCTTTTTGTCGACCGGCATGCGCTGCTGCGGCTCCAGGCCGGGCACGGTATCGGGCTTGAAGCGCTGCTGGGTGTAGGCCTCGATGTCAAAGATTTTGCGGCGGTCGCGGAACTCGGCCAGCGTCACCGCCAAGCCGGTGCGGCCGGCGCGACCGGTGCGGCCAATGCGGTGGGTGTAGTCCTCGGCCTTCATGGGCAGGCCAAAGTTGAAGACGTGCGTGATGGTCGGCACGTCGATGCCGCGCGCGGCCACGTCGGTGGCCACCAGGAATTGCACCTGACCGTTGCGCAGCGCCATCAAGCGGCGGTTGCGCAGGCCCTGGCTCAGCGCGCCGTGCAGAGCCACAGCGGCAAAGCCAGCTTGCTGCAGGTCGTTGGCCAAGCCGTCGCACTCAATTTGGGTGCTGGCAAACACAATCGCTTGATCGATGTTGGTGTCGCGCAGCCAGTGATCAAGCAGGCGGCGCTTGTGGTCCGCGTTGTCGGCCCAGTACAGGCGCTGTTCGATGCTGGCGTGTTTTTCTTGCGGGGTGTCGATTTGCACCTTTTGCACATGGGCGCCGTTTTCGTGCATCACGCGCATGGCCAGTTGTTGCACGCGCGGTGCAAAGGTGGCGCTGAACATCATGGTCTGGCGGCGCGCGGCGGTGAGCTGGTGCACCTCAGCGAGGTCGTCGGCAAAGCCCAGGTCGAGCATGCGGTCGGCCTCGTCCACCACCAAAAACTGCACCTTATCGAGCTTGATTTGCATCGAGCGCTGCAAGTCCAGCAAGCGGCCCGGGGTGGCCACCACCAGGTCAGCGTTTTGCAGCTTTGCGATTTGCAACTGGTAAGGCATGCCCCCCACCACATTGGCCACGCGCAGGCCCTTGCAATGGCGCACAAGGTCGATGGCGTCGTGCGCCACCTGTTGGGCCAGTTCGCGGGTCGGGCACAAAATCAAAGCGCCAGGGGTGGCCGCCTTGAAGTGGCGCGGATCGGTCGGGTTCTTGCGCTTGGGCGCTTTGGGCGGGGCTTCGCCACGCGCCAGGGCCTCGGCCACCAGGCGCTCACGCTCGGCGCGGGCCTCGGCCTCGGCCTGGGCCTGCTGGCGCAACAGGGTGTCGAGCACAGGCAGCAAGAAGGCTGCGGTTTTGCCGCTGCCTGTCTGGCTGGACACCATCAGGTCGGCGTAGCCTTCACCAGCGGCCAGCACGCGGGGAATCGACTGGGCTTGCACGGCGGTGGGCTGCTCGTAGCCCAGATCGGCCACGGCTTGCACCAACTCGGGCGCCAAGCCCATCTTCACAAAGGCCTCGGGCAGGCCCTTGGGGGCACTGGGTGCTGCGGCTGACACGGGGGTGTCGGCTTCCACTGCGGTGGTGTCGATCTCGGGGGAGGAAAAAACGTTGTCCATGTGTTGCTTTCGGCGGCGCGCGGCCGCGTATCAAGAGCAAAGCACGGGGGCACCCCATCGGGGCGCGGTCCGCGGCGCTTTGTTCGTGGTTGCAAAAAACACATCAACCATCAAACAAAGTACGCGGTGAGAGCGGCTGCGCAGGCAGCGCTGATCAGGCGAGTAGGCCGGGCATTGGGGTTCACCACAGTGAACAGCGCCAGGCTCTGAAGCGTGAGGCAGATGCAAAAAACCGCGCCGAATTCCGGCGCGGTCTCGCATTATGACAGATTTAAGGGAAAACCCGAAATCCTTATCGCCTTAGGACAGCACCGCCGCCACCAAGTGGTACAGCAAAGCGGCGACCACAGCCGTCGCCGGTACGGTCACGATCCAAGCCGCCACGATGCGCATGACCGCCGAGCGCTTGACGATTTCTTTTTTGTAGGCCTTCTTAAAGGCTTTGCGCTCGGCCTTGTCGAACACCGCACCATCGGCCATCTGGCGGTCTTTGGCGCGCTGCTTCATGTCGGCCAGCATGCGTTTTTTCTCGCCCACCTCAGCGGCTTCGAAGCGCTGCAGATAGGACTCCACCTCGGCCCGATCGTCGCCGTTGTGGCCAGCTCGCACGGTGGCCTCCATCTTGGCGTAATTGACCTTGAGCAGCTCGCGCAAAAAACCCACACCAAACACCGCACCAATGGTGACGTGGGTGGTGGAGATGGGCATACCCAGCTGCGACGCCACAATCACGGTCAGCGTGGCCGACAACGCGATGGAGTAAGCGCGCATATTGTCGAGCTCGGTGATTTCTTTGCCCACGGTGCGGATCAGGCGCGCACCGTACAAAGCCAAGCCCACCGCCAGACCCAAGGCACCCAACACCATGATCCACAACGGTGTCGCGGCTTTGGCGGCCACCGCTCCGGACTTCACCACCTCAAAAATCGCAGCCAAGGGGCCAATCGCGTTGGCCACGTCGTTGGCGCCGTGGGCAAAACTGAGCAGAGCGGCTGAACACACCAAAGGCCAGACAAAAAGGCGGTTGACGCCGTCTTTGCTGTTGGCTTGTTTGTTTGCCAAGCGGGCAATAGGACCGCGCACCAAGACCCAAGTCAACGCGCCCATGACAGCACCGGCGACCAAGGCAGAGACAAAGTCCACCTTGACCAACTGCCCCAAACCCTTGAGCAGCATGTACGTGCCAAACGCCCAAGCCATGACGGCGATCAGCACCGGCACCACACGGGCGGCGGCCTCGGTTTTTTCGCTGCGGTAGGTGATGCTGCGTTTGATGATGTAGAGCACAGCAGCGGCCAAGGCCCCGCCCATGAGCGGCGAAATCACCCAGCTCGCCACGATGGCCGAAATGGTGTCCCAATTCACCAACCCCCAGCCCCCTGCCGCAATCCCCGCCCCCATCACCGCACCGATGATGGAGTGGGTGGTCGACACCGGCGCGCCCAAGGCGGTGGCCAAGTTGAGCCACAACGCACCGGCCAGCAAAGCGGCCAGCATCACCCAAGCGAAATGCTGGGCATCGCCCACGTTGTCGATATCGATGATGCCGCCCTTGATGGTGCCCACCACCTCGCCGCCAGCAATGATGGCCCCCATCACTTCAAACACCGCCGCCACCAGGATGGCCCAGCCCATGGTCATGGCGCCAGACCCCACCGCCGGCCCCATGTTGTTGGCCACGTCGTTGGCGCCAATGTTCATGGCCATGTAACAGCCCACGACCGCCGATACGATCAGCAGCCAGGTGGCTTGCGAACTCAAACCCAAAATGTTCGCGCCGGTCATCGACACATAAAAACCGGCCAGCACCAGAAACAACAAGGCGCCCCCCAGTTGAAGCACGTCCTGATAACGCTGGACAAAGCGGCTTCGCTGCTTGGAATTCATGAATAAGACAGTTTGACGAAAGTCATAATTTTGAC
>JBEIEH010000242.1:0-4080 GCA_040383055.1 Burkholderiaceae bacterium
AGCCAGGAAATGCCCGATGTGGACGTGAGCCTGCGTGGCGCCGCATCCATTGCACGCCGCCTGCAAGACCCGCTGGCCGAGCTGGTGAAGATTGACCCCAAGAGCATTGGCGTGGGCCAGTACCAGCACGACGTGAACCAGAGCGAGCTGGCCCGCACGCTCGACGCGGTGGTGGAAGACTGCGTGAACTCGGTCGGGGTGGATCTGAACACCGCGAGTGTGCCGCTGCTGTCTCGCGTGTCGGGTCTGTCGGCGTCTGTGGCCAAAGCGGTGGTTCGCTGGCGCGAAGCCAACGGCGCTTTCAAAAGCCGGCAAGAGCTGCTCAAGGTCACTGGCTTGGGCCCCAAATCGTTCGAGCAAAGCGCGGGCTTTTTGCGCATTCGCAGTGGCGACAATCCGCTGGACATGACGGGTGTGCACCCCGAGGCCTATCCGGTGGTGGAAGCGATTGTCGAAAAATCGGGCAAGCCGGTGGCCGAATTGATGGGCCGCGCCGACATGCTCAAAACCTTGCGGCCCGAGTTGTTTGCCAACGAGCGTTTTGGTGTCATCACCGTCAAAGACATTTTGGGTGAACTGGAAAAACCTGGCCGCGACCCGCGCCCCGATTTTGCGGTGGCGCGTTTCAACGAAGGTGTCGAAGACATCGCCGACCTAAAAGTTGGCATGGTGCTCGAAGGCACGGTCAGCAACGTGGCCCAGTTCGGCGCTTTTGTGGACCTGGGTGTGCACCAGGACGGTCTGGTGCATGTGAGCCAGCTCAGAAACAAGTTCGTCAACGACGCGCGCGAAGTGGTCAAGACCGGCGACATCGTCAAGGTGAAAGTGCTGGAGGTGGACGCCGCCCGCAAACGCATCAGCCTGACGATGAAGCTCGACGCCGCGCCGGCCCGCAAAGACGGCCCGCGCGACAACCGGTTTGAACACGCGCCGCGCGGTCACAGCCCGCGCGGTGCCGGTGGCTACAGCGGTGCTCGCCAAGACAGCAACGCGGGCGCGGGCGCCGGTGCCATGGCCTCGGCCTTCGCCAAGCTGCAGGGCTTGAAGCGCTGAAGGGCGGACCGGTGGCCCAGCGCGCGCTCCGACTGTACGCCGGCCCGGCCGCGCTGGCGCACATCCGCGCCCACGGCCTGCGGCCCGAACACATCGGTGCTGTTCCGGGCGCGGCCGGTGGGCCCAAGGGTCTCATCCTCGGCCCTTTGGACCGCTTCATTTTTGGCGACTGGCTCGCGCACAGCGCCCAGCCCGTGCACCTGATCGGCGCGTCCATTGGCGCTTGGCGCATGGCCACCGCCGCGCTGACCGACCCAGTGCCGGCTTTTGAGCGCCTGCAACGCGACTACATCGCCCAGCACTACGAGCTGCCCGCCGGACACAAGCGGCCCAGCGCCGAACAAGTGAGTCGCGAGTTTGGCCACAACCTGCAGGCCTTTTATGGCGGGCGCATCAACGAGGTGCTGAGCCACCCGCGCTACCACTTGCATGTGATCGCTTCGCGCGGCAAAGGCGTGTTGCGGCGCGAACACCGGCTGCTCACCCCGCTGGGCTATGGCGCGGCTTTTGTAGCCAATGCCTTGCAGCGCCGCGCGCTCGGTGGCCTGCTGGAGCGGGTGGTGTTTTCCAGCGCGGGGCAGGGTGGGGCGCCTGCTGCTGCGCCGTTTGCCTTGGACGACTTTCCCAGCCGCCAGTTGCCGCTGACGGCCACCAACTTCATGCCGGCGGTGCAGGCCAGCTGCTCGATCCCGTTTGCGCTGCAAGCGGTGCACGACATTCCCGGTGCGCCCGCAGGCGCCTATTGGGACGGCGGCATCACCGATTACCACCTGCACCTGCGCTACCGCCTGCCCGAGGCCAGCCCCATCGTGCTGTACCCGCACTTTCAGCGCCAGGTGGTGCCCGGCTGGCTAGACAAAGCCTTGAAGCACCGCCACCGCGCCACAACGGCACTCGACCACATGCTGCTGCTCGCGCCCGACCCGCAGTGGGTGGCGGGTTTGCCCAATGGCAAGCTGCCCGACCGGCACGACTTCATGACCTACGCCAAGGATTTGGCCGGTCGCATGCGGGTCTGGACCGGGGCCGCGCAGGCGGCGCAACAGCTGGCCGACGAGTTCGCCCAATGGCTGCAGGCCCCCGATGTGAGCCACATTGAGCCCTTGGAACCCTCAGAAGTTCGATAATCGGCACCGTTTGGCTGTGCCTTTTGTCCTTTTTCAAGGGAAAATAGCGGGCTTGCCACATTTTTCAATTCGGGGCCATCCATGTCGGTGATTGCGTACAAGTTGTCGTTTGACAACGGGGAGGCGGTGGAGTTTTCGGTCGACACCGAGCGGCAGTCGCCCACCGAAGGCATTGGCCTCAAGCCTTTCTGGACCCGCTTGGGGCACCACCAGTGCCCCAACTGTCCGCTGGCCGCCCGCCCGGGGCGTTATTGCCCAGCGGCGCTTGACATTGAGCACATCGTCGACAGCTTTGCGCATGTGGAGTCGCACGCGCAGGTGAATGTGGAGGTGCACATCGCCGACCGCACCCACAGCAAACGCACCGATGTGCAGTCCGCTCTGCGGTCGCTGCTGGGCTTGAGTCTGGCCACCAGCTCGTGTCCTGTGTTGTCGCAAATGAAGGGCCCCGGGCGGCTGCACATGCCCTTCGCCACCGTGGAAGAAACGCTCTTTCGCATGGTTGGAGCCTACTTTGTGGGGCAGTACATCAAAGCCCGCAAAGGCGAATTGGCCGACTTCAGCCTTGAGAGCCTCAGCCACATGTACGAAGAGGTGCAACGGGTCAACCAACACCTCAAAAAGCGCTTAGACGACGCGGTGCTGCGCGACGCCAATGTGAATGCGGTGGTGTCGCTGATGTCGGTGGCCATGCTGGTCTCGTTTTCGCTGGACCAGCAGCTCGAAGAGCTCGAACCCTTTGCCATCAACACGGGCTTTGGGGCACCCGGCACGCTCTGAGTCTGACGGCACCGCCCGTCACAGGCTGACGCTGAGCATGGCGCGGTAGTCGTCCGCGCTGGCCAAGCGCGGGTTGGTTTTGTGGCAATGGTCGGCCAAGGCGCCGTCCACCACCCGCGCGAACAGGTCTTCGCTCACGCCCAAAGCGCCCAAGCCGGCGGGCAATCCCAAGCGCGCGTTCATCTCGCGAATCGCTGGCCCCACATCGGTGCCCGAGGCCAGGCCCATGGCCTGCGCCATGCGCGCCAGCCGGTCTTCGCGCCGCACCGATTCGGCCTCGGCGTTGAAGGCCAGCACCGACGGCAAAAACAGCGCATTCAGCGTGCCGTGGTGCAGCCGTGGGTTGACGCCGCCCAAGCTGTGGCTGAGCGAATGCACACAGCCCAGGCCTTTTTGAAAGGCCATGGCGCCGTGCATGCTGGCGCACATCAATTCGCGCCGGGCGTCGCGGTCGGCGCCGTTGCGGGTGGCGCGCTCGATGTGCGCCCAGCCCCGGCGCAGGCCCTCGATGGCAATGCCGTCGGCCGGCGGGTTAAACGCCGGCGCCAAAAACGTCTCCATGCAGTGGGCGATGGCGTCCATGCCGGTGGCTGCCGTCAGCAGCGGCGGCAGGCCCACAGTGAGTTCGGGGTCGAGCAGGGCGGTTTTGGGCACCAGGTGCCAGCTGTGAAAGCCCAGCTTGCGCCCATCGTCGACGATCAGAATAGCGCCGCGCGCCACCTCGCTGCCGGTGCCGGCGGTGGTGGGCACCGCTATCAGCGGCGGCACACTGTCAGTGATTTTGGGCGAGCCGCCCTCGATGGTTGCGTAGGTCTTGAGCGGCCCCGGGTGCGCCACCGCAATCGCCACACCCTTGGCGCAGTCGATGGCGCTGCCGCCACCCAGGGCGATCAGCCCGTCGCAGCCCTCGGCCGCAAACACCGCCGCTGCGGCGCGCACCGCCGCTTCGGTCGGGTTGCTGGGGGTCTGGTCAAACACCGCCGCCATGCCAGCGGGCAGCTGGGCCAGCACCTTATCAAGCAGGCCGGCCGCGCGAATGCCTGGGTCGGTCACGATCAGCGGGCGCGCCATGCCCACGCGCTCGCATTCGTCTCGCAGGCGCTGCACCACGCCAAAGTCG
>JBEIEH010000243.1:0-4075 GCA_040383055.1 Burkholderiaceae bacterium
CCCAAAGCCAGCAACTCCACCACCAACACAGGTTCGATCATCATGGGATGGGATTAGACAATACCGGAAAAGGAAGGCACTGCACGGTGCAACCGGAGCGCGTGTCTGATCAAGGGAGCCCGAGGGTCCGGCTAAGCCGGCCCAAAGGGCTCGTCCCCCTTCCCGTAGGAGAGGGGGGAAGCCGCGCCAGCGGCGCAGGGGGGAGTATCGAATGAGGTGTCTGCGAATGCCGCCGGACCGTCATCCTGAACCGGGGGTTCAGGTGGGCAAGGTCAACCAAGCGTCGGGTTCATCTGACGCGAGACGCTCACACCAGCCGGGTGATGTTCCAAGCCCGTGCTCAATGAGCATTGGTTCAAGGAAATATAAAGCCCAGCGCGCACCGCAGACGGTGTGGATTGTAGGCCGACGCTGGAGCGTGCGGGACGCCGTCGAGCGGAAAAGCCTCAGAGCAGCTGACCGTCTTGGCCCAAGGCTTGGTCGAGGCGGCGGATCAGGTCGGCCAGGCGCGCGTCGCCCACATCGCCAGCGGAGGCCAAGGGTGCCGCCGCGTGGCTGGTGGGGGCGGCGGCGTTGGCTTCAACTTGGGTGAGTTCGTAGGCCAGGTTGAGCGATGCCAACACCGCGATGCGGTCTCGCGCTTTGACCTTGCCCGCGTCGCGGATGCGGCACATGGCCGAGTCGACCTTGCTCACGGCGGCCAGCAGCGCGGCTTCGCCATCGGCGGGACTGGACAGCAGGTAGCTCTGCCCCATGATCTGCACTTCGATTTGGCGGCTGGCGGGTTTGGCGGCGCTGGAGGTCATGGCTGTGGCGAGGAGGTGTCGGCGTTGGCGGGCAGGCGCTCCAGCAGCGCGTCGATGCGCGAGCGGGCGGCCTGCAGGCGGGACTTCATCAGGTCGCGCTCGGCCTGCAGGCTTTGCACCTGTTGCAACAACAGGGCGTTGGTGCGTTGCAGCTCCTCGTGCCGCAGCAGCAGACGCTCCACGCGGTCGGCGATCTGGTCAATGGGAGAGGTGTCGGCCATGGGGGTGTGCAAGGGCAGCGCCCGAAGCGGCGCCGATCCATTGTAGGGCGCTTGCAAGCTTGAGGCCTTTAGAATGCATGCTGTTGGTGCTCGCGCTCCTGTTCAGGAGCGCAGTTCAACGGGAAGCAGGAGGGCAAGCCCCACACGGCAAGCCTAACCTGCGCTGCCCCCGCAACGGTAAGCAGACGGTGATTTGGTGCAATGTCCATTGCACCGACACCCGCTTTCTCTCAAGGCCACTGGTTCGTTTGCCGAACTGGGAAGGTCGTGGAAGGTCGCATCTGCCAGCCCGGATACCGGCCAACACGGTGGCAAGCCTTTGGTGCTTGCTGTGACGCCCATGCACTGTCGGGGAAGGCGGTGAGGGCATTCATCTGTGTGTTTTTCAATCATGTCTTCCAACTTTGTGCGCGCCCGTCGGGCAGCGCTTGCCATGGCTGCGTTGGCGGCCTGTTCTTCCTATGCCCAAACCACGGCCACGCTGGAGCCGGTGGTGGTGACGGCGACGCGAACGCCTCAAGACCCCAAATCCTTGGCGGCAGGCATCACGTCGATTGAAGCGTCCGTCATACGCGATATTGGGGCTTCGAGCCTCAACGAGGCGATCCGTTGGCTGGCTGGCGTACCCGGCAGAACCAGCACCAATGGCAGCGGCGAGCAATCACTCGACTTGCGCGGGTTTGGTGAAGCGGCGGGCAGCAATCTGGTGGTTCTTGTGGACGGTGTTCGCCAAAACGAGGGAGATTTCAGCGGCAGCCGTCTGTCTTGGTTGCCGCTGGAGAGTGTGCAGCGCATTGAGGTGTTGCGCGGCAGTGCGGCGGTGCTGTATGGGGAAGGCGCCACCGGTGGTGTGATCAATGTGGTCACCAGCCAGGGTCTAGACGACGCGGGTGCGCGAGCGAATCTGGGCTTGGGTTCAGATGGCCTGCGGCAGGCCAGAGCCTCGGTGTCTGGGGTCAAGGATGCTCTTCGATGGCAGCTCAGCGTGGCGGCACGGGACACCGACAACCATCGCGACAACTTCGATCACAGCGAGCGCAATGGGGTGGGTCGCCTCACGTGGGAGAGCGACGGCACGCTGTTGTCGGCAAGGCTTGGGTTGACGGCTTCAAAGGGCGGGTTGCCTGGTGGGCTCACGCCGGCTGAGGCGGCCAGCACGCCTTGGCGCAGCTTCAAATTGCAAGACCGTGCTGAGCAAGACGCCAACAACGTGCTCTTGAGTGCGGAGTTCAACGCAGGCGATTGGCGAGTGGCTTTGGACGCCAGCCGCCGTTCGTCCGAGACGTCATCCAACTTTGTGTCCGACAGCTACAGCTCGGTGGTTGGCATCACGTCCTTGCGCAACAGCGCCCGCGCGTGGCAAAGCTACAAGATGGCGAATGTGTCGATGACAACCTTGGCAGGTATGGACTCGGAGAGATGGGATTCCTCCAGAGACAACCAATCAAGCTGGTCGGGGCAAACGCGAGCCGAGATCAAACAACGCTCCCAAGCGCTGTACGTCCGGCAGGAAGTGCGCTCATCCGATGGCCATTCGAATGCGTTTGTGGGAGTGCGTCGGACCTTGACCGAGCGTGTGGCATCGGGGGCCCAGGGTGGTCGCATTGACCCCAATAACACCAGTTGGGAGCTGGGGGCGGTGTATGGGCTCGCCGATTGGGGCCAGGTGTACGGTCGATGGGGAACGAGTTTTCGACTGCCCAACGCCGATGAATTCAGTTGTTATGTCGGGTACGGGCCATGCTCGTCCAGTACGGTGAGTCTGTTGCAGCCTCAGACTTCCCGCGATCTGGAGTTGGGATGGCGGCGAACGTCTGGCAACGTCGCCCAAGCTGTCCGCGTGTACCGGTCTGCCTTGCGCAATGAGCTTGGCTTGGATGCGACACAGTTCAACAACGTGAATTACGACCCCACGCGTCGTCAGGGTCTGGAGGCTGAGGTGAGCATCAAGCCCACTCCCAGATCTGAGCTTGGCGCCGTGCTGAACATGAGCAGTGCTCGTTTCACTGAGGGTGTGTACAAAGGCAACGAAGTCCCTCTTGTCTCGGCGCGCACTTTGACATTGAGGTGGCATCACAAATTCAGCGAGCGCCAGTCGTTTCTCTGGCAAACGCAGTTGCAGTCTTCCCAAGGTATTGCGGGAGATTTGAGCAACACTTGTGCGGATCGCATCGGCGGCTTTGGCACCACGCGTGTGCGGTATGCGCACCAGTTGGGCGATTGGGAGTGGAGCGTGACGGTGAACAATCTGTTTGACCGTCAGTACGTCAATTACCGGACCCGCTGCAATCCCAACAGCCGCTCGGTCTACCCCGAGGCGGGACGCAGTTGGTTGTTGAGCCTGCAACGCAGCTTCTGACGAGAGACCATGAACGGCCCCCAACGCATCGTCTGCCTGACCGAAGAAACCACCGAGTGGCTGTATGCGCTCGGGCAGGAGGCGCGCATTGTGGGCATCAGCGGCTACACCGTGCGGCCGCGCCGCGCGCGCGAGGAAAGCCCAAGGTCAGCGCGTTTTTGAGCGCCAAGATCGACAAAATCCTGGCGCTCGAACCCGACTGCGTGTTTGGGTTTTCCGATTTGCAGGCCGATATTGCGGCGGCGCTGATCCGGGCCGGCGTGCAGGTCACGGTGTTCAACCAGCGCAGCGTGGACGAGATTTTTGCCATGCTCTACCAACTGGCGGCGATGGTCGGCTGCGCCGAGCGCGGCGAGGCGCTGATGGCCGAGATGCGCGCTGGCTTGGCTGCCATCGCAGCCGATGTGGCGGCTTTGCAAGCCGATGGCAAGCGCCGCCCTTGCGTGTTTTTTTGAGGAATGGGACGAGCCGCACATCAGTGCCATTCGCTGGGTGTCGGAGCTGTTGGGCGTGGCGGGTGGTGACGATGTGTTTCCCGAACTGGCGCTGCAGCCCATGGGGCGTGACCGCATCATTGCCAATGGTGCCGACATCGTGGCGCGCTCTCCCGACATCGTGATCGGCTCCTGGTGTGGCAAGAAGTTTCGACCGGAGCGCGTGGCGGCACGACCGGGTTGGCAGGACGTGCC
>JBEIEH010000244.1:0-4022 GCA_040383055.1 Burkholderiaceae bacterium
GGCGGCAGCGGCGTGGGTTCGTGCGGCAGCGGTGGCGGTCCGCCAAACTGTTGTTGGCGCAGCCGCAAGGCCTGCAAGCCCCACTTCTGCACCTCGTCCCATTGGCCCAGGCCGCCGTGGGCGTGGGCCAAGGCGTCGAGCGTGGCCAAGACAGGTGGGCCCAAGCCCAAGGCCATGTGGGCCTGCTCAATCGCCTCGGCCCAGCGTTCGAGCTTGACCAAACACACCGCCGCATCGCTGCGGCCCACCGCCATCTGCGGCGCCACCCGGCAGGCCTGCAGGGCGTATTGCAGCGCCTGCTCAAAGCGACCCTGCGCAAAGGCCTGCTTGAACTGCTTGGACAGGCCTTCGAGCAGCAGCTGCTTTTTCTTGAATTCGGCGTTGACCTGACCGGGCCTCATTCAAACACCCCCTCGCGCAGCCATTTGGTGGCCACCCATTTGTCGCCCGCCAGCACCGGCGCGCCGCCGTGCAGGCTGCGCGTGCTGGGGTGTGGCCGGTTGTAGTTAAAAAACACCGCGCTGCCTTTGCGTGGGGCCACCTCCAGCCCCACATCGGGGAAGGTGGTGCCGCCGCCGGCCTCGGGGTCGTTGAGGTACATCACCAGCGTGCCCACCCGCTGCCCACCGCGTTTGAGGATGGTCGGGGTGCCGGGCTGATCGGGGTCAAAGTAGTCGTAGTGCGGCTTGTACTCAGCGCCTGGGCGGTAATGCAGCACCTGAATGCCCTCGCCCCGCTCCACCGGCCAGTGCACCAAGTGGGCGATGCGCGCCTCAATCGCCTTGAGCAGCGCCGACTCGCCCCGATCAAAAAACATGCCTTGGCTGGTGCGGTCGGCGTTGACCTCTTCGCCGCCGGTGGCGGTCTGCACCGTGAGGGATCGAGCGAGTCGTGGCCGCGCCGCCTCGATCAAAGCGTCGCATTCGGCCTCGCTCAGCAGCCCTCCCAACACCACTACCCGTGGCGACTGCATGGCCATCACCACCTCGACCTGGCGGTCGCCCGCATCAAGCCAGCGCGGCGAGCGCGACACGTCCACGTCGGGCACTGGCACCGGGGCGGGCAAGGACTTGTCCAAGTGCTGGGTCAAGGTCTCTTCCATCGCCGCAATGGCCACGTCCTCGTTCCATCCGGCGGTTTTCATGGCAGTCAACACGTCTTCGGGGCTGTGCCCGGCCTGCGCCTGGGCCACGATCCATTGCCGCAGTTCGGGGGTGATCGCTTGGGTCATGCCACTCGCTCCTGAGTCTCGCGCCGAAACACCAGCCGGTCGGGCTCAGACGCTGCGGGGACATAGGCGTAGCCCTCGGCGGCAAAGCCCTGCAGCTGCTCCACCCGCTCCACGCCGTGCTCCACCGCGTAGCGCACCATCAGGCCACGCGCGCGCTTGGCGGCAAAGCTGATCACCTTGTAGCCCGCGCCCTTGCGCTCTTCAAACACACAGCTCACCACCCGGGGCAGCAGCGCCTTGCGGTCCACCGATTTGAAATATTCCTCGCTGGCCAGGTTCACCAGCACCGGCGCCTTTTGTGCTTGGGCGCGTTCGTTCAGGTACTCGGCGATCTGCCGGCCCCAGAACTGATAAAGGTTTTTGCCCTTGGCGGTGGCCAAGCGGGTGCCCATTTCCAGCCGGTAGGGCTGCATCAGGTCGAGCGGGCGCAACACGCCATACAACCCGCTCAAAATGCACAGGCGCTGCTGCAGCCAGTCGAGCTGGGTGGCGCTCAGGCTTTTGGCGTCCAGGCCTTCGTACACATCGCCGTTAAAAGCCAGCACCGCCTGTTTGGCGTTTTGGGTGGTGAACTTCGGCTGCCAAGCCTGATAACGCGCCACATTCAAGCCCGACAGCGTGTCCGACAGGTCCATCAGCTCGGCGATTTGCTGCGGCGACTTCTCGCGCAGCACCTCGATCAGCTCGCTGGCCTGCGGCACAAACAGCGGCTCGGTGTGGGTGGGCACATGGGGCGGCGTTTCGTAATCGAGCGCCTTGGCGGGGGAGATAACAAACAGCATGGTGAAGAACCCAATGGTGGGCCGTGCGCCTTGGGCGCGCGGCAGCGGACATTATGGCCAAGCCCGGCGAGATGTGCGCCCGGGCGCGAGCACGCCCTGCCCTAAAATTGCCCTCTTGTTTTGCCACCCCGGCGGCCTGCTATTCGGCCGCTTTGTTTCTGGTACCCCCCCATGACCGACACCGTGTCCCAGCCTGGCCTGCAATCCTTGGCCAAATCGTTCGAACCCGCCGCGCTCGAAGCGCACTGGGGCCCGTGGTGGGAAGCCCAAGGGGTGGGCACAGCGGGTTACCGGGGCACCGGCACGGCCAAGGCCGGCCAGCCGGCGTTTGCCATTCAGCTGCCGCCACCCAATGTGACGGGCACGCTGCACATGGGCCACGCGTTCAACCAGACCATCATGGACAGCTTCACCCGCTACCACCGCATGATGGGCTTCAACACCGCCTGGATTCCGGGCACCGACCACGCCGGCATCGCCACGCAAATTGTGGTGGAGCGCCAGCTGCAGGGCCAAGGCATCAGCCGCCACGACATGGGCCCGACGCCGGCCGAGGCGCGCAAAAACTTTGTCGCCAAGGTCTGGGAGTGGAAAGAGCAGTCGGGCAACACCATCACCACCCAGATGCGCCGCATGGGCGACACGGTGGACTGGAGCCGCGAGTACTTCACCATGGACGAGAACCTGTCCAAGGTGGTGACCGACACCTTTGTGCGGCTGTACCAGCAGGGCCTGATTTACCGTGGCAAGCGCCTGGTGAACTGGGACCCGGTGCTGATGAGCGCGGTGAGCGACCTGGAGGTGGAAAACGAAGAGCGCAACGGCTCGCTCTGGCACATCGCCTACCCGCTGGTGGATGGCAGTGGCGCACTCACCGTGGCCACCACCCGGCCCGAGACCATGCTGGGCGACGTGGCCGTCATGGTGCATCCCGAGGATGAGCGTTACGCCCACCTGATCGGCCAGATGGTGAACCTGCCGCTGTGCGACCGGCAGATTCCGGTGATTGCCGACGCTTATGTGGACAAAGAATTTGGCACCGGTGTGGTCAAGGTCACCCCCGCCCACGACCCCAACGACTATGCGGTCGGCCAGCGCCACGGCCTGCCGATGATTTCGGTGCTGAGCTTGTCGGCCCATGTCAACGACAACGCACCCGAGGCCTACCGCGGTCTGGAGCGTTTTGCCGCGCGCAAACAGATCGTGGCCGACCTCGAAGCCTGCGGCGCTCTGGTGGAGACCAAGCCGCACAAGCTGATGGTGCCGATCTGCACCCGCACCGGCCAGATCGTCGAGCCCATGCTCACCGACCAGTGGTTTGTGGCCATGAACAAGGTCAGCGACCAGGACCCCACCGGCAAAAGCATCGCGCAAAAAGCCATCGACGCGGTGCAGTCGGGTCAGGTGCGTTTTGTGCCCGAGAACTGGGTCAACACCTACAACCAGTGGATGAACAACATCCAAGACTGGTGCATCAGCCGCCAGCTCTGGTGGGGCCACCAGATTCCGGCTTGGTACGACGAAGACGGCAAGGTGTACGTGGCGCGCAGCGAGGTCGAAGCCCAAGCCCAGGCGCCCGGTAAAACCCTGACCCGCGACCCCGATGTGCTAGACACCTGGTATTCGTCGGCTTTGGTGCCGTTCTCCACGCTCGGTTGGCCAGAAGCTGCCACTGGGGCTGGAGGCGAGCCGGGCGATGTGGCGAGCGCAGCGAGTATGAGCACGGGCGCCTCCGGTCCCAGCGGCAGCGCGCCTGCCAACGCCACGCCGAGCGACTACAACCTCTACCTGCCGAGCAGCGTGCTGGTCACCGGTTACGACATCATCTTCTTCTGGGTCGCCCGTATGATCATGATGACCACCCACTTCACCGGCAAGGTGCCGTTCCGCGACGTCTACATCCACGGCCTGGTGCTCGACGCCCAGGGCAAGAAGATGAGCAAGTCCGAAGGCAATGTGCTTGACCCGGTGGACCTGATCGACGGCATCGCCCTGCCCGAGCTGCTGGA
>JBEIEH010000245.1:0-4016 GCA_040383055.1 Burkholderiaceae bacterium
CGCGGCCGACGCCGAAGGACGCCAGCGCCTGCAACGCGCCCTGCTGGGCCAGGGCAGCGCCGCCGCCAACCGATTCAGCGCCCAGCGCATCACTGTGGAGGACGTGCAATGAACCCCGTCACCCACGCAGCCCGCGGGCTGCTGGCCGCCCTGCTGAGTGCCAGCGCCGTGTGCGCCAGCGCCCAGTCTGGCGCCGGCCCCAGCACCGAGGCCATGATCGACGCGCTGGCGCCCGCCGCACCCGCCACCCGCTCGCTGCGCAACCTGCAGGTCAAGGCGCGGCAGATCGACCTGAACATCGCGTTCGACTTCAACTCGGCCCAGCTGTCGGGCGAGAGCACCGCGCTGCTGGAGCGCCTGTCGCAAGCCCTGCAGGCGCCACAGTTGCAGGCGCAGCGCTTTCGGGTGGAAGGACACACCGACGGCAAAGGACAGGCCGCCTACAACCAACAGTTGTCCGAGCGGCGCGCGGCGGCGGTGGTGCAGTACCTGGCGCAACGCGGCGTGGGCGCCGAGCGGCTGCAGGCACAGGGCAAAGGTTTCAGCGAACTGCTCAAGCCAGACGACCCGCTGGCGGCCGAGAACCGGCGGGTGCGCATCGTTGCCATCGAACCCTGAATCACCAGGAACACACCCCATGACACGACACTTTTGGGCTTTGGCCGTGGCGCTGTGCGCCGGCCACGCGGCCGCCAGCGACTGGCTGGTGAGCGAAGACGAAATGCGCGCCTCGCTGGCCGCCCCCGAACCGATGGCCGCGCGCGCTGTGCCGGTGCCAGGCGCACCGCGCATCGAGCTGCAAGCCCCGGCGCTGCCAGCGCCGGTCACCGCGCCGGTGAACATCCGCCTGGCATTCAACCCACAGGCGCCAGCGCAGATCAACACCGAGAGCTTCAAGGCCTATTACGGCCGCTTGCGCATCGACATCACCCAGCGCCTGCTGGCCGCCGCCAAGGTCACACCCGCTGGCATTCAGGTGGACGGCGCGGCCCTGCCCAAGGGCCAGCACAGGCTGAATTTGCGCATCGAGGACACCCAGGGCCGCAGCGGCGAGCGCACCTTTGAATTTGAGGTGCAGTGAGGCCGAGGACAGCCTGTTTCAGGGCTTGAGGAAAAAGTCGCCGAGCGACTGGTCGTAGAGCGCGGGCGTTTGCTCGTGGCCCACCGAACGCGCCAAGCGCGCCACTTCAGAACGCACGCTGCGCAGCACCCGGTCCACCGGTTGACCGGGTTTTTGCATTTCGCGCAGGAACAGTCGGGTGAACAGGCCATTGGGCTCTTTGTCGGTGGGGCCCAGGCGGTCGAGCGCCTGCTGGCCAGCGCCGGCCGAAAAGATCACCATTTGCCCGGTGGCGGCCGACGTGGGCGCCAGTCCGCGCCCGCCGATGGAGCGGCCCGCCACCTTGAACGGGTTGTCGCGGCAGGCGTCCACGATCATCAGCATAAAACCGGTGCGCTGCTCCTGCATGTCGTCCAGAATGCGCTGCATCTGAATCGCCTCGTCGCGCACCTGGGCCTCGTCTTGGCCCGCGATGTCCACCGGCAGCAGGTAGTTCGACGCACCGAGCTGCACCCCGTGGCCAGCGTAGAACACCACCACCTCGTCTCCCCCCTGCACCGTCGATTTGAAGTTGCGCAGCGTTTCTTTCATGCCGCGCTCGGTCAGGTCCAGCGCCACCGTGACCTTGAAGCCCAACGACTGCAAAGATTGGCCCATGGCGCGCGCGTCGGAACGGGCATTGTCGAGTTTGGGCACGTTGCGGTAGAGGTCGTTGCCGATCACCAAGGCCTTGCGCTTGCCGCTGTTGAGGGCGGCCACACGCTGCGCCTCGGCTGCCTGCTCGGCCTGGCGAGCGGCTTGCGCCTGTTGGGCCTGCTGTTGCGCTTGTTGTTGCGCCAAGGCCTGTTGGCGCGCCTCTTCGGCTTGGCGCGCGGCCTGGGCTTGGCGCTGGGCTTCTTGCTGACGCTTGGCTTGGGCCTGTGCATCGGCCTGGCGCTGCTGCTCTGCCACGCGTTGAGCCTCGGCCAGGCGGGCAGCCTCGGCGGCACGGGCGTCGGCCAGGCGCTGCGCCTCTGCGGCGCGCTGTGCCTCGGCTTGGCGTTGGGCTTCAGCCTGGGCGAGTTGCTGACGCAAGCGCTCCAGTTCCTGTTCGCGTTGCGTGGCCTCGGCCTGCAGGCGAGCGCGCTCGGCCAGCTCGGCGGCGCTGGGGCCGGCGGGTGTGGGTGCCACCGCTGCAGGAGACGGCTGCGCCAACGCCACGGGTGTTGAAGCCGTGACGGGAACTACCGCTTGCTGGGGTGTGGCGCCCTGCAAACGGGCCAAAATCTCATCGGTGCGCCCCACATCGGCGGAGGTGAAGCTGGCCGATGTGGCGCCCAACCCGCTGTTGCCTTTGCGGCCAATGTTCTGCACCGTCAAACCACGCGCGGAGAGGTTGATTTCGTCCTTGGTCACCGTCTTGAACAGCCCGCCAGACGTGACTTGCAGCGGCAACCGCCCCGCTTTGAACAAATACACCGCATCAAAGGCCCGATCGCTTGGTACTGGCCGTCCATCCACCACCAAAGCAACGTCGCTCTTGCTGGCATCGGTGGCGAACTCAAGCGCTCCAATATTGGCCAGCGCACGGGTGTTCAGTGGCTCGCCAGACCTCAATCTCTGCAACAGTGCCGCACCGTCTTGCGGCAAGACGCTGGCGGGTATGGACCAGACCTCCCAAGTCAAAACACCGCGAGAAGACGCGGCACTCGCTAAAAACTGCCCTTGCTCCACAAGGGCGCCCACTTCTGGCCCCATGCCGAGTTGCCAGTTCATGGTCGACGCCAGCACCGAGTACAAGCCATTGGCATGGTCCAGCACAAAACCCGACCCAATACCCGGAAGAGTCCCTTGGTACACCAAGCGGCCATTGGCCACTGCTCGCACAGGCTCAAGCCCCGTGAGCTCAAAAGCGGTGCCAGCGCGGGCCAACCACGTTTTGGACATGGACACCATCGCACCGGTTTCAATGTCCACCGGTGGCTGCCACCGGTCGTCCGCAGATACAGCCGTCTCCACCGCCGACCCCAAGCTGGTACCAATCACCGGTGCGGCAGCAAAATTTTCGCGCTGGGCCGGCGTGGCGTTTTGCATGGCCTGCCGCACCTGGGCCACATCCAGCACCGCCAGCCGGTTGGGCTGGCCTTTGAAATAGGTGCCGGCGGTTTGCGTCACGGCCGACATCAACCAGTCCTTCATGGCGCGGTGCGCGGGGTTGAGCTGATTGCTGCGGAACGTGTCCATCAACTCACCGCTGCTGGTGCCCAGCGCGTCTGCGCGCACCATGGCTTCCACAATCAGGTTGTGCTCACCAAACTCCTGCATGCGCCAGGACGCCAGCAGATACGAGACGTCCGGCACCGCGCTGAGATCGACCCCGCTTTTGAAAAACGGCGCCCACATGGCGGACGTCGCGGTCGCGCGGTAAGTGCCCAGCGTGCGAACCGGAAACACCACCGAACAGCGTTGGGAATTGCCCGATATTTGGCTGCCGTAATACTCCAACATAAAGGCCGACGATGCGGTGATCTCACACACCGAGCCACGCCACGCGGCGCTGCGTTGGCTGTGGCGCACCATCATCACCGGCACCGGGCTCTGCGGATCGCTGTGCACCAGCCCCACGATGTGACCGTTGCTCTGCGCGCGGCTGTCGGGCTCGCTGTAGACCACCGTCCAACTGCCCCCCTGCTCCGGCAAGGGGACCGAACGTTTGCTGTCCACCACCAGCACGCCGTTGCTCACGCGTGTGCCCACCGCCGGCTGTGCCCAGGTGTGCACCGCGCTCAGGGCCAACACACACGCAGCAAGGGATTTGCCCCACAGGCTCCACGGACTCATCGGACGGCCTCTCAGAAAATCAATTCTGGTAATTTTGACAAATTTCAGCGCTTGGCGCCGCCATGACCCGGGGTGGTGGCTGGACTCACTCGTAGCGCAGCGCCTGGATCGGCAACAAGCCTGCCGCACGCTGGGC
>JBEIEH010000246.1:0-4012 GCA_040383055.1 Burkholderiaceae bacterium
GGCGCGCATCCGTGGCACCTTGCTGATGGCGCTGTCGAACAAGTTTGGCAGCCTGGTGCTCACCACCGGCACCAAAAGCGAAATGGCCACCGGCTATTGCACCTTGTACGGCGACATGGCCGGCGGGTTTGCGGTCATCAAAGACGTGCTCAAAACCCGGGTGTTTGCGCTGGCGCGTTGGCGCAACGCACACGACCCCTTTGGCACCGGCAGCAATCCGATTCCCGAGCGCATCATCACCCGACCACCGAGCGCCGAGCTGCGCCCAGACCAAACCGATCAAGACAGCCTGCCACCCTATGAGGTGCTCGACGCCATCATTGAGCGCTATATGGAAAATGATGACAGCCCCGATGCCATCACGGCAGCGGGTTTTGCCGCTCACGATGTGGACAAAGTGGTGCGGCTGATCCGCATCAACGAGTACAAACGCAGCCAAGCGCCCATCGGTGTCCGGGTCAGCCACCGCAGTTTTGGCAAAGACTGGCGTTACCCCATCACCAACCGTTACCGGGGCTGAGTCAACGGCAGCTTTGACTGATGCCTTTGCCATTTTCATGTAAATTTGGCAGTATCAGCAACCCCAAGGGCATGTATGCGTGGAGTTGGAGTACCTGCGCAAGAGAGGTGTGGTGCTCAAGCACCTTAAGTGCGTCAAGGAGGCCGCCAGTTCTGGCGTTGAAGTGCACCGCATGACGATGACGGGCTTTCAGCACACCTATGTGGTGTACGGCTGGAGCTATGGCTCAGGCGGTGGCACTCAAGACCTGTTGGTCACGTCCGATGCTGCGGTGATGCAGACGCAATGCTGGGGCGATTGATCAAGGCGCCACCAGCCGCCACACCGCGCGCTGTTCGCCCACCTCGCGTCCTGCGGCGTTTTTCATGGGCGGCGGCACAAAATCCGCCAGCGCGTCGCGCGCCACGTCGTCCAGCCAGCCCAGCTGTTCCAGCACGGACACCAGACCCAGCATCAGCGGGGCGAGCTGTCCGTCGGCGCATTTGGCTGCAATGCCAACGCCCCGGCTGAAGCTGGCCATGGCCTGCACGCCATCGGCGCCGACTTTGCTGACCCAGTCTCCACGGCCGGCGCGCATCAGGGTCCAGTCGTTGCGGCCTTCGCCGCTCACCAGCGCCGGGTGGCGGCTCATGGCGCGCGCCGCTTGGTGCGGGGCGCTGCCGTACACCGGGTCGGGTTGGATGTCGGTCAAGCGCGCAAAAGCGCCGGCCAGGTGACGCAGCGGCACCGCAAAGTTGGGCGCACTGCAACCGTCCACCCCGTGCACCAGCTGGTCGGCTGGCCAGCCGGTGAAATGGGCCACACTGTGGCGGATAGCTTGTTGCACCGGGTGGTCGGGCAGGACATATCCGTCGGCGCTGGCGCCCAGGGCATGCGCGAGCAACAACATGCCGCTGTGCTTGCCCGAGCAGTTGTGGTGCAGCCGCCCGAAGCGCGCGCCCTCGGGCACTGGGCGTTGGTGCATGCTGTAGAAATAAGGCACATGGCTGCCGCACAACAGGTCGGCTTGGCCCCGCCGGCACGGGCCAACAAGCTGGCGGCACGTTCGGTGTGTACGGGTTCGCCGTTGTGGCTGGCGCACAGCAAGGCCATGTCTTCTTCGCTGAGCGCATAGCGCTCGCCTTGGGCCAACAAAGGCATGGCCTGAAACGGTTTGAGCGCCGAGCGGGTGAACATGGGTGAGTCCACATCGCCGGTACAAGCGAGCAAGCGGCCCGTGCGGTCTACCACCGCCACCGATCCGTGGTGGATGTTCTCTGGGTGACCGCCTCGGAAGGTCACGGTCATTGGGGTGTGTTGGGGCAGGGAATAGGACATGGGTCTCGGTGTCAAATGTTGTCCCGGCATAATCGCACGCTTAGCATTGCTCGTCACTTAGGAGAATCTCGTCCATGAAGCAAATCACCGCCATCATCAAGCCCTTCAAGCTAGAAGAGGTTCGCGAAGCGTTGGCCGAGCAAGGCGTGACTGGTTTGACCGTGACCGAGGTCAAGGGCTTTGGACGCCAGAAAGGTCACACCGAGCTTTATCGAGGCGCCGAGTATGTGGTGGACTTTCTTCCCAAAGTGAAGCTGGAGGTGGTGGTCAAAAGCGACGATGTGGACCGCTGTGTCGACGCCATCATTCGCGCTGCACGCACTGGGAAAATCGGTGATGGCAAAATTTTTGTCACCCCTGTTGAGCGTGTGGTGCGCATCCGCACTGGCGAGCAAGACGAGTCGGCGGTGTGATCGGGCGGCGCTAAGCCTCCACATGTCACATGCGGTGGGTACGCGCCTTCGGTGAAAAACCAGCGTCTTGCACCAGCATCGGCAGCAAAGTGTGCATGTCGCTGTTCACACGGATCAAATCCATTTGCCATTCGCTCACAAAGCCATTGGCCACCGTGTGTGCCAAGAAGGCGTACAGGCCATCGTAGCAGCCCGCAGTGTTGAGCAGCCCCACTGGCTTGTCGTGGTAGCCCAGTTGGCGCCAAGTCCAGATCTCAAAAAATTCCTCGAAGGTCCCGATGCCGCCTGGCAAGGCCACAAACGCGTCGGCGGCGTCAGCCATGCGCCGCTTGCGCTCGTGCATGGTGTCGACCACCACCAATTCGGTGCAATCGGCATGCGCCCATTCGCGTTCCACCAAGGCCTGAGGAATGATGCCCAACACTGTCCCACCGGCGGCCAGCGTGGCATCGGCCACCACCCCCATCAGGCCATTGCGGCCACCACCGTAGACCAAGCGCCCACCGCGCTCACCAATCCATTGACCCACCGCCTGTGCTGTCTCGGCGTATCTGGCGTCGACACCTAGGCGCGAGCCGCAATAGACACAAAGCGAGAAGGTCGGTGGATTCATAGAACTTGTCGTGCTTAGACTTTGGTGGTTGGCGCTTGGGTGACTGCGGCGTGATGCACCAAGCGGGTTCCTGCCCAAGCGTCGTGCCAGAACTGGCGCTGCGGGTGAAACCGGGCCAAGATGGCCCATACCCACACCCATCCGATGGTGATGACGGTGATTTCTCCACCCGACAAGCGAAACAGCATGCCTATGGCCAGTGGAGGCGGGAACCACACCCACGACAGGACGTAGCGCAACAGCGCCCGCGTTTGGGTGATCCGAGCGCCATTGGCGTCGACCACTTGTATGTGCCAAGTTTTCATCGCCAAGGTTTGTCCCTTGGCCCAGAACCACGTGAAGTAGATGCCAAACACCAAAAACAGGAATGCTTGGTGAGCATGGCGGTTTTCAAGCGCATGCCGGGTCTGTGTCACGGCGGAAAACAAGTAGCCCGCAATGAACACCACACCAAACAGCAACATGCCTTCATACATCCAGCATGCCATGCGGCGGGGCAGGGTGGGCGCTAGCAGCGCATCCGGCTGATGGGGTTGCATAGACATTCGGAATGTGTATTGGGTCAAAACGGATCGGCATTGTCTCATTCACGCCATACTCACCCGGCTGTTGATGAAAAAGTTTTGTGCAGTGCGATAATCGCGGATTGCAATTCAAAACAAGGCAAACGGATCCTGGTTCGGCAGGGGAGTACATCCCGCCCATGGCCTGTGGTCTCAAGTCTCGACGTCGCTCCACAAGAGTGGGCGAAGAGGCACCCAAGGTTTTTCGCTTCCGAAATTCTCGAAAGGGTCATCATGGAAATCAACAAGGCCGAAATGGCGTCCGCCGCTGCCGTCTCTGGCGCATCCGCTCCTGAGCTTCGCGGCTCTGAAATCCTCGTCAAGGCCTTGCAGGCCGAGAATGTGCAGTACCTCTGGGGCTACCCAGGTGGTGCAGTGCTTCACATTTACGACGCGCTTTACAAGCAAGACACCATTCAGCATGTGCTGGTGCGCCACGAGCAGGCAGCCGTCCATGCTGCCGACGGCTTTGCCCGTGCCACGGGCGAGGTCGGGGTCGCTTTGGTCACCTCTGGCCCGGGGTTGACGAACGCCGTCACCGGTATTGCCACAGCCTACATGGACAGCATCCCGATGGTGATCATCA
>JBEIEH010000247.1:0-4011 GCA_040383055.1 Burkholderiaceae bacterium
GCTGGCCTCTGAGGACGACGAGCGCCGCGCCCAAGACGATGTGCAAAAGCTCACCGACAAGATGATCGCCGAGGTCGACAAGCTGGTGGTGTCCAAAGAGCAAGACATCATGGCGGTCTGATGCGGCGCCATCTTGCGCAACAAGGCGCCTGACCCGATGTTGTGGCAACGCGTGGTCACTGCGGTAGCGATGTTGCTGGTCTTGTTGCCAGCTCTGTTTCATCCGCAGATTGAGCCTTTTGCGGCTTTGAGTCTGGTGCTGATCGTGGCTGCGGGCTGGGAATGGGGGCGACTGAACGGCTTGGCGTCTTCCTGGGCGCTTGCCTCGGGCGTGGCCTTGGGCTTGGCGCTGGCCTTGCTGTGGTGGACCGGTCATGTGCAGCAACCGCTGCCGGCCCTGTGGTGGACGGTGGGCATCATGTGGGTGCTGTTGGCGACCTTGATGCTCCGCAGGGGTGTGTTGCGCTGGGCCGATTGGCCGGTGTGGCCGCGCCGTTTGCTGGGTTGGTTGCTGATCGCTTGTGCGTGGCTGGCACTGGTGCAAGCGCGCTTGCTGGGACTTGAGTTTTTGCTCTCGGTCTTGGTGCTGGTCTGGACCGCCGATGTGGCGGCCTATTTTGGTGGCAAGGCCTTTGGTCGGCGCAAGTTGGCCCCGTCGGTCAGTCCTGGCAAGAGCTGGGAAGGCGTCTACAGCGGTGTGCTGGGGGTTGCGCTGGTGGGGGCGCTGTGGCTGCATTTGGACCGCTTGGGCGTGACCCAAGGTGGCAGCCTATTCCAGCGGCTGTGGTCGGACTGGGGTTGGGGCGCCGTGCTGGTGCTCGCCGGACTGGTGGCCATGAGCGTGGCGGGGGATTTGGTTGAGTCCTTGGTCAAACGCAGCGCTGGTGTCAAAGACTCCAGCCGCTTATTGCCGGGGCATGGCGGTGTGTTGGATCGGGTGGATGCGCTGCTGCCGGTGTTGCCCTTGGCCATGATGGTCATTTCTCGTTGAATTTGAAAGTCCCTTAGCCATGCAAGCCGTGACCGTGCTCGGAGCCACCGGCTCCATTGGCCAAAACACCTTGGACGTGCTTGCCAGGCATCCCGACCGTTTTGAGGTGTTTGCGCTGACCGCATCCACCCAGGTGGATGCCCTGTTTGCCTTGTGCGAGCGTTTTCGACCCCACCATGCGGTGATGGCCCACGGAGATGCCGCTCAGCAATTGGCCTTGCGCGTGCGCGCGGCTGGCCTGTCAACCGAGGTGCACGCGGGCGAGCAGGCGCTGTGTGCGGTGAGCGAGCACCCCGATGTGCAGGTGGTGATGGCCGCGATTGTGGGCGCGGCGGGTTTGGCCCCCGCGCTGGCGGCGGCGCGTGCTGGCAAAAAGCTGTTGCTGGCCAACAAGGAAGCCTTGGTGGTGGGCGGCCAGCTCTTCATGGACGCGGTGGAACGCGGTGGCGCCACTTTGTTGCCGATCGACAGCGAGCACTCGGCGGTGTTTCAAAGCCTGCCAGAAGATCGGCGCAGCTGGGACGCTCGGGTGGAGAAAATTGTGCTGACCGCCTCGGGTGGGCCGTTTCGCACCCGCGATCCGGGCAGTTTGTCGCAAGTCACTCCCGATGAGGCCTGTGCCCACCCCAATTGGGTGATGGGCCGCAAGATCTCGGTCGATTCGGCCACCATGATGAACAAGGCCTTGGAGGTGATCGAGGCCTCTTATTTGTTCGGTATGCCGCCAGAGCGCATCGAGGTGGTCATTCATCCGCAGAGCGTGATCCATTCAATGGTTCAGTACCGCGACACCTCGGTGGTGGCACAGCTGGGGACGCCCGATATGCGGGTGCCCATCGCTTATGGCTTGTCGTGGCCGGAGCGCATGGACTCGGGAGCGAGTGCTTTGGACTTTCGCACCCTGAGTGCGTTGACCTTTGAGGTGCCCGACCGGCGGCGTTTCCCAGGCTTGTTTTTGTCTTGGGACGCCCTGCGCGGACCGCAAGGCACCACAGCGGTGCTCAATGCCGCCAACGAGGTCGCCGTGGCGGCTTTTCTGAACGGAGGTTTGCGCTTCGACCAGATCGCCGACATCAACGAGCGCACCCTGCAAGCGGTATTGCCCGGGGTTGTGTCTTCGGTAGGCGATTTGCTGGACCTCGACGCCCAGGCACGGCGGTGGGCTGGCCAAGCGGTGGAACATTGCCGCACGGCTTGAGTCGAAATGCCATTGGCTGTTTTGCAAGCCCCCCTGTGAAGGAGTT
The DNA here is from genome assembly GCA_040383055.1 of Burkholderiaceae bacterium. Lineage (GTDB taxonomy): Bacteria > Pseudomonadota > Gammaproteobacteria > Burkholderiales > Burkholderiaceae_C > Hydrogenophaga. Next base: position 2,236 of record JBEIEH010000247.1, read on the forward strand.
GCTGTGTTGACCGTTCTTGCCTTTGTGTTCGCTCTGGGGCTGTTGATTGCATTTCACGAATACGGGCACTACCGGGTGGCGGTGGCTTGCGGCGTCAAGGTATTGCGCTTTTCCATCGGTTTTGGCAAGCCGCTGCTGAGCTGGACCAGCCCGCGCAGTGGTACCGAGTTTGTGTTGGCCGCTTTGCCACTGGGTGGCTATGTGCGCATGTTGGATGAACGCGAAGCGCCTGTAGCCAGCCACGAAAAGCACTTGGCGTTCAACAACAAATCGGTGCGTCAGCGCGCCGCGATAGTGGCGGCGGGCCCTGCGGCCAACCTTGCATTGGCGGTGCTGCTCTACGCGCTGGTCAATTGGACTGGCCAGACAGTGCCCGTGGCTCGCATCGCGTCTCCCGCGGCGAGCACCCTGGCGGCTGATGCTGGTCTGCGTTCGGGTGACCTCATCACCGAGATGCGATGGGCCGACGAGTCGGTCGAGGTGCGCAGCATGGACGATGTGCGCTGGGCCTTGACTCAAGCCGCTTTGGACGGCGCCGATGCCACCGTGTCGCTCAACCGTGCGGGGGCTCCAGTGGATGTGGTCTTGCCGCTCAGCCGGCTGGAGAGCCGCGACGCCGATACCCAGCTTTTTGCCCGCATTGGTTTGGGTGCGCCCTGGACCGAGCCGGTCTTGGGCGAGGTGATGTCGGGTGGAGCAGCCCAGGCGGCGGGTTTGAAGTCTGGCGACCGGGTGCTGCTGGTCGATGGTCGGCAGGTGGACGATGGGCAGCAACTGCGGCAGTGGATCCGCCAGTCGGCCGATGCGCAAGGCCGTGTGCAGTCTCAGAACTGGGTGGTGCAGCGCGCAGGCCAGCGCCTGACCCTATCGGTGACACCGCTGGCCGAGCAAGACCAAGACCGCTGGATCGCCCGCGTCGGTGCCTACATTGGCACACCGCCCGAGACCGTGGTGGTGCAGGCCGGTGCGTGGGAGGGCCTTAGCAAGGCGTTTGAGCGCACCTGGGAGATCTCGAGCATGACAGTGGACATGATCGGCCGCATGCTGATCGGTGAAGCTTCGATCAAGAATCTCAGTGGGCCGCTGACCATCGCCGATTACGCTGGCCAATCGGCCCAACTCGGCATCACCCAATACCTGCTGTTTTTGGCCCTGATCAGCGTCAGTTTGGGTGTGCTCAACCTGCTGCCGCTGCCGGTGCTCGATGGTGGTCACCTGATGTATTATCTTTGGGAGTCCGTGACGGGACGTCCTGTGTCGGCCGCGTGGATGGAATGGTTGTCCCGAGGCGGCGTGGCGGTGCTGATGGCCCTCATGTCGGTGGCCCTGTTCAACGATCTGGCCCGGCTACTGGGCTGAAAAACGATCCCATGAAATCCAAATCCCAAACCTTGCGCGGCTGGTCCCGTACCCTGATCGCTGGCGCCGCGCTGGTCGCTTCCGCCGCCGCCTGGGCGGTCGAGCCCTTTGTGCTCAAAGACATTCAGGTCGAAGGCCTGCAGCGCGTTGAGCCTGGCACCATCTTCGCGTCACTGCCGTTTCGTGTCGGAGATACATACAGCGAAGACAAGGGCGCCCAAGCGATTCGCGCCTTGTTCGGTCTGGGCCTGTTCTCGGACGTACGCATTGAGGTGCGAGATGGGCTGATCGTGGTGGTGGTGGCCGAGCGACCAATCGTGGCGGACATCACCTTCACCGGCATCAAAGAATTTGACGCAGATGTGCTTCGCAAAGCCCTGCGCGACATCGGCTTGGCTGAGGGGCGTCCGTTTGACA
>JBEIEH010000248.1:0-4008 GCA_040383055.1 Burkholderiaceae bacterium
CATGGACCGGGTGACGGCCGACTTTGTGGCCGCCACCGCCCGCGCCGCGCAAGCTGGCTTTGACTGGCTGGAGCTGCACTGCGCGCACGGCTACCTGCTGTCGAGCTTCATCAGCCCGCTGACCAACCGCCGCAGCGACGAATACGGCGGTAGCCTGGCCAACCGCCTGCGCTACCCGCTGGAGGTGTTTGCCGCCGTGCGCGCCGCCTGGCCGGCGCACCTGCCGATGAGCGTGCGCATCTCGGCCCACGACTGGGTGGACGGCGGCGTGACACCGGCCGACGCGGTCGAGATCGCGCGCGCCTTCCAGGCGGCGGGGGCGGACTTGATCGATGTGTCGTCCGGCCAGGTGAGCGCCGAGCAAAAACCGACCTACGGGCGCATGTACCAAACGCCCTTTGCCGACCGCATTCGGCAAACGCTGGGCATCGCCACCATGGCGGTGGGCGCGATTTCCGAGGCCGACCATGTGAACAGCATCATCGCCTCGGGGCGGGCCGATCTGTGTGCGGTGGCGCGCCCGCACCTGGCCAACCCGGCCTGGACGCTGACCGAGGCGGCGCGCATTGGCCACACCACCCTGGCCTGGCCGCGCACCTATGTGTCGGGCAAAAGCCAGCTCGAAGCCGGCTTTGCCCGGGCCCAGGCGCAGGCCGACGCGGCGGGTGCGACCGGCACGGTGCTGCCGGTGCATCCCCTAGACAGTTGATGTGGCAGGCCCCAGGTGCCAACAAGCGCACACAGTTTTGCCAGGGGAACGACAAACTCTCCAATCGGTCACCAAAGATACAAAGTGATACAGGGACCGCCCCTTTTGTGTTTTCTTTTGGGTTAACTTAAGGGGTCGGCTGCCGTGTTGTTGGTGGCCTTGTTGTCTGGAGACCCTCATGACTCGCACTGGTTTTGTCTGGCGCACCACCGCTGTTTTGGCTGTGGCAGTCGCTCTGTCGGCGTGCCAAACCCCACCCCCCCCACCGCCGCCCGCACCGTACAGCGGCCCGGTGCTGCCAATCGAGCAGTCCGAGCGTGGTGTGCAGATTTTCCTGCCCAACTCGGTGCTGTTTGAGGTCGGCAAGTCGGCGCTCAACGCCAAAGAGTCCGGCCCCTACCTCGACCGGGTGGCCGATTTGCTGAAGAACAAGACCAAGAACAACGTCTCGCTCGAAGGCCACGCCGACAGCACCGGCAGCGCCACCCTGAACCAAAGCCTGTCGGAAGACCGCGCCCGCGCGGTGGCGGTGGCCTTGGCCGAGCGCGGCATTCCCAAAGAGCGGCTGGAGACAGCAGGCTTTTCCTTCAACCGCCCGGTGGCGTCCAACGCCACCGAAGACGGTCGCCGACTCAACCGCCGGGTTGAAGTGGTGATCTTGGGCGAGAAGGTCGAAAACATCACCCAAGGCGAGCCCGCCAACGCGTTCTCGTCGGCTTGGGCGCAGCTCAAATCGCTGATCGACCAGGGTCTGGTCAAGCCGGCGGAGAAGTGATCATGCAACGCCGCCACTTGCTGGCCTTGGGAGCCGCCGCCCTGCCCATCGGCGCCGCACAGGCGCAACAGCGCAGCGGCCGCCGCTCCGACACGCCCACAACCACCAACAAACGCGTGGGCCTGGTGCTCGGCGCGGGGTCTTCGCGTGGTTTTGCCCATATTGGCGTGCTGCAGGCGCTCGACGAAGCGGGTGTGCCGGTGTCGATCGTGGCGGGCAGCAGCGCGGGTTCGCTGATTGGCGCGTTCTACGCCGCCGGCTTCACGCCGTGGCAGATGCAGGACATTGCGCTGAAGGTGCGCGACATCGACGTGGCCGATTTGAGCACCGGCAACCGACGCGGGCTGATGGCCGGCTTGGCGCTGCAGCGCCTGGTCAACGGCCAGCTCAACCAAATGCCGATTGAGCGCATGCCCAAGCGTTTTGCGGCGGTGTGCACCGATCTGGCCACCGGCGAGCGGGTGCCGCTGGTCAGTGGCGACACGGGGGCGGCGGTGGCCGCGTCGTGCGCGATTCCGGGGGTGTTCATTCCGGCCAACCACCACGGGCGCGAACTCGTCGATGGCGGGCTGACCAGCCCGCTGCCGGTGGCGGTGGCGCGGCAAATGGGCGCAGATTTTGTGATCGCGGTGGACGTGGGCAGCAAGCCCAGCGACAACAAACGCACCGGGCTCTATGAGATCGTGTTGCAGTCGTTCGAGATCATGGGCCGCTCGTTGACGCAGCTCGAATCGAAGTCGGCCGATCTGCTGATCCAGCCCGACACCGGACGCTATTCCAGCACCGACTTTTCGGCGCGCAAAGAACTGATCGAGGCCGGCTACATCGCCACCCGAGCGGTGCTGCCCCGACTGCGGCGCCAGCTGCAGGCCTGATCGGGCACCTTAGGCGGGGGCGCGTTCGCAGCGTCCCTGTGCCCGCGCCAACCCACGAAAGTCGCTCTGCCACTGCTGGGCGGCGGTGTCGAGCTGGATGCGCTCGTTGTCCAGCGCGGTGAGGATCCAGGTGCCGTTGACGGCGAAGGTGTACACCGGCACGCCGTCGATGCGCACCGCGCGGATGCGCTGCTTGTCCATGTCGATGTCGACCACCCGCACCCAGGTGCTGCGGGCGGGTTGGTACACCGCTTCGCAGTGTAAGGTGACGGTGTGGACAGCGGCCAGCGCCGGCCCAGCCAGGAACAGCCCCAAGGCGAGCGCGGCGGTGCGCATCATGCGGCGTCGGGCGCGGCCATGCGCTGGCTTTTCCAGTACACGTCGTCGCCGCCGTTCATGCGGTTGAGCACGCGGGCCAACACAAACATCAGGTCCGACAAGCGGTTGAGGTACTGGCGTGGACCGTCTTTGATGGCCTCTTCGTTGCCCAAGGCCACCAACGCGCGCTCGGCGCGGCGCGCCACGGTGCGGCACACATGGGCTTGCGCGGCGGCGCGGTTGCCGGCGGGCAAGATGAACTCTTGCAAGCGTGGCAGTGCAGCGTTGTAGCGCTCCAGTGCCTCGTCGAGCGCGGCCACCGCTTCGGGCTTGAGCAGCTCAAAGCCCGGGATGGACAGCTCGCCACCGAGGTTGAACAGCTGGTGTTGGATTTCGACCAGCAGCTCGCGCACGTCGGGCGGCATGTCTTCGCACAACAGCACGCCGATGTGGGAATTGAGCTCGTCCACGTCGCCCATGGCGTGCACCCGCAAGCTGTTTTTCGACACGCGGCTGTTGTCGCCCAGGCCGGTGGTGCCGGCGTCGCCGGTGCGGGTGGCGATTTGTGTGAGTCGGTTGCCCATGGTGCTTGGAAAGTGGCTGCGCGCGGAGCGCGGTTTGCTGATAATGGTCCATTATCGTGTGGCCCCACAGCCCTGAGGAAACAACCGATGAACGCCCCCACCCCCGCCCACCATTTGACGCCCGCGCTGCAGCTGCGCCCGGTGCCCGCCGAATTCCTGGCCGCGCTGCAGGCGCGTTTTGGCGCACAGTGCAGCCTGGCCCAAGCGGTGCGCGAACAGCACGGCCGCGACGAATCGATTTTTGAGGTGCCGCCGCCAGCGGCGGTGGTGTTTGCCGAAAGCACGCAAGACGTGGCCGACGCGGTACGGCTGTGCGCGCAGCACCGGGTACCGGTGATTCCGTTTGGCGTGGGCTCGTCGCTCGAAGGCCATTTGCTGGCGGTGCAAGGCGGCATCAGCCTGGACGTGAGCCGCATGAACAGGGTGCTGGCCATCAACGCCGAAGACCTGACGGTGACGGTGCAGCCCGGGGTGACGCGCAAGCAGCTCAACGAGGCCGTAAAGGACCAAGGCTTGTTCTTCCCGATCGACCCCGGCGCCGACGCCAGCTTGGGCGGCATGACCGCCACCCGCGCCAGCGGGACAAATGCGGTGCGCTACGGCACCATGCGCGACAACGTGTTGGCGCTCGAGGTGGTGACCGCGCAGGGCGAGGTGATCCGCACTGGCACGCGGGCGAAAAAATCGTCCGCCGGCTACGACCTGACCCGCCTGATGGTGGGCAGCGAAGGCACGCTGGGGGTCATC
>JBEIEH010000249.1:0-4003 GCA_040383055.1 Burkholderiaceae bacterium
CATATAGCCGTAGCCGCCGTGCAGCTGCACGCACTCGTCAATCACCTTGCACTGCAGGTCGGAACACCAGTACTTGGCCATGCTGGCGGTGGCGGTGTCGAGCTGGTCTTTGAGCACCAGTTCGCTGCATTTGTCCACAAACACGCGGGCCACTTGCACCTCGGTTTGCAGCTCGGCCAGGGTGTAGCGGGTGTTTTGGTAACTGGCCACGGGCTGGCCAAACACCTTGCGGTCTTTCACGTATTGCACCGTCCAATCGATGGCGGCCTGGGCCGAGGCCACCGCGCCGATGGCGATTTGCAGCCGCTCCCAGGGCAGTTGCTCCATCAAGCAGACAAAGCCCCTGCCCTGCCCGCCCAGCAGGTTGTCGGCAGGCACCCGCACGTTGTCAAAAAACAGCTCAGAGGTGTCTTGCGCTTTCATGCCGACTTTTTTCAGGCGCTTGCCTTTTTCAAACCCGGGCATACCGCGTTCCACCAGTAGCAGGCTGGTGCCTTTGGCGCCAGCGGCGGGGTCGGTGTTGGCAACCACCACCACCAAGTCGGCGTGCCAGCCGTTGGTGATAAAGGTTTTGCTGCCGTTGAGCAGATAGCTGCCGTCGGCCTGGCGGATGGCGGTGGTTTTGACACCCTGCAGGTCGCTGCCTGCGGCGGGCTCGCTCATGGCGATGGCGCCCACCATCTCTCCGCTGGCCAGCAGGGGCAGGTATTTGTGCTTTTGGGCCTCGGTGCCGTAGTGCAGGATGTAAGGCGCCACGATTTCGCTGTGCAGCCCAAAACCAATGCCGCTGAATCCGCGCCGCGCCAGAGCCTCCATTTGCGCCACCGAATACAGCCGGTCGGCGCCCGAGCCTCCGTATTCGTCTGGCATGGTCATGCACAAGAAGCCGTTGTCGCCGGCCTTGCGCCACACCTCGCGGTCCACATAGCCCTGCTCTTCCCAGGCGTCGTGAAAGGGGGCAATTTCCTTGTCCATGAAGCGCTCAAAGGCGTCGGCAAAAGCGGTGTGGTCGGGGCTGTAGAGCTGGCGGTCGATCATGGTGTCTCCTGTTTGACGGATGGCGGTTTATTTTTACAAAGCGTTTGCTTGGTGAAAGTCTATACTGAGCCATAACCCCCACCCAACAGGAGACAGACACATGAGCGACGCCTATGTGTTCGACGCCATTCGCACCCCGCATGGCAAAGGCAAAAAAGACGGCAGCCTGCACGAGGTCAAACCCATCAACCTGCTGACCGGTGTGCTGCAGACCCTGCAGGCGCGCCACGGCTTTGACACCGCAGCGGTGGACGACGTGGTGATGGGCGTGGTGTCGCCGGTGGGCGAACAGGGCTCGGTGATTGCCAAGGTGGCCGCGCTCAAGGCGGGCTGGGACTGGCGCTGTGCCGGTGTGCAAATCAACCGCTTTTGTGCCTCGGGCCTAGAGGCGGTGAACATGGCCGCGATGAAGGTCAAAAGCGGCTGGGAAGACCTGGTGGTGGCCGGCGGTGTGGAGAGCATGAGCCGGGTGCCGATTGGCGCCGATGGCGGCGCCTGGGCCCAAGACCCCGAAACCAACAGCGCCACGCTGTTTGTGCCGCAAGGCATTGGGGCGGATTTGATCGCCACGCTCAACGGCTTCAGCCGGGAAGACGTGGACCGCTATGCGCTCACCTCGCAACAGCGGGCCACGGCGGCGCGCGCGGCCGGGCATTTCAAGGGCTCGGTGGTGCCGGTGAAAGACGCCATGGGGCTGAGCTTGCTGGAAGAAGACGAGTTCATCAAACCCAACACCACGCTCGACGGCCTGGCGGGCTTAAAGCCGGCGTTTGAACAACTGGGCGCCATGGGCTTTGACGCGGTGGCGCTGCAGCGTTACCCGCAGGTGGAACGCATTCACCACGTGCACCACGCGGGCAACTCGTCGGGCATTGTGGACGGGGCGGCCGCTGTGCTGATCGGCAGCGAGGCGGCGGCCAAGACCCACGGCCTGACACCCCGAGCGCGCATTGTGTCGGTGGCCCTGTCGGGGGCCGACCCGACCATCATGCTCACCGGTCCGATGCCGGCGGCGCGCAAAGCGCTGGCCAAGGCCGGGCTGACGGTCGATCAGATCGACCTGTTCGAGGTGAACGAGGCCTTTGCGGCGGTGCCCATGCTGTTCATGCGCGAGATGGGTGTGCCGCACGAGAAGGTGAATGTGAACGGCGGTGCGATTGCGCTGGGCCACCCGCTGGGCGCCACCGGCGCCATGATTTTGGGCACGCTGATCGACGAACTGCACCGGCGCCAGCTGCGTTATGGCTTGGCGACCCTCTGCGTCGGGGGCGGCATGGGAATCGCCACGATCGTTGAACGCGTCTGAGCAGGAGCCACAGCATGATCACCACCACCATTCGCTACGAACTCCAAGACGGCGTGGCCGTCATCACTTTTGACGAGCAGGGCTCGCCGGTCAACACCATGAGCCTGCAATGGCAGGACGATCTGGCGGCGGTGACCGCGCAAGTGTTGGCCGACAAAGCGCAGCTGCGGGGCGTGGTGCTGGCCTCGGCCAAAAAAACGTTTTTCGCCGGCGCCGATTTGAAGGGCGTGATGCGCAGCAGCGCCGACGACGCGCCGCGTGTGTTCGCCGAGATTGAGCGCATCAAACGACATTTCCGCACACTGGAAACCCTGGGCGTGCCAGTGGTGACCTGCCTCAACGGCACCGCGCTGGGCGGCGGCTGGGAGGTGGCGCTGGTTGGCCACCATCGCATCGCGGTGGACAACCCCAAAACCCAGTTTGGCCTGCCCGAAATCACCCTGGGGCTGATTCCGGGCGGCGGCGGCATCACCAAAATGACCCGACTGCTCGGCCTCAAAGGCGCGCAGCCCTATGTGATGGAGAGCAAGCTGTTTGGCCCACAAGAGGCGCTCAAGATCGGTGTGGTGCACGAACTGGTGGCCAGCAACGCCGAGCTGATGCCGCGCGCGCTGGCCCACATCGCGGCCGCCCAAGGCAAGCCCGAAGCGGCGCAGCATGTGTGGGACCGCAAGGACTACAAAATGCCCGGCGGTAGCCCCAGCAGCCCGGCGCTGTGGGGCATGTTGTCGGTGGCGCCGGCCATGCTCAAGCAAAAAACCCGGGGCTTGTACCCCGCGCCCGAGGCCGCGCTGGCGGCCATGGTGGAAGGCGCGCAGGTGGACTTTGACACCGCCATGCGGGTGGAAAGCCGCTACCTCGCCGGGCTGATGACCGGGCGCGTGGCGCGCAACATGATCAACACCTTCTTCTTCAACATGAACGCCATCAAGGGAGGGCAATCGCGCCCGGCCGGCGTGCCGCGCTACCAGCCGCAGAAGGTGGGCATTCTGGGCGCGGGCATGATGGGGTCGGGTATCGCTTGGGCGCAGGCCAGCAAAGGCATTGCCACCGTGCTCAAAGACGTGAGCCAAGCCAAGGCCGAACAAGGCAAGGCCTACAGCGCCAAGCTGGTGGCCAAACGGGTGGACAAAGGCCAGATGAGCGCCGACAAAGGTCAGGCGCTGCTCGACCGCATCACCCCCACCGAACGGTTTGAAGACCTGGCGGGCTGCGACCTGATCATCGAGGCGGTGTTTGAAAACCGCGCCCTCAAGGCCGAGGTCACCCGCGCGGCCGAGGCGCAGTTGGCCGCTGGCGGCTTTTTTGCCAGCAACACCTCCACCCTGCCCATCACCGGCCTGGCACAGGCCAGCCGCGACGCGGCCAAGTTCGTCGGTATCCACTTCTTCAGTCCGGTCGACAAGATGAAGCTGGTGGAAATCATCCGAGGCAAGGCCACCGACGACGAGACCATTGCCCGCGCCTACGACTATGTGCAGGCGCTGGGCAAGCTGCCGATTGTGGTGAACGACTCGCGCGGCTTCTACACCAGCCGCACCTTCGGCACCTTTGTGATGGAAGGCGCCGCCATGCTGGGAGAAGGCATTCCGGCGCCGGTGATTGAAAACGCCGCCATGCAGGCGGGCATGCCGGTGGGACCACTGGCGGTGCTGGACG
>JBEIEH010000250.1:0-3998 GCA_040383055.1 Burkholderiaceae bacterium
AGCCGGGGCACCGGCCTGTCGCCGCTGAAGTACCTGGAACTGGGCATGAACCCCGAGTGGCTGCGCTACTACCTGGCCGCCAAGCTCACCAGCCGCAACGAAGACGTGGACTTCAACGCCGAAGACTTCATGCTGCGGGTCAACAGCGATTTGGTGGGGAAGTTTGTCAACATCGTGTCGCGCTCGGCCGGCTTCATCACCAAGCGTTTTGGTGGCCAACTCACCCAGACCTTTGACGAGCAAGGCTCTGCCCTGCTGGCCGACATCCGCGCAGCGGCGGGCAGCATCGCCGCCCAATACAACGAGCGCGAATACGGCAAGGCCATGCGCGAAGTCATGGCATTGGCCGACCGCGTGAACGCCTACGTGGACCAGCACAAACCCTGGGACTTGGCCAAAGACGCCGCCAACGACGCCCGCCTGCAGCAGGTGTGTTCGGTGCTGGTGAACGCCTTCACCGCCCTGGCCCGCTACCTGGCCCCGGTGTTGCCCGAGCTCGCTGACAAAGTGCAGGCGCTCACCGGCGCCGACCTGAAAGACTGGCACAACACGGCCAACGTGGCGGCCATCCAGCCCTACCAGCACCTGATGCAGCGCGTGGACGTGAAACAGCTCGACGCCCTGTTCGAACCGCCCGCAGGGTCTTCGCTCCCTCTCCCTCAGGGAGAGGGCGGGGGTGAGGGCTCTGCCAGCGGCCACGTCCCCGGCGGCGAGGCCATCGCCCCGACCATCACCATCGACGACTTTGCCAAGATCGACCTGCGCATCGCCCAGATCGTCAAGTGCGAAGCGGTGGAGGGTTCGACCAAGCTGTTGCGCCTGACGCTGGACGTGGGCGAAGGCACTGACCCGCAGGGGGACCCCATCACGCGCAACGTCTTCAGCGGCATCGCCAGCATGTACAAGCCCGAGGACCTGGAAGGCAAACTGACTGTGATGGTGGCCAACCTGGCGCCACGCAAGATGAAATTTGGCGTGAGCGAAGGCATGGTGCTGGCCGCCAGCCACGGCGACGAGAAATCCAACCCCGGCATTTATGTGCTCAACCCCTGGCCGGGCGCTCAGCCGGGCATGCGCATCCACTGAACGGCGCCGATGTTGGGCCCGATTCGCGGCTTCACCAGCCTGCAGCGCACGCCACAGGCCGATTTGAAACTCGGGTCGGTGCTGGCCTTTGTGGCCGGTGCAGCCAACGCCGGCGGCTTTTTGGCGGTGGGCCAATACACCTCACACATGACGGGCATGCTCTCGTAGGTGGCCGACCGTCTGGTGTTGGGGCAACTGCTGCTGGCCTTGGGTGGGGTTGGGGCCTTGGTCGCGTTTTTGAGTGGCGCGGTATCCACCGCTTGGTTGGTCAACTGCGGCCAGCTGCTCTACCTGAACCGCTCACACGCTCACTCACCGGTGCTCGCAGACCGCGGGCGACTGACAGTGCATACACAGTTGGTGGGCGCATTTTTTCTGGGTGGGCTGCTCGGGGCTACAGGCTTCAAGTACCTGGGCTACATCAGCACCGTGCCGCTGGCGACTCTGCTTCTTTTGCTGGTCATGCGACCGGTGCTCGAAGACTGGCAGCGCGCGCAAGACCGTGGAGCGCGGCGGGAAAACCCTTAGGCCTACACAGGCCCTGAAGGCAGGCTTTGTAAGCTTGACAAATCCTGCATACATCTAAGATGCGCGCATGCTCAAGCGCCTGCCGCCATTGGCCGCCTTTCGGCCCCGGCTGATACAAGACCTCCAACACTACAACCGCGACAAGTTCGCCCGCGACCTGGGCGCTGGCGCCACCGTGGGCATTGTGGCGCTGCCACTGGCGATGGCCTTTGCCATCGCGTCCGGCTTGAAGCCCGAGGCTGGCCTGTGGACCGCCATCATCGCGGGCTTTTTGATCTCAGCGCTGGGCGGCACCTCGGTGCAAATCGGCGGCCCGGCGGGTGCCTTCATTGTCATCGTCTACGGGATTGTGGAACGTTATGGCGTGGCCAATTTGCTGATCGCCACCGCCAGCGCCGGGGTGCTGCTGTTTTTGCTGGGCCTGCTGCGCCTGGGCAGCCTGGTGCGTTATGTGCCGGTGAGTGTGGTGATCGGTTTTACGAACGGCATTGCGGTGTTGATTGGTCTGTCGCAACTGCGCGATGCGCTGGGCCTGCAAGTGGCCAAAATGCCGGCCGATTTTTTCAACCAAGTCGGTACCCTGTGGCAACACATTGGCACATTCAACCCCTATGCGTTTGGCTTGGCGGCGGTGTGTGTGCTCGGCCTGTTCGTGTGGCCGCGACTGTGGGCGGTGGACTCGCAGTTTCGCCGCCAGCTCGACACCATTCAGGCGGCGAGCGCGCTCAAAGCCACCTCGCGCGTGCCCGCACCGGTGGTGGCGCTGGTGAGCCTGACCGCCCTGACCTATGTGTTGCAGCTGCCGGTGGAAACGATTGGCAGCCGCTTCGGCGGCATTCCGCAGGGTCTGCCGGGTTTTGACTTGCCGGCGTTTTCGTGGGAAACGGTCAAGCAGCTGGTGGTGCCCACACTGACCATCGCCCTGCTGGGCGCCATTGAATCGCTGCTGTGCGCGCGGGTGGCCGACCAACTCTCGGACACGCCCAAACACGACCCCAACCAAGAGCTGATGGCCCAAGGGGTCGCCAATTGTGTGGTGCCGTTTTTTGGCGGTATGCCGGCCACCGGCACCATCGCCCGCACGGTGACCAACATCCGCTCGGGCGCGGTGTCTCCCGTGGCTGGCATGGTGCACGCAGCCACGTTGGCGGCGGTGGTGCTGCTGGCCGCGCCGCTGGCCATGCACATTCCGCTGGCGGTGTTGGCCGGGGTGCTGCTGTTTGTGGCTTGGAACATGGGCGAATGGCGCGAGTTTGGCCGGCTCAAGCAGTTCAGCAACCACTATCGGCTGATGATGCTCTCCACCTTCGCGGTGACGGTGATTTTTGACCTGACGCTGGCAGTGGAGCTGGGCTTGGTGCTGGCGGTGGTGCTGTTTGTGCGCCGCCAAAGCGAGCTGTTTCGCGCCGACATTGCGGTGAACACGCCAGAACGCATCGAAGCACGGCTGTTTGGCGCCCTGTTTTTTGGCGCGGTGGCCAAGCTCGACGCCCTGCAGCAAGCGGCCGAAAGCGCCAGCGTAGGCGCGGTGATGCAACTCGACGCCCGCCAGCTGATTTCGCTGGACACCACCGGGCTGGACGCACTGGAACAACTGCAGCGTGCGCTGGACAAACGCGGCGCCCGGCTGGAGCTGTGCGGCCTCAACCCCCAGCCGCGCTCGCTGCTGGAACGCTCGGGATTCGCCGCCCACATCACGCTGTGCGACTAAAAGCGCTGGAGCCTGCGGGCAAGCCGGTAAAATCTACCGCTTGCCCCGGCGCCGACCGGGTGTTGTTGCTTCACCAATCGCACCACCATGTCCATCTTTGCCCGCCCGCACTACACCTCTGAAGTGACCGACTTCATCAACCAGATCAAGGCCGAGCGCCCGGAACTGGAGCAAGGTCAACAAGAGGGCCGAGCCCTGCTGTGGGACAAAAAGATCGACCGCGAGCAAGCGGCCCAAGCCCGCGCCGCCGCCGTTCCGCAAAAGCCTTACGTCTACCAGACCGATCCCAGCGTGCGCTGAACGCGCCCGCTAGGCCACCACCATGACACCGGAGATTGCGCAGCTCGATCCGGCACCGCCCGGGCTGGACGCGGTGCTGCCCGATGTGGTGGACCATGTGGCGGTGGCGCGGCTGTATGGTGAACCGCTGTTCACCATGCCAAAAGACCTGTACATCCCGCCCGACGCGCTGCAGGTGTTTCTGGAGGCCTTTGAAGGCCCGCTGGACTTGTTGCTGTATCTGATCCGCAAGCAGAACTTCAACATTCTCGACATCCCGATGGCGGCGGTGACGCGCCAGTACCTGAGCTACGTGGATGAAATCCGCGCCAGCAACCTGGAGCTGGCGGCCGAGTACCTGCTGATGGCGGCGATGCTGATCGAGATCAAGTCG
>JBEIEH010000251.1:0-3990 GCA_040383055.1 Burkholderiaceae bacterium
AGTAATGCGGGCGCATGCCGCCCAAGAACAGGGCGTTTCGGTTGTACAGCAAGTGGTGCACGGTGATGGTGGCACCCAGGTTGGCGTCGCCTGCGGCCACGTAATCGGCGGCTTCTTTGGTGGTGATGTGTTCCATCACGATTTTCAGGCCCGGGAAATCACGGCGCAGCGGAATAAGGTGCTGCTCAATGAACACGGCTTCGCGGTCGAACAGGTCGATGTCAGACGAGGTGACTTCGCCGTGCACCAGCAGCAGCACGCCTTCGCGCTGCATGGCTTCGAGCACTGGGTAGATCTTGCGGATGTCGGTCACGCCCGCGTCGCTGTTGGTGGTGGCGCCGGCGGGGTAGAGCTTGCAGGCGACCACACCCGCGTCTTTGGCGCGCTTGATCTCATCGGGCGCCAGGTTGTCGGTCAAGTAGAGCGTCATCAGCGGCTCGAACGCCACACCGGCCGGCACCGCCGCCAGGATGCGCTCTTTGTAAGCCAGCGCCTGCGCCGCGGTGGTCACCGGCGGCTTGAGGTTCGGCATGATGATGGCGCGGCCAAACTGGGCCGCCGTGTGGGGCACCACGGTGTTGAGCGCGGCGCCGTCGCGCACATGCAGGTGCCAGTCGTCCGGGCGGGTGATGGTCAGGGTATGGATGGCGGTGGAGGCGTTCATGCCCCCGATTGTGCCAAGCCCGCCTTGAGGTGCCCTTGCAGATCGGTCCAAAAGGCTTCCACCGCCCGCTTGGCTTTGCGCGAAGTGGCGCGCTCGCGGTAGATGCGGATGTCCAGCGTGGTCTGCCACAGCTCACCAGCGGCCACCAGGCGTTTGGATCGCAGTTCGCGCCGCACCGCGCTGGCCGGCAAAAAGGCCACGCCATGGCCTTCAATGGCCATGGCCTTGAGGCCTTCGGCCATGTCGGTTTCGTAGCGTCGATCCAGGTGCACCGGGTGGGCACTGTCTTTGAGCAACTGGTCGACCGCTCGCCCCAGATAGGCGCCGGGCGCATAGGCCAGGTAAGGCAAGGGGTGGGCCACCAAACCCGGCAAAGCGAACATAGGCCCGCCGTCCTCGCCCGGCTTGCAGTAGGGCGAGAGCACTTCTCGGCCCAGCGGCAGCATTTCGTAGCGCTCGGTGTCGAGCTGGATCGGCTGCGCCGCGTGGTGGTAAGCGATCAAGAGGTCGCTGCTGCCTTCGACCAGCCGCATCACCGCGTCGTGCACATTCAGTGCCGTCAGGCGGGTTTTGACCACCCCCACCGTGTCGCGCAAGCCGGACAGCCACGACGGAAAAAACGTGAAGGCCAGGGTGTGGGGCACCGCAAACTCGATCACGTCTTGCGCGGCGGCGGTGTGGGCGCGCAGCATGGCGCGGGCCGATTGCAGGGTGTGCAAGATGTCCAGCGCCTGCTCGTACAAGGTCTGCCCGGCCGGGGTGAGCCGCGTCGGGTAGGACGAGCGGTCGACCAGATCGGTGCCAGCCCAGGCTTCGAGCGACTGGATGCGGCGCGAGAACGCCGGCTGGGTCACATGGCGCAGCTGGGCCGAGCGGCTGAAGCTGCGGGTTTCAGCCAGGCTGACAAAGTCTTCAAGCCATTTGGTTTCCATGGCGCAATCTTAGGCCTTGGCGGGCACAGCGTAGCTCGCCTGCAGCTCGGCCCAGGCGGCCTGCTGTGCGGGGGGCCAGTGGGGCGCCAGCAAAGCCAACAGGTGTTCGGCACCACGCAGCAGCGCACTCTGGGCGTGGTCGGGCTCCAGCGCCTGGCGCGGGTTGCGTGCGTATTCAAAGCTCAGCCAGTAAGTGAGCAACACCGCCATGGTGTCGGCGGTGCTGGCACAACTGCCATCGTCCATACGCAGACCGCTGCCCAGTCGCAGGCCGTCGAGCATCTGGCGAAGCGCCCGCACCTTGTGCTCAATCAATTGCTGCAAGGCCTGCTCGATGCGCCGGTTTTTGGACAACAGATCGTTGATGTCGCGGTAGACAAAACGGTAGTCCCACACCACCTCATACAGGCTGTGCAGAAAAAACCACGCTTCTTCCAGATCGCGCACCGCGCCGGCCGTGCCGAGCACCTGGCGCAGGCGAGCGTCAAACTGGTCGAACAAGGCGTTGATCAGTTCGTCTTTGGCGGGGTAGTGGTAGTACAGATTGCCCGGGCTCATGCCCAGATCGGCGGCGATGGCGGCGGTCGACACATTGGGCTCGCCAAAGCGGTTGAACAAGGCGAGCGTCGCCTCCAGAATCCGCTGCGGCGTTCGGCGCTTGCTGGCCATGGCCGGTGCCCGGTCGATCAGCCGCGAGACTCTCGGCTGCGCGGCGCGGGGGCCGGGGCTGTTTTGACCGCTGGCGCTGCGCGCTTCTTGGCGGGCGCGCCGGACGCGGGTGCTGCGGGTGCTGCGGGTTGGGCGGTTTGCGACGCGGCGGCCAGGGCGGCCTCCAGCCGTTGCACCCGTTCTTGCAGCGCCTGCACCTGCTCGCGCAGCGACGCCACTTCCAGCGGGGCGGGCATGCCCATCTGGCTCATGGCTTTGGCCACACGCTGGCCAAACAAGCCCTCTAGGGGACCGAGCGCCTGGTTGGCGGCTTGGGTCATGGCGTCAAAGCCGGCCTGCCACAGGGCCTGGGGTGAGGTGGCGTCGGCGTCGGGTGCGCTGTCGGGGGTGCGTCGGGTGGCCATCGGGTCTCTCCTGCGCCAGCGTGGCGCGCTGGGGGCAACTGTAGCGCGTCCACCGCAGGCTGTGCCCCGGTGCTGCCCCTACAATTTCTGCGCACCGGGCGCCGTCCGGCCTTCACCGTTTTGACCATGACTTCACACACCCCCGTTGACCTGGCCCATGTGCAGCCGCGCGAACGCGCCGAGATCTTGGCGCAAGCCCTGCCCTACATCCGCAAGTACCACGGCAAAACCATGGTCATCAAATACGGCGGCAACGCCATGACCGATCCGGCCTTGCAGCAAGCCTTTGCCGAAGATGTGGTGCTGCTCAAACTGGTGGGCATCAACCCGGTGGTGGTGCACGGCGGCGGCCCGCAGATCGAGACCCTGCTGCAGCGCTTGGGCAAAAAAGGCGAATTCATCCAGGGCATGCGGGTGACCGACGCCGAAACCATGGAGGTGGTGGAATGGGTGTTGGCCGGTGAGGTGCAACAAGACATCGTGGGTCTGATCAACCGCGCCGGCGGCAAGGCGGTGGGCCTGACCGGGCGCGACGGCGCCATGATCCGGGCGCGCAAGCTGAGGCTGACCGACCAGAAAGACCCGAACGTGGAACACGATGTGGGCCAGGTGGGCGACATCACCAGCATCGACCCGGCGGTGGTCAAGGCCTTGCAGGACGACCAGTTCATCCCCGTGGTCAGCCCGATCGGTTTTGGCGAACACAACGAGAGCTACAACATCAACGCCGACGTGGTGGCGGCCAAGCTGGCCACCGTGCTGCAGGCCGAAAAGCTGCTCATGCTCACCAACATCCCGGGCGTGCTCGACAAGCAGGGCCAGCTGTTCACCGAACTCACGCCCCGGCGCATCGATGAGCTGTGCGAAGACGGCACCATCAGCGGTGGCATGATCCCCAAAATCGCGGGCGCCTTGGACGCGGCGCGCAGTGGCGTGAACGCGGTGCACATTTTGGACGGCCGTGTGCCCCACGCGCTGCTGCTGGAAGTGCTGGGCGATCAGCCTTTTGGCACCATGATCAAGTCCCATTGACCCCACCGGCCCTTTTGCAGGAGACCCGCATGACCGAGCGCGACACCGACCACGGCGACGACGGCACACCGGCTGAAGAGGCGCGCAAGCGCCCGCGCCCGGGCGAGCGCCGGGTGCAGATCCTGCAAACCCTGGCCACCATGCTGGAGAGCCCGGGCAGCGAACGGGTGACCACCGCCGCGCTGGCCGCGCGCATTGGCGTGAGCGAGGCCGCGCTCTACCGCCACTTCGCCAGCAAGGCGCAGATGTTCGAAGGCCTGCTCGACTTCATCGAACAGGCGATTTTTTC
>JBEIEH010000252.1:0-3976 GCA_040383055.1 Burkholderiaceae bacterium
CAATGCATCAAACTGGGCAAAGAAGCCGAAGGTCTGGACTTTCCCCCCTACCCCGGTGAGCTGGGCAAAAAGATTTTTGAGCAGGTCAGCAAAGAGGCATGGGCGGCTTGGCTCAAGCACCAGACCATGTTGCTCAACGAAAACCGCCTGAACCTGGCCGATGCGCGGGCGCGCCAATACTTGGCGCGGCAGATGGAAAAACATTTCTTCGGCGAAGGCGCCGATCAAGCCGCCGGTTTTGTGCCTCCCAGCGCTTGACGCGCCAGATGGCCGCTGACAGCCGCCACGCGCTGGTGCTGGGTGCCGGCTTGGCCGGCGCAGCTGTGTGCTGGGCCTTGAGCGAGCTCGGCTGGCGCATCACCTTGCTCGATGCGGCCCAAGGCCCCGCAGCCGGCGCGTCTGCCTTGCCGGTCGGCATGCTCAGCCCCCATGTCACACGCAGCCCGACGCCCCTGTCACGCCTATCGGCCTTGGGGGTGGTGCAGATGCGCGCAGAACTGCAGCGATGGGTGGCTCTGGGCGAAGGTTGGCAAGACGGCGAGGTCGACAACCTTGGGCACGACGCGGGCCGCTGGCCCGCCGCCCGGGTGCGACCTGCCGCCGTGGTGCAAGCTTGGTTGAACGCAGCACAGACCTCGGGGCTGTTGACCTGTCGATGGCAGTCGACCGTGGCGCGATTGCGCATCGCCGATGGCCTGTGGCACGCGCTGGACGCGCAAGAGCGATCCTTGGCCCACGCCCATGCAGTAGTGCTGTGTGGTGCTTGGGGCAGTCACACCCTGCTGCGCGACAGCGGCTTGGCCAGCGACACCGCACTGCCCTTGCGCCCGGTGCAGGGGCAACTGAGCTTTGGGCCACTCGATGGCACACCCGACGCCGAACGCCCACAACGCGACAACGGGGTGTTTGTGCCCGAATACCACGACAGCGGTCTGCCCCCCGCCTGGCCGGCCCGCATCTGGGCCATGGGATCGACTTACGACCGGGGTTGTGACGACACCGATGTGACGCCTGAGCGCCATCAACGCAACGCCCACAGCCTGCGCGCACTGTGCCCGGCAGGCGCCGACCGCATGGAACACCAAACGATCAACGGGCAGCTGTTGGGCTGGGCTGGTGTGCGCTGCGCCTCGCTCGACCGGCTGCCGCTGGCTGGCGCATGGGTGGACGAGGCCGGGCTGCAACAAGCGCTGCACCTGCCTCGGCGGGGCAAGTTGCCCTTGGTCGACGTACCCCGACAGAAGGGCTTGTTTGTGTTCACCGCCCTTGGCTCGCGTGGGTTGACCTTGTCTGGCCTATGCGCCGACCATGTGGCGAACCTCATGGACGGGCAAGGCAGCGCCATCCCGCCCGATCTGCAAGCGGCGTTGGACCCGGCGCGTTTCGCTTGGCGCGCGGCCTACAAGGGATGAACGGAGTGCCCATGCCCCGCCACGTCTTGTTGGTGCACCAGAACTTCCCCGCCCAGTACGTGCATCTGGCCCCGGCATTGGTGCGCGCAGGGGCACAAGTCACCGCGATTGGCATGCGCGATGCGCCCGTCATCCCAGGTGTGCGGTACCTGCGTTACCGGCCGCAACGCGGCAGCAGCCATGGCATTCATCCTTGGGTGGGCGACTTCGAAACAAAAGTGATCCGAGGCGAGGCCTGTTTGCAGGCGCTCAGTGCGCTGGAACGCGAAGGCTACCGCCCCGATCTGATTTGCGCTCACCCAGGCTGGGGCGAGGCGCTGTTTCTCAAAGAGCTGTGGCCCAACACCCCGCAACTGCACTACCTCGAGTTTTTTTACGGATCGCGGGGGCTGGACGCCGACTTCGACCCCGAGTTTGGCCCCCTGCAATTGCCGCAACGGGCCCGCCTGGTGGCCAAGAACGCCAACAACCTGCTGAATTTGCACGCCATGGATGCGGGTGTCTCGCCCACCCATTGGCAACACAGCACGCTGCCTGCACTCTACCAAAGCCGAGTGCAGGTGATTCACGATGGCATCGACACCACGCGATTCACCCCGGATCGCACCGTCGAATTGACACTGACAAACGACCAAAGCCACACGGTGGCGCTCAACGCCGACACGCCGCTGGTGACCTTTGTCAACCGCAACCTGGAGCCCATGCGCGGCTTTCACACCTTCATGCGCGCACTGCCCGAGTTGTTGGACCGCTTGCCCAAGGCTCAGGTGGTGATGGTGGGCGACGCTGGGGTGTCCTACGGCGCAGCGCCACCTGAAGGCAGCTGGAAGACGAAGTTGTTCCAAGAGCTCGGCCCGCGATTGGACCTCTCGCGGGTGCACGCAGTGGGCCGCTTGCCGCACCAGCAATTGACCGATCTCCTACGCCTGAGCTGGGCGCATGTCTATCTCACCTATCCCTTTGTGCTGTCTTGGTCCATGCTGGAGGCCATGAGCGTGGGCTCGGTGGTCATTGGGTCGGATACACCGCCGGTACGTGAGGTGATTCGCCACGGCTACAACGGCTGGCTGGTCGACTTCTTCGACCCATCGGCCTTGGCCCAGCAGGTGGCCGAGGTCGTGCAACACCAGGCCGATCAAGCCACCATCCGAGCGGCGGCGCGCCAAACCGTGGTGGAGAGCTACGACCTGCACAGCGTGTGTTTGCCGGCGCACATGGCGCTGGTTAAGCGCTGGCTGGCGTGAGTCGAGCGCCCTTAATTACTCAAAGATATATTTCCATTTTAAAAATGTAGTTTGTTTTATAAGCAAGCCCCCCTACAGTCCGGCGCATGTTGGATCTGGCATATGTATTGGCGGGCTTGGTGGTGGGACTCATTGTGGGCCTCACCGGTGTGGGTGGCGGCTCGCTGATGACGCCCATTCTGATTTTCTTTTTTGGCGTCAAGCCCTATATGGCGGTCGGCACCGACCTGCTGTTTGCCGCGTTCACCAAGGCCGGCGGCACCCTGTCGCTGGCTCGCCAACGGCTGGTGCCATGGCGTGTGGTACTGCACCTGTCGGCGGGCAGTCTGCCGGCCGCGCTGCTGACGCTGTGGGTGCTGCACCAGGTCGGTGCGGCCAGCGACGCAGTGCAACGCGTCATGACCACCACCTTGGGCGTGGCACTGCTGCTCACTGCGGCGGCCACCGCCTACAAAGCGATTCGTGGCAAACAACTGCCCCGCAATCTGGCCAGTGGCCAAGAGGCACAAGCCACCTGTGCGCGCCACTGGAGCCTGCCGCTCTTGTTTGGCGCGCTGATCGGCACCTTGGTCACCCTCACCTCGGTGGGCGCGGGCGCCATCGGCGTGTCGGTGCTCTTGCTGCTGTACCCGCTGTTGCCGCTGCCGCGCATTGTGGCCGCCGACATCGCCTACGCGGTACCACTCACCTTGGTGGCGGGCATGGGCCACGCCAGCTTGGGCTCGGTGGACTGGGCTTTGCTGGGCAAGCTCTTGGCCGGCTCACTGCCCGGCATCTGGATCGGCTCTCGCCTGATGAGCCACACGCCCGAACGGGTGGTGCGCTCGCTGTTATCGCTGCTTCTGGCTTACGCCGGTGTGAAGCTGATGGCGATGTGAGTCTCAAAAACTTGACTCTGACCTTATTTTTTCTTTCTGAGATGGTTTGACGATGTACGCCTACAACGCCTTTGACACCGCCTTTGTGGCCGAGCGTGCCGCCCAGTTCCGCGACCAGCTGGACCGCTATTTCGCCGGCACGCTGGGCGCCGATGAATTCAAGCCCTTGCGGCTGCAAAACGGCTGGTATATCCAGCGCTTCGCGCCCATGCTGCGGGTGGCTGTGCCCTACGGCGAACTCAGCAGCGCACAGCTGCGGGTGCTGGCACAAATCGCCCGCGACTACGACCACAAAGAAGACCACGACACCTCACAAGCCAACGCCGGCTTGAGCGACGTGCCCACCCTGCCCGACCGCTGCGCCCACTTCACCACCCGACAAAACCTGCAATACAACTGGATTCCCCTGCACCGCGCCGCCGACGTGATGGACCTGCTGGCC
>JBEIEH010000253.1:0-3958 GCA_040383055.1 Burkholderiaceae bacterium
CGCCCAGCAGCAGCGCTTCGGCCGCGCGGTGGTAACCCATCATCTGCGGCACCAGCAGGCTCGACGCGGCTTCGGGGCACAGGCCCAGGTTCACAAACGGCATCGAGAAAGCCGCGTTGTCGCCGGCGTAGACCAGGTCGCAGTGCAGCAGCAGGGTGGTGCCAATGCCGACCGCTGGCCCGCACACCCCCGCCAGCAGCGGCTTGGGAAAGGTGGCGATGGCGCGCAGGAAACGGAACACCGGGGCGTCTTCGCCCGCAGGCGGGTTGTTGAGGAAGTCGCCGATGTCGTTGCCGGCCGAAAAGATGGTTTCATGGCCCTGGAACACCACACAGCGCACGGCCGCGTCGTCGCGGGCTGCCTCGACCGCGTCCGCCAGGGCGGCGTACATGGCGGCGGTGATGGAGTTTTTCTTGTCGACCCGGTTGAAGGTCAGGGTGGTGATGCCGTCTTCGGTGTGGATGAGGATGTCGCTCATGGCGGGGTCATTCCTTGTAGTACTGGGTTTGGTGGGTGCTGGCCAGCAGGCGCCCAGAGGCGCTCCAAAGCTGGCCGCTTTGGTCGGCGAATCCGTGTGCAAAGGCCTGCGCGCGCGCTTGCGCCAAGAGCCAGGCGCTGTGCTCTGCGGCCAGGTCTTCTGCGCTGGCATGGTAATAGACCGTCATGCTGACGGTGCCGGCGGGCACGCGGGTGGCGCGCGCGAGCCAGACGCGCGGAAAAAACACATCGGCCATGGCGGTGAGCGATAGCAGGTCGAGCGCGCGCGGCTGCGCGTCACGCACCCACAGCAGGCTGTTGGCCTCGGCCTCTTGGCCTTCCCACACCGTGGGCAACATGCCTTGCAAAAAGCGCCAGTCGTATTGGCCAATCCACGGCACCGGCGGCTTCATGCGCGGCGCGGGCAGGGCATCGGCGGGCGCCACCGCCGGCGCTGGGCTGTCGTTGCGCGCCCAGGTGTTGCGCGGCACGGCGGTGACCAGTGTGGCGGTGAGCACCGGCTGTGGATTGTCGCCTTGGGTGATGTCCACGCTCCAGTGCTGGGTCGAGCGGTTGGTGCGCACCGGCGTGGCGCGCACGGTAAAAGCGCCGTCGGCCAGCGCGGCACAGAAGTTCACCGTCAGTGCCACCGGCTCACCCAGACGCGCCGGGTGCTGCAACACCGCATTCACCACCGTGGCGGCCGTCAGTCCACCAAACGGTCCCACCATATTGGCGTAAGCCGCCGAAGTCGCGCCTTGAAAAACGCCCTCACTGGCAGGGGTGAGGGCGATGGCTTGGTCGAATGGGTGTGTGTTCATGCGGGCAGTGTGCCAATGCCTCTTGCGAGGATAAGTCCGCTACGTGACGAGGTGTCTGCAGCCAGGGCACCGCGGAACCGGCTTCGCCGGGCCGCCGGTGCCGCCCCCCTTTAGGGGGGTGACGCGCAGCGGCGCGGGGGGCGCGTGTTTCACACGCGCTCAAAGATTCCAGCCGCCCCTTGCCCCATGCCCACACACATCGTCACCATGCCGTACTTTTTGTTGTGGCGCTTGAGCGCATGCACCACAGTGGCCGAGCGGATGGCACCGGTGGCGCCCAGCGGGTGGCCCAGCGCAATGGCGCCACCCATGGGGTTGACCTTGGCCGGGTCCAGACCCAGCGTGTTCATGACGGCCAGCGACTGCGCGGCAAAGGCCTCGTTCAGTTCAAACCAGTCGATGTCGTCTTGCTTGAGGCCAGCGTTCTTCAACGCGGCGGGGATCGCCTCGACCGGGCCAATGCCCATGATGTGTGGCGGCACGCCACGGCTGGCGTAGCTCACAAAACGCGCCAGCGGTGTGAGGTTGTAGCGCTTGAGCGCGGCTTCGCTGACCACAATCAGCGCGCCTGCGCCGTCGCTGGTCTGCGAGCTGTTGCCCGCCGTCACCGAGCCGCGCGCGGCAAACACGGTGCGCAGCTTGGCCAGACCTTCCAGGGTGGTGTCGGGGCGCGCGCCTTCGTCGAGGCTCACGGTGCGCTCGGTGACCGACACCTGGGCGCTGCCCAGGTCGACGCTGCGTTCCTGCACCGTCACCGGCGTGATCTCATCGGTGAACTCACCGTTTTTCATGGCGATCACGGCGCGCTGGTGCGACTGCACGGCAAACGCGTCTTGAGCGTCTTGGCTCACTTTCCACTGCTGGGCCACCTTCTCGGCGGTCAGGCCCATGCCATAGGCGATGCCGTAGCTCTCCACATCGTCGGTGTTGCGAAAGATGGTGGGCGACAGGCTCGGGCTGTTGCCCATCATCGGCACCATGCTCATGCTTTCGGTGCCGGCGGCGATCATCACATCGGCTTCACCAACGCGGATGCGGTCGGCGGCCATGGCCAAGGCCGACAGGCCCGAGGCGCAGAAGCGGTTGACGGTGATGCCGCCCACGCTGTGGGGCAGACCTGCCAGGATGGCGCCGATGCGCGCCACGTTCAGGCCCTGCTGGCCTTCCGGAATCGCACAGCCGGCGATCACGTCTTCCACACTGTCGGGGTCAAGGTTGGGCACCTGGGCCATGGCCGAACGCAAGGCGTGCGCCAGCAAATCGTCGGGGCGCAGGTGCTTGAACGAGCCCTTGTGCGAACGGCCGATCGGCGTGCGGGTGGCGGCAACGATGTAAGCGTCTTGAACTTGTTTCATGGCGTTGGGCTTTCGGTATTACCCCCTCTCCCGCTGGCGGGAGAGGGTTGGGGTGAGGGTCTGCAACGTCTGCCAGATGTTTTCCAGCACCGCTGCGGTGTCGTTCATCACTTCGTGGTTCCAGAATCGAATCACAGTGAGTTGGTGGCTTTCTATCAGCGCAGTCCGCGCTTGGTCATACGCTTGTTGTTCGGCATGCTGGCCGCCATCAATTTCGATGACCAGTCCAGCCTCCAGGCACACAAAGTCCAGGATGTACGGTCCCAGCGGGCGTTGGCGCCGGAACTTGAAACCCTGGAAACGGCGACCTCGCAGTTGCTGCCACATTAAGGTTTCAGCGTCGGTCATCTGAGCGCGCAGTGCGCGCGCTTTGTCCTTGGCGTCCGCCCTCACCCCAACCCTCTCCCGCAGGCGAGAGAGGGGGTAAGCCACGTTGGCCTCGGTCTGTGTCATGGGCTCAGTTCCGCACGGGTTTGCCGGTGTTCAACATGCCAAGAATCCGCTCTTGGGTTTTCGGGTGCACGATCAGCGCGCAGAAAGCTTGGCGCTCCAGCGTCATCAGGTATTCCTCGCTCACCAGCGTGCCGGACTCGACGTCGCCGCCGGTGACCACGTTGGCGATCAGGCTCGCGATGTGGAAGTCATGTTGGCTGATGAAGCCGCCGTCGCGCATATTCACCAGGCTGCCCAAAATGGTGGCCTTGCCGTCGCGGCCGGCCACCGGGAACAGGCGCTTGTGCGGCGCGCGGTAGCCGCTGGCGAACATGGCCTTGGCTTCGTTGATGGCCACACACAGCAGCTCGTCTTTGTGCGGCACGATGAGGTCGCTCTCGAGCAGATAGCCCAGGCTGCGCGACTCGATCGCGCTGGTGCCGACCTTGGCCATGGCGGCGGCGGTGAAGCCTTCGGTCAGGAAAGGCAGCAGGTCTTTGCCGGTGGACGCCTTGGCGTTCTCGGCCGCGCGGCGGGCGACGTAGGTCAGGCCACCGGCGCCTGGGATCAGGCCCACGCCGACTTCCACCAATCCCACGTAGCTTTCCATGTGCGCCACCCGGCGCGCGCTGTGCACCGCAAGTTCGCAACCGCCACCGAGCGCCAAGCCGCGCATGGCGCTGACCACCGGCACGTTGGCGTAGCGCAGGCGCAGCATCATCTGCTGCATAAAGCCTTCGGCGTCTTCCACGGCGGCCACACCCACCGCCATAAAGGCGGGCAACAGGGCCTGCAGGTCGGCACCGGCGCTGAACGGCTCGTCGCCCGACCAGATCACCAAGCCTTGGTATTCGCGTTCAGCCAGTTCTACCG
>JBEIEH010000254.1:0-3891 GCA_040383055.1 Burkholderiaceae bacterium
CGGCGTCGATGTAGGCATGGCGCTCAAGCAGCAGCGCCACAATGTCTTTGGCAATCGGCTCAGGATGAGCCGCTGCGTAGTGCAGCGCCGTCCAGCCCGGCTTGTTGATGGCTGCACCGCGTTCAATCAAGCGCCTGACCAAGGGCAAATGTCCTTTGATCGCCGCGAGCATGATCGGCGTTTCGCCCTGGGGGTTGGCCACATCCACGGTCACATTTCGCTGTGACAACAAAAAAAGGCCCACTTTGATCGAGCCTTCGCGCGCTGCGACCAGCAGGGCGTGTTCACCGCGGCGCAAAGCGTTCAAATCGCCGCCACGCAGGGCGTGCGCCACCACGGCGGACTCGTCGTCGCGCACCACCGCGGCAAAATAAGGGTCGTCCAGTTGGGCCCATGCGGGCAGCGACAAGCCGCAGCCCAACAGCGCCACGCCCAAGGCGAACCACCGCCTTCCACTCGGCAAAGCTTCAGGCATGGCCAGTCACCGTCGAGAACAAGCGGTCGAAGTTCTCGGATGTCACACGCCCCACCTCTTCGCTGCTCAAGCCGCGCAATTCGGCGATCTGTTGCGCGACAAAAGGCACGTAGGACGGGTTGTTGGTTTTGTCCCTGTACGGCACCGGCGCCAGATACGGGCTGTCTGTCTCGATCAGCATGCGGTCAAGCGGCACAAAGCCCACCACATCGCGCAAGTCTTGTGCTGTTTTAAATGTGATGATGCCGGAAAAGGAAATATAGAAGCCCAAATCCAATGCTGCGCGTGCGACCTCTCGGGTCTCAGTGAAGCAGTGGAAGACGCCGCGCGACAGCGCCTGCGACGGCGCCGCATCAGCAAAACCACCGTGCTCGCGCAGCAGACGCAGCGTGTCGTCCGACGCGCTGCGGGTGTGAATCACCAGTGGCAAGTCCAGCGCCCTGCCCGCCTCGATGTGTGTCACAAAACGCTGGCGCTGCCAAGCCATATCGGCCACGGTTCGATCGCCCAAGCGGTAATAGTCCAAACCGGTCTCACCGATGGCCACCACTTTGGGCAACCGCCCACGCTGAAGCAAATCGTCGAGCGTGGGTTCTTGCACGCCTTCGTTGTCGGGGTGAACACCGGCTGAGGCCCAGATGTGGTCGTGCGCCAGCGCCAGGCGATGCACCTCGTCAAATTCCTCCAGCGTGGTGCTGATGCACAGGGCGCGGCTCACCCGAGCCTCTTGCATGGCGTTCAATATGGTGGGCATGTTGCCCACCAACTCTGGAAAGTTCAGGTGGCAATGAGAATCGGTGAACATGGCGGTGCGCCAGCGCTGCAGCGCTTGTCAGATGGTCTGTGTGGGGCGATCTGATGCCAGATGGGCACCCAGAATCTCTTCTATCTTGACCTTGAGGGCGAAGGACTTGTCGTCGGACGGAAAACGCACGCCCACGCCCTGGGTGCGGCCACCAGGGGCCTTGGCGGGCGTGACCCAGGCCACCTTGCCAGCCAATGGATAGCGCTGCGGATCGTCTGGCAGGCTGAGCAGCACATACACGTCGTCACCCAGCTCATAGGGGCGCGAGGTGGGAATGAAGATGCCGCCCTCTTTGAACATGGGAATGTAGGCCGCATACAAAGCGGCTTTTTCCTTGATGGACAGCTGAATGACGCTGGGGCGCGAGCCGCCTTGGGCGTGGCTGGGAGATGTGCTCATGGGCTTAGTTTATCGGCTTGCTCGCTCAGGTGTGCGGCTGGACAAGAGCGATTTCGCACGCGCGGCCCAGGCTTCTTGCAACAACGAGGCCGAATACGGGTGCTCCACCGTCTTCGCGGCTTCACCCAACTCTTTGGCCCAAGTGGCCAGCACCGCCCAACGCGGTGGCGTGGGCAGCTGGCTGGCGGCAAAGTAGCGCGGCTCGGCGCCGCTGGCGTGGGCCATCAGATCGTGGCATAGCTGTTGCAGCACGGTGAGCTGGCGCGCTGGCTCCCAGTCGCTGAGCAGCGACCAGTCGCCGCGCGCCACCGCTTGTGGAATGCCTTGCCACTGGGCGGGCTGCAAGCCAGCCTCCATCCAGGTCAGCGCGTCGCTGGGGCGCCCGCCAGCGGCGGCCAAGCACACCTCGCGTTGTGCCGCGTCGCTTTTGAGGCCCAAGGTCTGGGCTTGCAGTT
The DNA here is from genome assembly GCA_040383055.1 of Burkholderiaceae bacterium. Classification (GTDB taxonomy): domain Bacteria; phylum Pseudomonadota; class Gammaproteobacteria; order Burkholderiales; family Burkholderiaceae_C; genus Hydrogenophaga. Next base: position 2,135 of record JBEIEH010000254.1, read on the forward strand.
CCAGCCAAGCCAGTGCCTCGCGGGTTTCTGGCCATTGCAGGGCGTGGGTCTGGCAGCGGCTGCGGATGGTGGGCAGCAGGCTGTGCGCCGCGCGGGTGGCCAGCACAAAGCGCAAATCGCCCTGCGGCTCTTCCAATGTTTTGAGCAGTGTGTTGGCGGATTCCACATTCAGGCGCTCGGCCGGATACACCAGCACCACCTTGGTGTTGCCGCGCGAACGCGTCATTTGCGCAAAACCGACCACTTGGCGCGCGGCCTCGACCCGAATCCATTTGCTGGGTTTGCGCTTTTTCTCGTCCAGGTCTTTTTGGGTCGATTCGTCCAGCGGCCAGTCGAGCTCCAGGCTCAGGGTTTCGGGCATCAGCGCGCACAGATCGGGGTGGGTGCGCACGTCCACGCCGTGGCAGCTCTCACATTGACCGCAGGCGCCTTGCGGTGTGGGCCGATCACACAGCCAAGCGCGCGCCAGCGCCAGACCCAGCTCGTATTGGCCCAAGCCCGATGGCCCGGTCAGCAGCAAGGCATGGCCGCGCTGAGGCAGCAGCGATTCCAGTTGCCGCTGCAACCAGGGCGCGAGTGTGTGGCCGGTGCTCATGCGGCGCCTCGGGCGATCCAGCCGCGCTGGGCGCACGCGGCCTGCACCTGGGCCCACACCTCGGGCCGGGGTGCGTTGGCGTTGATGCGGGCAAAGCGCTGGGGCGAAGCGGCACAACGCGCGGCATAACCCGCCGCCACCCGCTCAAAAAACGCCTGCGACTCGGCTTCAAACCGGTCGGGCGAGCGCGCTTGCGCCAGCCGGGCGGCGGCCACCTCCGGCGGCACGTCAAACCACACGGTGAGGTCGGGTTGGCGCAGCGCATCGCTGTGGGACTGCAAGCCGCCCTGCACCCAACGCTCCAGCGTCTGCAGCACGCTCAGGTCAAAGCCGCGCCCATGGCCTTGGTAGGCAAAAGTGGCGTCGGTGAAGCGGTCGCACAACACCACATCGCCGCGCGCCAGCGCCGGCTCAATCACCGTCAACAAATGGTCGCGCCGGGCGGCAAACATCAACAAGGCCTCGCACAGCGGGTCCATCGGGCTGTTGAGCACCAGGCCGCGCAGCGACTCGGCCAGTGGTGTGCCCCCCGGCTCACGGGTCAGCACCACCGCCCTGCTCTGGGCGCGAAACGCGCTGGCCAAGCCGTCGATGTGGCTCGACTTGCCCGCGCCGTCGATGCCTTCAAAGCTGATGAACAAGCCGTGTGTCATGAAACTCCGTGGCCGTCAGCGGCCCAATTGGTAGCGCCGCACGGCGGCGTTGTGTTCGTCCAGCGTGGCGCTGAACTGGCTGCTGCCGTCGCCCCGGGCCACAAAATACAAGGCCCGGGTCTCGGCGGGGCGCACCGCCGCCAGCAGCGACTCGCGCCCCGGCATGGCAATGGGCGTGGGCGGCAGGCCCGCGCGGGTGTAGGTGTTGTAGGGCGTGTCGGTTTGCAAATCCACCTTGCGCAGATTGCCGTCAAACCGCTCGCCCAGGCCATAAATCACGGTGGGGTCGGTCTGCAGGCGCATGCCGATGCGCAAACGGTTGTTGAACACACCCGAAATTTGCCCCCGATCTTGGGCCTTGCCGGTTTCCTTTTCGACGATGCTGGCCAAAATCAGCGCCTGCTGCGCACTGTCGATCGGCAGCCCCGGCTCGCGCTGGGACCAGATCTGCGCCAGGCGCTTGTCCATGGCCCGCGCAGCGCGGCGCAAAACCTGCAGGTCGCTGCTGC
>JBEIEH010000255.1:0-3890 GCA_040383055.1 Burkholderiaceae bacterium
AGGTGTTGCCGGGCCTGCTGGGCAGTGGCGATGCCGCTATTCAAATCGGCGGTGTGGCTGGAGACCAGCAATCCGCCCTGCTCGGCCAGGCCTGCCTGCAGCCCGGTGATGTGAAAAACACCTACGGCACCGGCTGCTTCATGCTGATGCACACCGGCCACGATGCCCCCACCAGCACCAACGGCCTGATCACCACCTGCGCGGCACAGCCCACACCGGGCGCGGCGCCGGTGTACGCGCTCGAAGGCAGTGTGTTCATTGGCGGTGCGGTGGTGCAGTGGCTGCGCGACGGGCTCAAAGCCATCCGACACAGCGGCGAGGTCGAAGCCTTGGCCGCCAGCGTGAGCGACACCGACGGCGTGGTGCTGGTGCCCGCCTTTGCCGGGCTGGGCGCGCCCTATTGGTTGCCGCATGTGCGCGGCAGCATTCAGGGCCTGACGCGTGGCAGCACGGTGGCGCACATCGCACGCGCGGCGCTGGAAAGCATTGCGCTGCAGAGCACCGTGCTGCTGCAGGCCATGCAGCGCGACGCAGCACAACTCAGCGGGTTGCAGGTGAGCGCCTTGCGGGTTGACGGCGGTGCATGCGCCAACAACCTGCTGATGCAGCTGCAAGCCGATCTGATGGGCCTGCCGGTGCTCCGACCCCACACAGTGGAGACCACCGCCCTGGGCGCGGCGCTGCTGGCGGGCTTGCAAGCCGGTGTGTTCAGCGATCCGGCACAACTGAAAGCCCGGCTGGCGATTGAACGGGTGTTTGAGCCGCAATGGAGCCGCGACCAAGCCCATGCCAAGCTGGCCGCCTGGGAAGCGGCGGTGGGGCGCAGCGGCTGAGGGTGTTCAGCGCTCCCGCTTGAACACAAAGTCGCCGACCAAGCTGGAGTTTTCCCACGGCACTTGCTCGCCCTGGGTATCGGCCAGCACCCGGCGGCGCACGTCTTTGAGCACCTGCTCCACCGGCACATTGGGCGTCTGCATGGACTGCAACAGGCTTTTGGTGAAGGGGCTGTTTCGCTGGCCCTTGGGGCCGTCCGACGCCACTTTGCCCGGCGCGGTGGAATACACCAACAAAGTGCCACTGGGCGCGTCCATGCGGCCCAAACCGCGACTGGCGCTGCGCCATTGGCGCGACATCGGGTTGTCGCGGCAGGCGTCGAGAATGACGATGTTGACCCGCTGCGTGTTGCGGCTTTGCACATCGCCCAACATGGCCAGCCATTGCTGCGCGTCGTAGGCCTGGTCGTCCAGCTCGTATTCGCGCGCCACATCGGCGTCCACCGGGATCAGGTAGTTGCGCCCCTTCGCTTCCACCGCGTGACCCGCGTAAAAAATGAGCGCCACGTCTGCGCTGGCCACCGACTGCTCAAATCGCCGCGTGGCCTCGCGCAATTGGCGCAGGCTCGCGTCCTGCACGGTGGTGACGTCAAAACCCAAGGCGCGCAAGGTGCTCGACATGTCGGCGGCGTCGTGGCGCGGGTTCTGCAGCGGCGCACTCGTGTAGGCCGAGTTGCCGACCACCAAAGCCACCCGGCGCTCCGCCGCCATCGGCGCCACCGGCGCTGAGGCGCGCTCGCGCTCTTGGGCCTGTGCGGCCTGCAGGCGCTGCTCCAGCTCCTGGCGGCGCGCCCGTTCGGCAGCCGCCTCTGCCGCCAGCCGCTCGCGCTCCAGCCGCAGCGCCTCCATCTCGGCCGAGCGCTGCGCCGACGCCTGGGGTGGTGGCGCAGGCTGGGCGGCGCTGGCGGGTGCGGCCAGTGCCAGGTCGGGCAAGGCGGCAGACATGTCCTTCACGGCCAGCCTCAATGGCGGCAGCACCGACCCCGAGACAGCGGCCACAACGGGTGTCGACCCCTTGACCGCCTCATAGACTTGAGCGCTGTAGGCCTCATACCACGCGATCGCCTGGCGCACCCCATCGGTGTGGCTGTTGTCCCGCCACCAAGCTTCCATTTTTTCCGCCGTGCTCACCGCCACATTCAGTTCGCTGGGCAGCCCAATGGTCGGGAAGGCAACGGCATAACTCACGGCCACCGAGAAGCGCCCCCGCTCATCGCTGGCATTTTCAAAGTTCAGGATTCGCGTGGGCCATTGGGTGCCCGCCTCGTTCCAGGACTTTCTGACTTGCGCCTGCCAGTCGCTCAAGGTGTTGGTCATGTAGGAACTGCTCTTGAGCGAGTGGCAATAACCACTCAGTGCGGTGCCGCGTTCGCGGCTGAGCAAACGCCCAAAACACAAATCGCCCCCGTTCCAGCTCTTGTTGTCGCTGGGGTACACACGCAGCAACAGACTGCCTTCGACGCGCTGGCTCGCCACCCGGTCGAGCATGACCATCAGCCCCTCAGACGGCGCCGAATGTGTGCTCTTGACCGGCGATATGTGGCGCACCGTCCAGCTGCCCTCAGGCAAAGGCAGCCGCAACTCCAGATCGCCCATGAACCGCTTGGCCTTGAAATCGGCGACGCCTTGAACGGTTTGACCCAGCACCAGGGCAGTGCTCACTTGGGCCTGCGCAGGGGCTGTGATCAGCCACAGCAGCGCACACCACAAAGCCAAGAACCAGGGACGTGTTGTGTTCATATGAGCCGGGGCCAAACTGGCGCCGCAGATTGATGTTTTCAATAGATTTATCAATCATACGGCCGCTTTGCCAGTTACGGCTGATCCGCTTCTCGCCGCCAGAGGTAGAGCAAAGGCGCAAACGAGCCCACCACCAGTGTCGCCAACAGCCAGGGCCATGGGTTCTTGCCACGCGCCAAGGCGTCGCGCCACAACCAAACCAGCACCAGCCCGAGTGCGATCACCAGGTCCAGAAAAATCTGGCCTGAGGCCCAGCTCTGCACCGCCGCCGAAAAAATCCCCATGACACCGCCTTCGGCCACGGCCAAAGCGGTCACCACCGCCAGCGACACAAAGGCCGCCGCCAATATCACCTTGCGCATGATCCCTATCCAGTTGGTTGATGTGGCGAACACTCTAAGCCTGTTTGGCGCCAGCTCTGGCACCAATGCCACCAAGATACAGAGCGCCGCCGTCGGCGGCTCGCGCCCATTGGGTTCGGGGTTGACGCACGCTGCCAAAGGTCTCTTGAGCGATAGCACGGTGTCGGCACGCCGCCCAGAATGTCCAGCAAGGAGACCCGCCCATGCCCACCTTCAGCACCCTGCGCATCGACGCTGACCCGGCGCACCCACGCATCGCCCGATTGCTGCTCAACCGCCCCGAGCGGCTCAACGCCATCAACGACGACACCCCGCGCGAGCTGCGCGCGGCGGTGGAATGGGCCAACGCCCACCCCGAGGTGCATGTGATCGTGGTCGAAGGCGCGGGCAAAGGCTTTTGTGGCGGCTATGACCTGGCGCACTTCGGCGAAGGCCAGATAGATCACCCCTGCCAGCAAGAAAGCGCGCCCTGGGACCCGATGGTCGACTACGCCTGCATGAAGCGCAACACGGAAGACTTCATGGCCCTGTGGCGCAGCCCCAAACCGACGATCGCCAAAGTGCACGGCGCGGCGGTGGCCGGCGGCAGCGACATCGCCCTGTGTTGTGACCTGCTGGTAATGGCCGACGATGCGCGCATTGGCTACATGCCCACCCGGGTGTGGGGCTGCCCCACCACGGCCATGTGGACCTACCGCTTGGGTCCGATGCGGGCCAAACAACTGATGTTCACCGGCGATGTGATCGACGGCCGCACCGCCGCAGCCTGGGGGCTGGCCAACGACAGCGTGCCCGCCGCCGACCTAGAGGCCACCACGCTCAAGCTGGCCGAACGCATCGCCGGTGTGCCCAGCAGCCACCTGGCCATGCACAAGCTGGTGGTCAATCAGGTGATGTTGACCATGGGGCTGGAGCAAGCCCAAACCATGGCCACGGTGTTTGACGGCATCACCCG
>JBEIEH010000256.1:0-3820 GCA_040383055.1 Burkholderiaceae bacterium
GCAAGTGGCACGGCGCGTTCGACCCCAAGACCATGGGCACGGTGCCCAACGTGGGCCTGATGGCACAACAAGCCGAAGAGTACGGCTCGCACGACAAAACCTTCGAAATCAGTGAAGACGGTGTGGCCAACATCACTGATATCGAAACAGGCGAAGTGCTGCTGACCCAGAACGTCGAGCAGGGTGACATCTGGCGCATGTGCCAGGTCAAGGACGCCGCCATCCGCGACTGGGTCAAGCTCGCCGTCAACCGCGCCCGCAACTCGGGCATGCCGGTGGTCTTCTGGCTCGACGCCTACCGCCCGCACGAAGCGCAGCTGATCCGCAAGGTCAAGATGTACCTGCACGAGCACGACACCACCGGGCTCGATATCCAGATCATGAGCCAAGTGCGCGCCATGCGTTACACCTTGGAGCGTGTGATCCGTGGCCTGGACACCATCAGCGCCACTGGCAACATCCTGCGCGACTATCTGACCGACCTGTTCCCGATCATGGAACTGGGCACCTCGGCCAAGATGTTGTCCATCGTGCCACTGATGGCCGGTGGTGGCATGTACGAAACCGGTGCCGGTGGTTCTGCGCCGAAGCACGTGCAGCAGCTGGTGGAAGAAAACCACCTGCGTTGGGACTCGCTGGGTGAGTTCTTGGCGCTGGCCGTGAGTTTCGAAGATTTGGGTATCAAGAACGGCAACGCCCGCGCCAAGCTGCTGGCCAAGACGCTGGACGCGGCCACCGGCAAACTGCTCGATAACCGCAAGTCGCCCAGCCCCAAAACCGGGGAGCTGGACAACCGCGGCAGCCAGTTTTACTTGGCGCTGTATTGGGCCCAAGAGCTGGCCGCCCAAAGCGACGACGCCGAGCTGGCCGCCAAGTTTGGCCCGCTGGCACAGCAATTGGCCGCCAACGAAGCGACCATCGTTGCCGAGTTGCAAGCGGTGCAGGGTCGGCCGGCCGACATCGGTGGCTACTACAAGCCCGACACCGGCAAGCTGGCGCAAGTCATGCGCCCCAGCCAAACCTTCAACGGCTTGCTGGCCAGCGTCGCCGTCTGATCGGTCGCAACGTACACAACAAAAACCCCTGCGGACCGAATCGGTTCGCAGGGGTTTTTTGTTGCGCGGCAGGGCGGCGGTTAGCGCCAAAGCCCGGGGGCTTTGAGGCGCGAGCCAGCTTTGATGCCACGCTTGGTGAACCAGCCTTGGTTCATTTCCAGCACGTAGCGCACAGGCGCGGTGGAGCAGTGCGAGTCAAGCGTTTGGGGCTGCATATCGGCCAGGTTGACGATGGTGCCGTCGTCGGCGATGAAGGCGGCGGTGAGCGGGATCAGCGTGTTTTTCATCCAAAAACACTGGCCAGCGGGCCGCTCAAACACAAACAACATGCCTTCGTTGGCGGGCATTTCTGTGCGAAACATCAAGCCGATGGTGCGCTGGTCTGGCGTGCTGGCCACTTGGGCCTGGATCACATGCATACCGGCGGTGATGCCGATGCGGGGCAGTGTCAGTTGGGGTTGGTCGGCCTGTGCCACGGGAGTCAGCCAGAGGCTGAACAGCGCGAGGCCAAACGCACGCCGAAAGAGAGACAAGGGCTGAAACGTCATGGCTGGATTGTGGCGCATCCCAGTGGGGTTCCGCACCGTGTGCGATCGGTGTCTGTGTGTGGCTGTAACACGCAGGTACACAGCCTTGTGGGGTGCCCTGGCGATGCAGTCACATCGGCTGTGACTTTTTGGCCGCAGCTGTCTCCAAGGTGGGCCTGTCTGCCTCCGTACATACCCTTGACGTCCAAGTGTGTGGGTGGCTGTCGCTAGAATCGATTTCATGGCAACCGACAAACCCATCAAGCCCCTGATTCAGCCGCCCGCCGGCGGAGATGCCTCGGTGGTGCTCGAGCGCCGCGCCCAAAAGGTCAAGCCGCCCCAAATGTTTCAGGTGGTATTGCTCAATGACGATTTCACACCGATGGAATTTGTGGTGCAGGTGATCCAAGAGTTCTTTAACAAGGACCGCGAAACCGCGACCCAGATCATGCTCAAGATCCACTTGGAGGGCAAAGGCATTTGTGGGGTGTACACCCGCGATGTGGCCAACACCAAGGTGGAGCTGGTGCTGCAGACCGCCCGGCAGGCCGGGCATCCCCTGCAATGCTTGTCTGAGCCGGTTGAATAAGGACAAACAGCCCTCAACTCCACCATGGTTTCTTCCGATACCTGACCGAAGCGCCCGTTTTTTCCCCGACTGCAAAGGATGTGCCCATGATTGCCCAGGAACTAGAAGTCAGCTTGCATATGGCCTTTGTTGAGGCCCGGCAGCAGCGGCACGACTTCATCACCGTCGAGCACCTGTTGCTTGCCTTGTTGGACAACCCCAGCGCCGCTGAGGTGCTGCGCGCCTGCTCGGCCAACATCGAGGATCTGCGCAAGTCCTTGACTCACTTTATCAAGGACAACACCCCGCAGGTGGCTGGCACCGACGATGTGGATACCCAGCCCACGCTGGGTTTTCAGCGTGTCATTCAGCGCGCCATCATGCATGTGCAGTCCACTGGCAACGGCAAAAAGGAGGTCACCGGCGCCAATGTGCTGGTCGCCATCTTTGGTGAAAAAGACTCGCACGCGGTGTATTACTTGCACCAGCAGGGTGTGACCCGTTTGGACGTGGTGAACTTCATTGCCCACGGCATCCGCAAGAGCGACCAGCCTGAAGCGCCCAAGCCCGAGAGCGCCGCCGAGAACGAGGAGCAATCGTCGGGTGAGGGCAAGGGCAACGACAAGCAGTCGCCGCTGGAGCAGTTCACCCTGAACCTGAACCAAGCGGCCAAAGACGGCAAGATCGACCCGCTTATCGGGCGCGAGTACGAGGTCGAGCGCACGGTACAGATTTTGTGCCGTCGCCGCAAAAACAACCCGCTGTTGGTGGGCGAGGCCGGCGTGGGCAAAACCGCGATTGCCGAAGGCTTGGCCTGGCGCATCACCCAGGGCGAAGTGCCTGACATCCTGACCGAGGCGGTGGTGTATTCGCTCGACATGGGAGCCTTGTTGGCTGGCACCAAGTACCGGGGCGACTTTGAGCAGCGTTTGAAGGCGGTGCTCAAGCAGCTCAAGGAAAAGCCCCATGCGGTGCTGTTCATCGATGAAATCCACACCCTGATCGGTGCGGGGGCGGCTTCAGGCGGCACCTTGGACGCGTCCAATCTGCTCAAGCCGGCACTCTCCAGCGGTCAGCTCAAATGCATTGGCGCCACCACCTTCCAAGAGTACCGGGGCATCTTCGAAAAGGACGCCGCGCTGTCGCGCCGCTTCCAAAAAGTGGATGTCGTCGAGCCCACGGTGTCGGAAACGGTCGACATTCTCAAAGGGCTCAAGAGCCGCTTTGAAGAGCACCACAGCGTCAAATACGCCAACGCCGCGCTGCAAGCGGCGGCCGAGTTGTCGGCCAAGTACATCAACGACCGCCACCTGCCCGACAAGGCCATCGACGTGATCGATGAGGCCGGCGCGGCGCAGCGCATCCTGACCGCGTCCAAGCGCAAAAAGACCATTGGCAAGGCCGAGATCGAAGAGATCGTGGCCAAGATCGCGCGTATCCCGCCCGCCAATGTGTCGAGCGACGACCGCAGCAAGCTGCAGACGCTGGAACGCGACTTGAAGAGCGTGGTGTTTGGCCAAGACAAGGCGCTAGAAGTGCTGTCGTCTGCCGTCAAGATGGCGCGCTCAGGCTTGGGCAAGGCCGACAAGCCGATTGGCGCGTTCCTCTTCAGCGGTCCCACCGGTGTGGGGAAGACCGAAGCGGCCAAGCAGCTGGCCTACATCATGGGC
>JBEIEH010000257.1:0-3810 GCA_040383055.1 Burkholderiaceae bacterium
CCCCATAAACCCGGTGTTGGGAAACGCCGCCACCAAGGCACCCAGCGCCGCGTCGTTCCAGCGGATGCGCGCCGACAAGGTGGTGAGCAGCGCAATGCCCACCATGACCAAGGCGCACAGCAGGTACACGCCGAATACGGCGGCGTCGAGCAACTGGGCAATGGGTGTGGTGGAGCCGAAACGAAACAGCATCGCCGGCAAGGCAAAAAACAGCACAAAGCCGTTGAGCCCAGGGATCGCCGCAATCGGCAACCACTGGCGCCGCGCAGCCACATAACCGGCCAGCACCAAGGCAAAAAACGGGAAGGTGATGGTGAGGATGTGCAGCACAGCGCGCATTGTGGCAGGCGCCAGACCCGTCACTCGGCAGGCCGATGGCGCCCACCCGCATCAAGCCACCACGGCGGGGTGCTGGCGCCGTTGCGCCACCCGCTGCCAGGCACGTTCATGAAAGAAGTACACCACGGTCTGCACCGTGGGCTCCAACAAACTCAGGGCGATGGCCGCCCACCAATCGCCCGTGACCGCATACGCCACCAAAGCGGCCACCACGATGTGGGTGCAGTAATACGAGGCCGTCTTTTGCAAGGTGAAGGCGTGGGTGCTGATGAATCGGGACATGGCAGGCTCCTGGGCAAGTCAGAGCCTTCAGCTTAAATCTAGGCTATCGAATATCAAAGGCAATTTGATAAAAGCTATTGATAGCGGCCCGCTATGTGTCAATACGCCAAGGCCAGTGCGGCCAGCCAATCGAGCCAAGACGCCTGCTCCGCGTGTGTGTCAAGAGGTGCCATGTCGAACTCCGCTGGTGTGGTGCGATACAGCGCAGCGTAGCGCGGCGCTGCCGCGCCCTCAAGCGGCCACAGACCATGGGCGACATAGGCGGCGGCTATGATTCGCAGCCCTTAGGCCTCCCACCCAGCGCATGTCCCACGGTCTCAACCTTGCCCAGCTCGAAGCGGTCAACCACCTCGGTGGGCCGTGCCTGGTGCTGGCTGGCGCCGGTTCGGGCAAGACCCGGGTGATCACCCACAAAATCGGGCGGCTGATCCAGGCTGGGCTGTCGGCCGACCGCATTGCGGCCATCACCTTCACCAACAAGGCGGCCGCTGAAATGCGCGAACGCGCCAGCCAACTGGTGGGCAAAGACGCCAAGAAGGTGCTGATCTGCACCTTCCACGCCCTGGGCGTGCGGCTGCTGCGTGAGGACGGCTCGGCGCTCGGACTCAAGCCCCAGTTCTCGATTCTGGACACCGACGACATCACCAGCTTGCTCAAAGACTGCGGCACCACCACCGACACCGCCACCGCGCGCCAGTGGCAATGGACCATCAGCGCCTGGAAAGGCGCGGGCCTGACCGCAGACGATGCGCTGGCCCAAGCGCGCGACGAGCTGGAACGCAGCACCGCGCGGCTGATGGCGCTCTACCAAGAGCGGCTGACCGCCTACCAAGCGGTGGACTTTGACGACCTGATCGCCCTGCCGCTCAAGCTGCTGCGCGACTTTCCCGAGGTGCGCGAGAAGTGGCAGAAAAAAATGGGGCATGTGCTGGTCGACGAATACCAAGACACCAACGCCACCCAGTACGAACTGCTCAAACTGCTGGTCGGTGAACGTGCCCGCTTCACTGCGGTGGGCGACGACGACCAATCGATTTACGGCTGGCGCGGCGCCACGCTGGACAACTTGAAGCGGCTGCCGCAAGACTTTCCGCAGCTCAAGGTCATCAAGCTGGAGCAAAACTACCGCTCCACCAGCGCCATCCTGCGCGCGGCCAACAACGTGATCGGCCCCAACCCCAAGCTGTTTCCCAAAACGCTGTGGAGCGATCTGGGCGAGGGCGAGCCGGTGCGGGTGGCTGAAGGCGACAACGAAGACCACGAGGCCGAACGCGCGGTGGCGCGTATCCAGAGCCTGCGCGCCAACAGCGTGCACAAAGAGTGGCGCGACTTCGCCATCCTCTACCGCGCCAACCACCAGGCGCGGCCGTTCGAGACCGCGCTGCGCCGCGCGCAAATTCCGTACAAGGTCTCGGGTGGGCAAAGCTTTTTTGACAAGGCCGAGATCCGCGACCTGTGCGCCTGGCTGCGCCTGCTGGTCAACAACAACGACGACCCGGCGTTTTTGCGCGCGGTGACCACACCCAAACGCGGCATTGGCCACACCACGCTGCAGCAGCTGGGCAACTTCGCCACCCAATACAAGCTGAGCCTGTTCGAAGCGCTGTTTTCCCACTCGCTGGGCAGCGCGGTCAATGCTCGTGCGATCGCCGGCCTACACGAGTTTGGCCGCTATGTGAACGACCTGGAATACCGCGCCCGCCACACCGTGGGCCAAGAAGCCGGGCGCACCTTTCTGAGCGATTGGCTCAAAGACATCGGCTACGAGCAGCACCTGTACGACAACGAAGACAGCGAGAAAGTGGCCGCCGCGCGCTGGAACAACGTGAGCGAGTTTTGCGACTGGATGGCCGGGCGCTGTGGCGGTGTGGTGAGGGACGAAACCGGCGCCGAGACGCCCACCGAGCGCAAGACCCTGCTGGAAGTGGTGCAGACGATCGCGCTGATTTCCACCCTGTCCGACCGTGAACAAGACCAAAACGTGCTCACGCTCTCGACCCTGCACGCCTCCAAAGGCCTGGAGTGGCCGCATGTGATGTTGGTCGGCGTCAACGAAGGGCTGCTGCCCTTCAAGCTCGACGACGAAGCCAGCGACATGGGCGGCGAAAGCCTGGCCGCGCGCCTGCAAGAAGAACGCCGGCTGATGTACGTCGGCATCACCCGCGCCCAGCGCACCTTGGTGGTGAGCTGGCTCAAGCGGCGGAAAAAAGGGCGCGAAACCGTGCCCGGCCTGCCCAGCCGCTTCATCGCCGAAATGGCGCTGGACCAGAACACAGTGAAAGAAGACCCCCCGCGAAAAGCTGCGCGCGCTGCGCGCCGAATTCGCCGCCCGCGCGCAACAGAACAAGGCGGCCGCGCCATGACGGGCCGCCGCACCCAGCTCCGCTGGACAATGGTCTGCGCGCTGCTGGCCTCCGCTTGGGGCCCTGCCGCCCTGGCGCAAACACCGGCGCCCACAGCCCCGGCGCCTTTGCAGTGCCCGACCGAGGTGGGCACCACCCACCTCTACGGCCAATGGCAACTGCGCCTGCAGCCGACGCAAGGCCCAGCCACCGAAGCGCCACTGCGCATGGAACGCCACCCCGACTACGCCGAGACGGTGCGCGGCCAGTGGACCGCCCCCAACGGCACGATCCACCTGCTATCGGGCGACATCAGCGAAGGTGAATTGGTGCTCGACGAATCGGTCGACGGTGTGGACATCCACGCAGTGTGGGTCGGGTATCCGGTGGACTGCGGACGCGGCTTTGAAGGCGAACGCCGCCTGAGCACCCGCCACGAAACCAGCGCCGACGACCCCAGTTTGCGCCAGCGTTTTGTGCTGCGCCGCGCTGGCGGCTGGCAATGACCGCGACCTAGGAGCCCGTACGCGCGCGGGCGGTTTTCGGCCACGGCGACAATCGCTCGCATGAAACGCCTGTCCTCCTATTTTTTCCGTGGCCTCATCACCTTTTTGCCGGTGGCGCTCACGGTGTACGCGCTGTACCTGTTTGTCTTCTGGGTTGAAGGCCTGACCATGCGCATGCTGCGGCCCATCACGGGCGACTTTTATCTGCCGGGCCTGGGCATTGTGGTGGGCGGCGCGGTGATTCTGGTGTTGGGCTTTTTGGTGTCGCAACCTTTTATGAGCCGGGTGCTGGGTTGGGTCGAACTGCCGTTCACCAACCTGCCGCTGGTCAAGAGCATTTA
>JBEIEH010000258.1:0-3805 GCA_040383055.1 Burkholderiaceae bacterium
CGAGCGCGTCGAGCTGGCTCACCGTGTGCTTGTCTTGCAGGCGTTTGCTGACCCGCCAGTGTTGATGGCCGCAAGCCGCCACCTGAGCCAAGTGCGTCACCGCCAGCACCTGCCGGTCGGCGCCGAGCTGGCGCAGGAGAGCGCCCACGGTGTGGGCCACTTGGCCCCCGATGCCGGCGTCTACCTCATCAAAAATCAGGGTGTTGGCGCTGCCCAGCTGGCTGGTCACCACCGAAATCGCCAGCGCAATGCGCGATAACTCGCCGCCAGAGGCGACCTTGCCCACCGGTTTGGGCGTGGCACCGGGGTGGCCAGCGACCAAGAACTCCACCGCCTCGGCGCCGTGCGCACCGATCGCGTCCAGTGGCACGAGCGTCACTTCAAATGTGCCACCCGCCATGCCCAAGGTTTGCATCGCCTCGGTGACCGCGCTGGCCAGGGCACGCGCAGCGCGCTGGCGTTGTTGGCTGACCGCTTTGGCCTCGCGGCTCAGCGCCAGGTGCAGGCGCTGGGCTTCTTGTGCCAAGCAATCGATGTCTTGCGCTTGTTCCAATTCGCGCAGCTCGGTTTGCCAGCGCTGCCACAGCGCCGGCAGCTCGTCGTTGGTGCAGCGGTAGCGGCGTGCCAGCGACATCCACAAAGCCAAGCGCTCGTCCAGGGCTTGCAGCGCATCGGGATCTTGATCGGTGTGGTGCCCCAGCTGCTTGAGGCTGTGGGCAGCGTCCTGCACCTGGGCCAAAGCGCTGCGCAAGGCTTCCATCGGTGCGGCAAAGCGGGTGTCGATGTCTTGCAACGGGTCAATGCGATCCAGCGCGCGGTCGATCAATTGGGCTGCGCTGGGTTCGTCGTCCTCCAGCGCTTGGGCCGCGCCCAGCGCACCCTCGATCAGCGCTTGGGCGTGTGAGAGCTGGTTGTGGCGTTGGTTGAGGTCGGTCCATTCGTCCTCCTGCGGCGCCAGCTTGCCGAGTTCGTTGATTTGCCACTGCAGCCGCTCGTGTTCTTCACGCAGTCTGTCTTGCCGCTGCAGAGCCTGTTGCCATTGCTGGTGCGCGGATTGCCAAGCGCTGTGGGCGTGGCGCAGCGCCTGGGTGGCCACCTTGCCGTACCCGTCGAGCAAGTCGCGCACCGCCTCTGGTCGGGTCAGGCTTTGCCAGGCATGCTGGCCGTGGATGTCGATCAGCGCTCCACCTGCGTGTTTGAGTTGGGCCAGGGTGGCTGCGCTGCCGTTGATCCAAGCTCGGCTGCGGCCGTCGGTGTCGACCGTGCGGCGCATCAGCAGCGCGCCGTCGTGGTCCAGCCCCTGCTCGGTCAACCAAGCTTGTAACGATGGTGGAGTGTCGAACTCGGCCGATACCTCACAGCGCGGAGCGCCTTCGCGCACCACCAGAGCGTCGCTGCGCCCGCCCAGCAGCAGTTGCAGCGCGTCGATCAGGATCGATTTGCCGGCCCCGGGTTCGCCGGTCAGCACAGTAAAGCCAGTGCCGACGTTCAGCTCCAGCGCTGGCACGATCACAAAATCCTTCAGCATCAAGCGGCGCAGGCCCATGCTCAACCCTTTTCGTTCCAGTGCAGTTTTTTGCGCAAGGTGTCGAAATAGCTCCAACCCACCGGGTGCAGCAGCCGCAGCCGGTGCTCGGAACGGCGCACCACAATCCTGTCGCCGTGCAGCAGGCTGGTGAGCGACTGCATGTCGAAATGCGCGCTGGCGTCGCGCCCTGAGACAATTTCCAGCGCCACTTCGCCGCTGTCGGGCAACACAATCGGTCGATTCGACAAGGTGTGCGGCGCAATGGGCACCATCAGCCAGCCACCAATGGCCGGGTGCAGCAGGGGTCCGCCGGCTGACAGCGCGTAGGCGGTCGATCCGGTGGGCGACGAAATGATCAAGCCGTCGGCGCGCTGGGTCGCGACAAAATGGCCGTCCACCTCGACCCGCAATTCGATCATGCTGGAGACCGCGCCGCGGTTGACCACCACGTCGTTGAGCGCGGTGGCTTCGAACACACAGCGATCGTCGCGCCATACCGACGCCGCCAGCAGCACGCGATCGTCGGCATCGTAGCGCCCGTGCAAGATCGGCTTGAGGTGTTGTTCAAATCCCTCCAGCGCAATGTCGGTGATGAACCCCAGCCGCCCTTGGTTGATGCCGACCATGGGCACTTTGTAGCGCGCCAGTTGGCGGCCAATGCCTAGCATGGTGCCATCCCCACCCACCACCACCGCCAGGTCGCATTGGGCGCCGATGCCGGCGACATTGAGCGCTTGGTAGTGATGAAGCCCGGTGTTGAGCGCGGTTTCTTCTTCCAGCGACACCTCGCAGCCCTGATCGTGCAGAAAGTCGGCCAGCCGCGACACCACATCGCGCGAGCCCGGCGCTTGGTATTTGCCGACGATCACCACATGGTGAAAGCGCAGTCCGGTGTGCGTGGTGCGGTGGGCTTGGGTCATGGTGCGCAAATTACAACACAGGCCCCGGGTTCACCGAACGTGTGCAGGGCCTTTTTGCGCGCCTTCGTACAATGAAAGCCATGCTCGACGATCGTGCCAAATTGTTGCTCAAAGCGCTGGTGGAGCGTTACATCTCCGACGGACAACCCGTGGGCTCGCGCACGCTGTCCAAAGCCACTGGGCTCGACCTGTCGCCGGCCACCATCCGCAACGTCATGAGCGACCTAGAGGAGCTGGGTCTCATCGCCAGCCCCCACACCTCCGCCGGTCGCATTCCCACCGCGCGCGGCTACCGCTTGTTTGTGGACACCATGCTGACCGTGCAGCGCGACGCGCTGGGCGGTTTGCCCACGCCCAACTTGCAGGGTGAGCAACCACAGCACATCATCAACCAAGCGGCGCACATGCTCTCCAGCCTGTCGCAGTTTGTCGGCGTGGTCATGGCGCCCAAGCGCGCTTCGGTGTTTCGCCACATTGAATTCCTCAGCCTGTCTGAGCACCGGGTGCTGGTGATCATTGTGTCGCCTGACGGCGATGTGCAGAACCGCATCGTCCAGACCCATGTCAGCCACAGCCAAACTGAGCTGCAAGAGGCCGCCAACTTTCTCAACGCCCAATACGCCGGTTTGGCCATGGACGAGGTGCGTGTGCGCTTGCGCACCGAGGTGGACGCGCTGCGCGGCGAAATCGCTTTGCTGATGCAAACCGCTGTTGCTGCTGGCAGCGAGGCCATCGCCAAGCGCGAAGAGGTGGTGGTGGCCGGTGAGCGCAATCTGTTGGGGGTGAGCGAGTTCTCCAGCGACATGGGGCACTTGCGCCAGTTGTTTGATTTGTTCGAGCAAAAAACCCAACTCATGCGCTTGCTCGACGTCTCCGACCAAGCCGAAGGGGTGCGCATCTACATTGGAGGCGAGAGCCAGGTGGTGCCGTTTGAAGACCTGTCGGTGGTGACCGCGCCTTATGAGGTCGATGGCCGGGTGGTGGGCACCTTGGGCGTGATCGGTCCGCAACGCATGCCTTATGAGCGCATGATCCAGATCGTGGACGTGACCGCCAAGCTCGTGGGCAATGCCCTCACCCAAGCGCAGCGTTGACGCGTGGTTCAACGCTCACTTCCCCGCCTCTACAATAGACGACTCGGTTGGGGCGTTAGCTCAGTTGGTCAGAGCAGGGGACTCATAATCCCTTGGTCGCAGGTTCGAGCCCTGCACGCCCTACCAAACTTTTGCAAAAGAGCTCAAAAAAGTTGTGCTACAATGCAAAGCTTCGAGGCTGTAGCTCAGTTGGATAGAGTACTTGGCTACGAACCAAGGGGTCGTGGGTTCGAATACTGCCAGCCGCGCCACACAAAAAAAGC
>JBEIEH010000259.1:0-3735 GCA_040383055.1 Burkholderiaceae bacterium
CCAGGCCGCTCGCGTTGCCCCCTTGAGGGGGTGACGCGCCGCAGGCGCGGCGCAGGGGTGGTCAGAAGAATCCCAGCTTGTTCTCGCTGTAGCTCACCAACAGGTTCTTGGTCTGCTGGTAGTGGTCGAGCATCATCTTGTGGGTTTCACGGCCGATGCCCGATTCCTTGTAGCCACCAAAGGCAGCGTGGGCCGGGTAAGCGTGGTAGCAGTTGGTCCACACACGACCGGCCTTGATGGCGCGGCCCATGCGGTAGGCCACGTTGCCGTTGCGGCTCCACACGCCAGCGCCCAGGCCGTACAGCGTGTCGTTGGCAATCGCCAGGGCTTCGGCTTCGTCCTTGAAGGTGGTCACGGCCAGCACGGGTCCGAAGATTTCTTCTTGGAAGATGCGCATCTTGTTGTGGCCCTTAAACAGCGTGGGCTGCACGTAGTAGCCGCCGTCCAGATCGCCGCCGAGCTGTGCTTGGCCACCACCGGCCAGGACTTGCGCACCTTCTTGTTTGCCCAGGTCCAGGTAGCTCAGAATCTTGGTCAGCTGCTCTTTGGAAGCCTGCGCGCCCATCATGCTGTCGGTGTCCAGCGGGTTGGCATGCTTGATCGCGGCCACGCGCTTGAGCACGCGCTCCATGAACTTGTCATAGATGCTTTCCTGGATCAGTGCGCGGCTGGGGCAGGTGCAGACCTCGCCCTGGTTGAACGCGAACAGCACCAGACCTTCGATGGCTTTGTCGAGGAAGGCGTCGTCCTTGTCCATCACGTCGGCAAAGAAGATATTGGGCGACTTGCCGCCCAGTTCCAGCGTAGCGGGGATCAGGTTGTTGGCGGCGGCCTGGGCGATCACGCGGCCCGTGCTGGTGGAGCCGGTGAAGGCGATCTTGGCGATGCGCTTGCTGTTGGCCAGCGGCATGCCGGCTTCGCGGCCAAAACCGTTGACGATATTGAGCACGCCCGGGGGTAACAGATCAGCGATCAGCTCCACCAAAATCAGGATGGAGATCGGGGTGGACTCGGCGGGCTTCAAGACCACGCAGTTGCCAGCGCCCAGCGCAGGAGCCAGCTTCCAAGCGGCCATCAGGATCGGGAAGTTCCACGGAATGATCTGACCCACCACGCCCAGCGGTTCGTGGATGTGGTAAGCCATGGTGTTCTCGTCGATCTCGCTGATGCCGCCTTCCTGGGCGCGCACGCAGCCGGCAAAGTAGCGGAAGTGGTCGACGGTCAGCGGGATGTCGGCGTTGAGCGTTTCGCGGATGGCTTTGCCGTTGTCCACGGTTTCGGCATAGGCCAAGACTTCGAGGTTTTGCTCAATGCGGTCGGCGATTTTCAGCAGGATGTTGGCGCGGGTGGCGGCGTCGGTCTTGCCCCACTTATCGGCAGCGGCGTGGGCGGCGTCCAGAGCCAGCTCGATGTCGGCGGCGTCCGACCGCGCGGCTTGTGTGTAGACCTTGCCGCTGATGGGGGTGATCACGTCAAAGTATTGGCCTTTGACAGGGGCCACAAACTTGCCGCCAATGAAGTTGTCGTAGCGGGGCTTGTACTGGATTTTGGCGCCGGCTTGGCCTGGGGCTGCGTAGATCATGTGTCGTCCTCTTGCAAAATGGTGTTGGAAGTGAATAGCCTTCGGGAGGCTGCAACACACGCCACAACATCCGTGCCACGCGTGATCCTTCGCAAAATGGCCGATTTGTGTTGCGCAATCGAACAACCGGGAGACACATGTTGCCCACCGGCGCGAGCGCTGCTCCGCCTTGGTACGGAGATTTATTTCATATGAACATCGGACACACCCTCTTGGCTATGCTGATCGCAGCGCCGCTGTCGCTCACAGCCGCAGAGATTCAAATCGCAACCGACAGCCTGATGGTGGCGCCGCTCAAAAGCGTGGGCGCTGTGTTTCAGCGGCAGACGGGGCACACCCTCAAAATCACCTCGGAAGACAGCGCCACCCTGCTGCCCAAAGTGAAAACCGGCACCTTCGATCTGTGGCTGGGGATCAACGCCAAACAGGCCGAAGAACTGGAGAAAGAGGGACTGGCGGAGGCCAATGGGCGCTTTGTCTACGCCCAAGGCAAGCTCACCCTGTGGGCGAATCGCATCAGCCGAGTGGACGCCACCGGCTCGGTACTGGGCCGGCCTCACATCCGCAGCGTGGCATTGGCGGCCCCCGACAAAGACCCGCACGGCGACGCTGTCATCAAAGTGTTGGAGGCCATGAACCTGGCCGAACGGTTCACCCCCAAACTCAAACCTGTCGACTCGTTGGCGCAGGCGCTGGAAGCAGCGCGCACCGATCAAGTCGACCTGGCCTTCGTCACCTTGGCACAGGTGCTGCACCAAGGCCGGGTGGCCTCGGGTTCGATGTGGGTGGTTCCCACCGCGATGTACCCCAAGCTGAACTACGAAGGCGTACTGCTCAAATCGGGCACCCAGAAAGACGCGGCCAAAGCCTTGGTCCAGTTGCTGCTCAGCCCCGAAGGGCAGATGCGGATCAACCGGTTTGGCTTTGGCCCCTGAGCAGCGCGATGTTTACTTGGCGGCGTTCGGGAAGAACAGCTGCTCACCACCAATTTTGTAGCTGGCAATCGCCGCTTGACCGGCTGAGCCCACCACCCAGTCCAGGAACTTCTGGCCCTCAGCGGTTTTGACCTGAGGGTGCTTGGCCGCACTCACCAACATGATGCCGTACTGGTTGAACAGGCGCTGATCGCCTTCCACCAGCACCGTCAAATCGGCCCGGTTTTTGAAATTGAGCCAAGTGCCACGGTCGGCCAACACATACGAGCCGCTGCTGGAGGCGATGTTGAGTGCCGGGCCCATGCCACAGCCACACTCTTTGTAGCCGCTTCCCTTGTTGGCGTCGGTGTCGGTCATTTTCCAGAAACGCAACTCGGCGGCGTGGGTGCCGCTTTTGTCACCGCGCGAAATAAAGGGTGCGTTGGCACCAGCCAGTTTTTTCATGGCCGCGACAATGTCCTTGCCCTTGGTGCCAGCGGGGTCGGACTTGGGACCAATGAGCACAAAGTCGTTGTACATCACCTCGTGGCGCTTGGCCGAAAAACCGTCGGCGACGAACTTCTCCTCGGCCACCTTGTCGTGCACAAACAGCACGTCGGCATCGCCACGGCGTGCCATATCGATGGCCTGACCGGTGCCCAGCGCCACCACCTTGACGTCAATGCCAGTGGCCTGCTTGAACTGCGGCAAGATGTGCCCAAACAAGCCCGATTGCTCGGTCGACGTGGTGGACGCCACCACGATGCTGGACTGCGCCCAGGCAACCGAGCCGAGTACCAACCCAGCGACCAGCGCGCCGGATTTTGCGAGCGCCAATGCCTTGGCAAGGGCGCCACCGATCCGGCTTTGCCGGTCGGCAGGTGCCGCCCCCTTGAGGGGGTCGCGCGCAGCGCGGAGGGGGTGATTCAATGTCATGAGGTTTCTCCTTGTACAAAAGCGAATGCCTCTGGCGAGCGGGATGCCAACCAATCGGCGTTGAAAAAATCGTTGACAGTGGCGTCCACCAGCACCCGACCGGCCTCTAGGCACAACACCCGGGCGGCCAGCCGTTTGACCTGGCCCAGGTTGTGACTGGCCCACATCAGCGCCGGCGCTGGCCGCTCGGTGGACCAGGGCTCGCTGGTGAACTGGGCGATCAGCGCCTCCACCTCGCGCTTGGCGTGCGGGTCCAGGCTGGCGGTGGGCTCGTCGAGCAGCCACAGGTCGGGTTGCGTGGCC
>JBEIEH010000260.1:0-3727 GCA_040383055.1 Burkholderiaceae bacterium
CCAAGCTGCTGACCCAGGGCATGGTGCTCAACCACATCTACAGCCGCCGCACTGCCAAGGGCGGCAAAGACTATTTCTGGCCGCACGATGTGGAGCATGTGCTCGACGAGACCGGCAAAGTCGTTGGCGCCAAGCTCAAGAACGAAGCCGACAGCGGCGACGGCCGTTTGCCGGTGGGCACCGCCATCGACTACGAAGGCGTGGGCACCATGTCCAAGTCCAAGAACAACGGCGTCGACCCACAAGACCTCATTGAGAAATACGGCGCCGACACCGCGCGCTTGTACACCATGTTCACCGCGCCGCCCGAGGCCACACTCGAGTGGAACGACGCGGCGGTGGAGGGCAGCTACCGCTTCTTGCGCCGCGTGTGGGCCTTTGGTCACAAGCTCCATGCGCAAACGCCCGAGCAGGGCTCGCAACTGGCCAGCTTGGGCACCGTCGCCTTGGGCAAGGCGGCCAAGGCGCTGCGCTTGGAGACGCACACCGTGCTCAAGCAGGTGGACTACGACTACCAGCGCATGCAATACAACACCGTGGTGTCGGGCGCGATGAAGATGCTCAACGCGCTAGAGGACTTCAAGTCCGACGGCAGCTCGGGCGACGCCGCCGCGTTGGCCGAAGGCTTCTCCATTCTTTTGCGCTGCCTGTACCCGGCCACGCCGCATATCACCCACACCTTGTGGCAGACCTTGGGTTATGCCGCTCAGTTCGGTGAGTTGTTGGACGCCCCATGGCCCAAGGTCGACGAGTCGGCCCTGCAGCGCGACGAGATCGAGCTGATGCTGCAGATCAACGGCAAGCTGCGTGGCAGTGTGACCGTGCCCGCCAGCGCGGACAAAGCCGCGATTGAGGCGGCTGCGTTGGCCAGTGAGGCTTGTGTGAAACAGGCCAATGGCGCTGCGCCCAAAAAGGTGATTGTGGTGCCGGGCCGCTTGGTCAACGTGGTGCTGTGATGACCAACGCCGATCGCCGCCAACTGCTGCGCTGGGGTGCGACCGTGCCCGCAGTGGCGGCGCTGTCCGCTTGTGGCTTTCGGCTGCGCCAAGCGCCGACCTACGACTTCGCCGTCATCCGCTTTGAAGGGGTGAGCGGTCCGGTGGCGCAAGCCCTGAACGTTGAACTCAAGGCCAGTGGCTTGACGGTGCTCGGCGCTGGCGCTGCGCCCGCGGGTGTGCAGCCGGTGGTGTTGCGGGTGCAGGCCGACCAACGCGAGCGCACGGTGGTGGGCCAAACCGCCACCGGCGAGGTGCGCGAGCTGCAGCTGCGCCACCGCTGGCGTTTCGCGGTGCTCACCCAGCAGGGCCGCGAGCTGATCGACACCACCGAGCTGGTGCTGGAGCGCGACATCGGCTTTCGCGAAACCGCGGTGCTGCCCAAGCAGGCGGAAGAAGACATGCTGTACCGCGAAATGCGCGACGACTTGGTGCAGCAAATGGTGCGCCGCCTCGCTGCGGTGCGCCTGCCACGCTGAGCCATGCAAGTCGCGGCCAACCAGTTGCCCGCCCAGCTGCAGCGGGGCCTAAAACCCCTCTACACCGTGCACGGTGACGAGCCGCTGTTGGTGCAAGAAGCGGCCGACGCCATCCGCGCCGCTGCGCGCGCAGCGGGGCACAGCGAGCGCAGCGTGTTCACCGTGGCCGGCGCGCACTTCGACTGGAGCGCGGTGCTGGCCGCAGGCGGCGCGCTCAGCTTGTTTGCCGACAAGCAGCTGATCGAAATCCGCATCCCCTCCGGCAAACCGGGCAAAGACGGCTCGCAGGTGCTGCAGCAGGTGGCCGAACAGGCTGCAGGCAATGACAGCACTTTGACCCTGGTGGTGCTGCCCCGGCTGGACAGCGCCACCCAGAAAAGCGCTTGGTTCGCCGCCTTGGACGCCAATGGCGTGTTGGTCAAGGTGGATCCGGTGGAGCGCGGTGCCTTGCCGGCCTGGATCGCCCAGCGCTTGCAAACCAACGGCCAACGGGTGATGGCGGGCGACGAAGGGCAACGCACCCTGCAGTTCTTTGCCGATCGGGTGGAGGGCAATTTGCTGGCGGCCCACCAAGAGATTCAGAAGCTCGCGCTGCTGCACCCACCTGGCGAGTTGTCGCTGGAGCAGGTGCAGTCGGCGGTGCTCAATGTGGCGCGCTACACGCCGTTCAAATTGGCCGAGGCAGTGTTGGCCGGCCAAGCGCAGCGGGTGCAGCGCATGCTCGATGGCTTGCAGGCCGAGGGCGAAACCCCGGTGCTGGTGCACTTTGCCTTGTCCGACGACATCCGCACCCTGCACCGTGTGCGTCTGGCGCTGGACGCCGGCAAACCCCTGCCCATGGCCTTGCGCGAGAACCGGGTGTGGGGCGCCAAAGAAAGGCTCATGGAGCGGGTTTTGCCCAATCTGCGCACCGCGCAGACGGCGCGCTGGCTGGTCGACGCCCACACGGTGGACGGCATCGTCAAAGGCCTCAAAGCCAAGGACTGGCCAGCCGACCCGTGGGCGGCCTTGCAGCAGTTGGCGATGCGGGTGGTGGGCGCTGTCGCGCCCCAGAAAGAGAAAGCCCCCCTGCGCCGCTGACGCGGCGTCCCCCCTTGCTGCGCGGGGGGACGCACCCGGTGGACCGGCCAAGCCGGATCCACGGGTGCCCTGGCCGCAGGCACGCGCTCCGGAGCTGTGTCCCTTGTTTCGGGTGCCTGCCGTGAGTCGTTCGGTCTGGCCTCTCTCAAGGTGCGAGAATCTGGGCATGAATGCGATGTCCACCACCGAATTGATGAGCGCCCTGGGCGGGCAGGCCAAAGCGGCGTCGGCGCTGATGGCCAAGGCCAGTGCGGCGACCAAACAGCGCGCTCTGCGCGGCCTGGCGGCGTTGCTGCGCGCCAACCTGGCGCCGCTGCAGGCCGAGAACGCCAAAGACCTGGAGCGCGCCCGCGCCGCCGGCTTGGCCGAACCGATGGTGGACCGGTTGAAGCTCACACCCAAGGTCATCGAGACCTGCGCCGAGGGCTGCGAACAGCTCGCGGCCATGCCCGACATCATTGGCGAGGTCTCGGGCATGAAACAAATGCCCAGCGGCATCCGGGTGGGGCAAATGCGTGTGCCCATCGGCGTCTTCGGCATGATTTACGAGAGCCGGCCCAACGTCACCATCGAGGCCGCCTCACTCTCGATCAAAAGCGGCAACGCGTGCATTTTGCGCGGCGGCTCGGAGGCGATCGACAGCAACCGAGCGCTTGCAGCGCTGGTGCAGCAGGCCCTGTTGGATGCTGGCTTGCCTGCCCACGCGGTGCAGCTGGTGCCCACCACCGACCGCGCGGCCGTGGGTCAGCTCATTGCCATGCCGCAGTATGTGGATGTGATCATCCCGCGCGGCGGCAAGGGCTTGATCGAGCGCATCAGCGCCGAGGCCAAGGTGCCGGTCATCAAACACCTGGACGGCAATTGCCACACCTATGTAGACGACCCGTGTGACATAGCGATGGCGGTGAAGGTGGCCGACAACGCCAAAACTCAGAAATACAGCCCCTGCAACGCGACCGAGAGCCTGTTGGTGGCGCGCGGTGTGGCGGCCGCTTTTTTGCCGCAGATCGGCGCCGTGTACGCCGCCAAGGGCGTGGAGATGCGCTGCTGCCCCGAGGCCTTGGCGATGTTGTCCGCCGTGCCAGGCGCTCACACCCAGCCCGCCACCGAACAGGATTGGAGCGAGGAGTACCTCGCCCCGGTCATCAGCGTGAAAGTGGTCAGCGGTGTGGA
>JBEIEH010000261.1:0-3679 GCA_040383055.1 Burkholderiaceae bacterium
CGAAATGAGAGAAGTCGGTGAAATGATCGTCAGCGCCATCAACAAACAGACGGTGGCGGTCGTTGGCGGGGTGGCAGCCACCACCGCCATGCTGGAACGCACCAAACAGCAAATGGAAGAAGACTTCCTGGCCACCCGCGGGCGCATTGAGGTGCAGACCGAATCGACGCTGCAAATCGAGGTCGGCAAAAAAGTGGCCGATGCCACCGGTCTCAAAGGCAAGCTTGAAGCGTTTTTTCAAGACATCCGCACCCGCTACGACCGCTCGCTGGTGGGCGTGGGCCTGAATTACGAGCTCTACAACCAGAACTTCCAGAAAATCACCGACGACTACCAAAGCAAGCTGCGCACCATTGGTGAGCACATCTTCCGCATCAAGCTCGAAGACATCGCCCCCGCCGTCAAGGCCGCCCGTGTGCCCTACGAAGACGCACACAGCCTGCCCATTGAGATGGACCTCAAGCGCCTCTCGGCGCGCTCGGCCAACCTCGACGAAACACTCAAACTGCTCAAAACCAGCCGGCTTGACGAGGTGATCCATTCGCTGGACGCGCTCGACCACACCCTCAAGGCCTACACCGACGCTGGACTGGGCCAACGGCGCAGCAACGACACCCTGTGTGTACAAGGCCTGGCCATATCGTCTGGCAAGGACCTGACCGTGCTCAGCGGCCACGCCGCCTTGCGCGTGCAAGGCGATCAGCCTGTGTCGCTGCAAGTGGCAGACGACAGTCTGGCCGCGTTCAACGGCAGTGCAGCCAAACAGCGCATCGCCCAGCAAGTGCCGCAGCACAGCCACCGCGCCCCCACCCCCGACGAGGTGGTGCGACTGGGCAAAGCGGCCGATTCGCTGGCCAAGAAAAACCTCATATCGGCCGACGCCCTCGCGCTGTTTGAAGACTTTCTGGGCTCGGGCAAGCTCAGCGTTTTGGAGAAATGACCATGGCCGTGCAACAACAAGGCAGCAACGTGGTGGTCAACCGATCGGTGGCCGGCAGCGTGTTTCCCACCAGCGAACGCGAGCTGGTGTTTCCGGTGCTCATCGACGGCAGCGAACAAGCGGTGCTCATTGGCGGCTCGGTCTATGGCCGATCGCTGGAGCTGCGCGGCGACGTGCGGGTGCAAGGCCCCGTGGTCTCGCGCGGCGACACGGTGCTCAACCCCGGCAGCCACCGCATCCAGCTCGACTCCGGCATCACCATCAACGGCTCACTCAACTGCCGCTACGACCCGCTGCAAGCCTTGCCCAGCCTGCAAGACGGCATGGACGCCGCGCGCGTGATCGTCAAAGGCGACATCGCCGTCAACCAAGGCGTCTACCTGCGCAACGCCATCGTGTTTGGCAGCATCCGCGCCACCCACTGTGTGCTGGAAAACTCACTCGTGCTGGGCACCTGCTTGGTCGA
This sequence comes from Burkholderiaceae bacterium, assembly GCA_040383055.1. Taxonomy (GTDB): domain Bacteria; phylum Pseudomonadota; class Gammaproteobacteria; order Burkholderiales; family Burkholderiaceae_C; genus Hydrogenophaga. Next base: position 1,407 of record JBEIEH010000261.1, read on the forward strand.
TGAAAGCCTCAAGGTGCGCATGAGCACCATTGGCGGCTACGCCAGTCGCGACGTCACCTTTGAGGGCCACTGCGTCATGCTGCACAGCCTGGGCGAAAGCCTCAATGCCCCGGTGTTTGCGCCCATGGAAACCGCCCCTGGCTCGGTGCACGACGCCGACGTGCGCTACTACCCCGCCATCCGCCACGGCCGGGGCCTGATGAATCGCCTGCAGCAACCCGATGTGAAGTACCCCGCCTACGCCCGCCTCTACCCGCAAACCGACTGGGTGCGCGCCACCACCTTGGCCAACCCAGCGCTCGACGAAGAGCACCAAGGCCAGGTGCAAAAATGGGTGCTCTCCATTGGCGGACGCATCAGCGACATCTCCAAAATCAGCGAAGCGGTCAACAGCCTGACACAAATGCTTAAATGCGGGTTCGAGTTTGAGCACTACGCCCCCGCCATCCGCCGTCAGCAACTCGACAAGGCCCTGGCCCCCCTCACCGACGAAGAGCGCTGGATTTTGCAAACCGTCTGCCACACCGCATGATGACCCGACTGATCTTCACCCTCGTGCTGCCGCCGCTGCTGTGGTTGCTGTGTGGATGGCCATCGCTGCAGCTGCCGGGCAACTTGGCGCTGCTCGGCGTGATGCTGGCGCATGTGTACGTGGTGGTCTGGCAAGGCCCGCTGTTCAAGCTCATGCGCGCCGACGACTTCACCTACGGCGCGGTCACCCTGGGGCTCAATATCGTGTCCTTGTTGGTCACCGTCGTCACCACCATCGGCATGTTTGTGGTCTATGGCGGCGACATCGCCCAAGTCAACGACGTGCCCACCCCGGTCTGGGGTGTCATTGGCATCTCGCTGCTGCTCACACTGGCCCTGCCGCTGCTGGCCGGGCGCAGCGCGTCGCCCTTGCCCAAAGCCAGCGACCGCCGGCCCTACGAAGACCCCACCAACGGGCAATGACCCACTGAGGACAACATGGTTTTAGGCTGGTTCAGCAAAGAAACAAAGTCGATGTACGTGGCCCGTCCGGCCGAACGGGCGGACGACCTCATCTACCTACACCCCGACAAGTCCATTCCGCGCGGCACCAAGCTCACGGTGCGCAGCGACGAATGTGTGCTCTTCTTTCGCGAAGGCAAGTACATCGGCAAGGTCAACCCGGGCACCACCGTCCAGCTCGACACCGCCAACATCCCCTTCCTCGGTCACCTGCTGATCGACAAATTCACCGACGCCAACCACTTCATCTGTGAAGTGTTTTTTGTGCGGCTCAGCGAAAAGCGCTTCGACGCCCCCCGCACCGAACTCGGCCAATACAAAGACCTGAACTCCGCCAACGTGGTCGCCATGCGCGGCAGCTTGTCGTACACGGTCAAGGTGACCGACCCGGCGCGCCTGGTCATCGAGTTGGGCGGCCAACACGCCGGGTCGGAGTCGAACATCGAAACCGCCTTCAACGGCCGCATGTTCAACCAGCTGCGCGCCGCCGTGGGCCAACGCGCCCAGCGCATGCCCATCCTCAATGTGGTGTCCAACGTCGACGCCGAGGCCTTGAGCGAAGACGTCAAAAACCTCGCCCGCAGCGAATTTGTGCCCCTGGGCATCGACATCGGCCGCGTGTTTGACATGGCGCTGGCGCTGGACGAAGCCAGCTTTGCCCTGTTGCGCGAATTCGGCAAACAAGAAGCCCAGCTCGCGCTGCAAGCCAAAGGCATGCAGCTCGCCACCAACGACGGTTTTGCCGAATTCAACATGATCCAGGCCCAACGCTCGGCGTTGGAAGGTCTGGGCAAAGGCCTCGAATCGGGCAACGGCCCGCTCATCCTGGGTGGCATGAACCTGGGCGGCAACCTCACTGGCATCAGTCGCCCCCCGCAACGCAGCGCCCCACCCGCGCGCCCAGCCGGTGTGCTCAGCAGCCAGGCGGCGTTTTTTGTGGTCACCGACCGTGGCGAACAAGGCCCCTACTCGGCCCGCCAAGTGGCGCTCACCGCCATCTCCAAAGGCCAGTCGCTGGGCCAGCTGCTGATCCGCAGCACCGAAGACGCCGAAGGCGTTTCCTTCCCCGCCGACGCCGAACCGCAAATCCTCAGCGAATACCAGCGCCGCCTGCCGCCAGGCTCGCAGCCCCCGGTCAACAGCCCTGCCGCATCACCGGCGGCGGCCACCACAGCCCCAGCCGCACCACCTGCTGGTGCGCAACAAGCGTTCAACCTAGCCTTTGACGGCGCCGCCAGCAACGGTGAGATCGACGCGAGCGAACTCGCCACCCTCATCAA
>JBEIEH010000262.1:0-3672 GCA_040383055.1 Burkholderiaceae bacterium
AGGCGCAGGTAATCGTGAATCTCGGTCACCGTGCCCACGGTGGATCGGGGGTTGTGGCGGGTGGCATGTAGCTAAAGCGCAATCGCCGGTGCCCGGCCCTCGATCAGGACGACATCGGGCTTGTCAATCAGCTGCAAAAACTGCCGCGCATAGGCCGACAAACTCTCCACATAACGCCGCTGTCCCTCGGCGTACAGCGTGTCAAAGGCCAGACTCGACTTGCCCGATCCCGACAGCCCGGTGATCACCACCAGCTGGTGCGTGGGGATGTCGATGTCGATGTTCTTGAGGTTGTGGGTGCGCGCGCCGCGCACCGCCAGCACCGAGGCGCTGGCGCCCAGGTAGGTGCCGGTCTCAGGCGTGGCGATGGCAGGGGTGTCGTTCGGTTTCACGGTGTTTCGGCTCTGCAGGGCAACCTGCCATGATAAGCCGCCGAAGCCCCCAGCCCAAAGCGGTAAAACACAGCAGCGGCGTGCCCAGCCACAGCAGCTCGCGCCCCAGCCGCTCAGCGCCAAACAGCGGCACACCCGCCATGGGCACCGGGCGCCAAGGCATGCACAGCCGCTCGCCGTGCAGCGGCCACAGCCAGGCGCTGCAAATGCCTCGGTTGATCACACCGTCCAACAGCGGGTGCGACAGCAGACACAGGCCAATGTAGGCGGCGATCCAGCCGCTGCGCGCGCGCTGCGTGGGCCTGGCCCGCGCCAGTAGCCAGGCGGCGCAGGCCAGCAGCGCGGCCATGCCCAGCGAATGGGTGAAGCCCCGGTGCCCGTAGGTGCCGCCGTACACGTCGATGTGCCAGCGCACCAGCAGCATGTCGGCGTCGGGCGCCACCGCCACCAGCGCGCCCACCAGCCACCAGGGCCAGGGCACCCGCTGGGGGCCGATCACCACCGCCAGCGCCAGCGCGGGCGTCACGTGCAAATAGGTGGCCATGGCGATCAGTTGCCCAAGGCGTGCCAGTCGAGCTTGCGCGTGACCAGCATGGCGGCGGCCAGTGCGCCAAAGAGCAGCAACGAGCCCATCAGCAGCGCGTTGTCTTCCGACATCAAGATGCCGTAGAGCAAGCCGTACAAGGCCACCAACAAGCCACTCATGCCCAGCCCGCGCCGCCAGCCACCCAGCACCGCGCTCAGGTACACCGTCAGCAGGCCCAGACAGGCGCCGGTGGCCACCCCATAAGCCCAAGCAAAGCCCAGCCGCTCAGACAACGACAGCAAGAGCAGGAAAAACACCGTCAAGGCCGCGCCCACCATCAGGTACTGCATGGGGTGGATGCGCCAGCGTTTGAGCATCTCAAACAAAAAGAAGGCGACAAAGGTCAGCAGCACAAACAGCAAACCGTATTTGGTGGCGCGGTCGGTTTGTTGGTAGATGTCCAGCGGCTCAATCAGATCGACCTGCATGCGCTCCATGACAAGGCCGCGCTCGCGCTCGCCGCTGCTCAGTTGGGCGGTGAGTTGTTGCTGGGCCTGTGAGGCCAGCGAGGTGGTGGCCCAGCGCGCCTCAAAGCCCTCGGCGCTGATGCGGCGTTCGCGTGGCAAAAAGTCGCCGCCAAAGCGCGGGTGTGGCCAGTTGGCGCGCAAGGCCATGTCGGTGGTGTCGCCCAGTGGCACCCAGCCGATGGAGCCGGTGCCGCCCAAGCCAAACCGCAGCTCAAAGGCCAACTCGCGGCTCCAGCTGTCGGCGGGTGTGTTGTCGGGCAGTTCGGCCGCCAGCACCGCGCCCAAGCCGGGCAGGGTGCTTGAAAACACCGTCAACTCGCGCCCGCCGAGTTGCAGCACCGGTGTGCCGCTCAAGCCACGCAAATCAGACACCTGAAACACCAGCCAGGGTCGCCCCATGGCAAGGGTGCCGCCCGGCTGCTTGGGGGTGAGCAACGGCGGCTCTTGGGCGGCGAATTGCCCACTCAAGCGCTGGTCGGTTTGGTAGACCGTCACCGGAAACACGCCGCGCTTGAGCACCTCGGTGTTGAGCGTGGCGTCCACCGACAGGGTGTGGGCAAAGCGCAGCAGCGCGCGCTGCTCGCTGCGGCGGGTGGTGACGGTGGTGTTGGCCTCGCCGGCGGTCTGCACCGGGTAGCTCTCGGTGTAGGGCCAATAGATGAATGGGCCGGTCACGGTTTGTTGGCCGGCATTAAGGCTGGACACATCGTGAATGGCGGTGTCGCGGTAGCTGGTGCGTTCGTGCACCACGCCGCGCACCAGCAGCAGCGCCATCCACAGCAGCGTCAGCAGCGCCACAGCGGTCAGCAGTTTGAAGAACAGGGGGTGTTTGTTCATGGGTCTCTCCACATCGGTCACAGGAGAACCCAGTCTAGAAATCGGGTGTGCGCTGACCGCGCAGCGAATGTGAAATGGGTGTGAAATCAGCGCCCGGCCACAGGCAGCGCCAGCGTGGCTTCGCAGCCCCGCACCGCATCGCCCTCGCGCACATTGCGCACCGCCACCTCGCCGCCGTGCAATGCCATTACCTCATGCACCAAACACAGGCCCAGGCCGCTGCTTTTGCTGGGGCGGCGCGGCCCGGGCAGCGAATAAAACCGCTCAAACACACGGGCCAAGGCGTAGTCGGGCACGCCGGGGCCGTGGTCGCGCACGCGCCACAGCCAGCGCCCCTCGCTGCGCTGCAGGCCCACCTCCAGCGCCGATCCTTCAGGCGCAAAGGCCAGCGCGTTGTCCAGCAAATTGACCATGGCCTGCCCCAGCAAAAACCGGTCGGCCTGCACCCAGGCTTCGTCGGGGCCTTGCCACTGCAGGCGCACGCCCGCGCGCTCGGCCTGCAGCGCACAGGCGGCCAGGGTGTCGTGGCTCAAGGCCACCCAGTCCAGCGTTTGCACATCGGGGGCTTGCTGCAAATGCTCCACCGCCGCCAGGGCCAAGAGCTTGTCCACCAACACCCGCAGTCGCTCCACCTGGTGCAGGCTGTTGGCGCTGAAACGGGCGCGGTCGGCGGCGGGCAGGTCTTCGGCCAGCAGCTCGGCGGCGCCTTGTATCGCGGTCAGTGGGCTTTTGAGTTCGTGCGTCAGGCTGTGCACATACTGCTCCACATAGGCTTTGCCTTCGAGCTTTTGGCGCATGGCCTCCAGCGCCTGCGCCAGGTCGTTGAGCTCGGTGCGCCCGCTGATGCGCCCCAGCCGTGGCAGCTCCACCCGCTGGCCATCGGCCACCGCTTGCGCGTAGCGCTTGAGGCGCGACACCGAGCTTGCCAGCCACCAGCTCAGCAGCAAGCCCAGCAGCAGGGTCAGACCCAACATCCAGCCACTCCAGGCCAAGATGCGTTGCTGACTGCGCTCAATGTAGGGCCGCAAAGTGACGGTGGGCTTGGACACCGTCAGCACGCCGATGATGCGCTCGCCATCGCGCACCGGCGCGGCCACATGCATGACCGAACTGCTCGGGTCTTGCGGGTCTGACAGGGTGGAGCGCGCGCCGTATTGCCCGCGCAGGGTCAGGTAGACATCGTTCCAGCGCGAGTGGTCGCGCCCCACCCATTCTCCGGCCGAATCAAACACCACCACACCGCGTGCGTCGGTCACGCTCACCCGGTAGTCCACCGCTTGTTTGCGAAAGCCCCAAATCAGCGCGTTGGGTGGCTGGTGTTGCAGCTCGCGCCAGGCCTGGGCAAACGCGCCATTCGCGATGCGGCCTTGCTGCAGATCGGGCGCGGCCA
>JBEIEH010000263.1:0-3659 GCA_040383055.1 Burkholderiaceae bacterium
CCGCCTGGTGTGAGCAGCTGGGTGAAAAGCGCTTTCGCGCCACCCAGCTGTTTCGTTGGATCCACCAGCGCGGTGCGTCCGAGTTCGCTCAGATGAGCGATCTGGCCAAAAGCCTGCGCGACAAATTGCCTTCCGTGTGTGAAGTCAAAACCCTGCCGGTGCTGTCGCGCCAAGATTCCGCCGACGGCACCATCAAGTGGTTGTTTGATGTGGGCGACGGCAACGCGGTGGAAACCGTGTTCATTCCCGAAACCGATCGCGGCACATTGTGTGTGTCGTCCCAGGCGGGTTGCGCCGTGGGCTGCCGTTTTTGCTCGACCGGTCACCAAGGCTTCTCGCGCAACCTGAGCACCGGTGAAATTCTGGCCCAGCTCTGGCACGCAGAGCATTTTTTGCGTCGGCACCTCGGTACGCAAGAGCGCGTGATCACCAATGTGGTGATGATGGGCATGGGCGAGCCGCTGCAGAACTACCATGCTTTGGTGCCGGCTTTGCGAGTGATGCTTGATGACCAAGGCTATGGCCTGTCGAGCCGCCGGGTCACGGTGTCCACGTCCGGTGTGGTGCCCATGATGGATCGCTTGGCCGCCGACTGTCCTGTGGCCTTGGCGGTGTCGGTGCACGCGCCCAATGACGTGCTGCGCGACGACCTGGTGCCGCTGAACCGCAAGTACCCGCTCGATGAGCTGATGCAGGCTTGCTCGCGGTATTTGCCCGCCGCTCCGCGTGACTTTTTGACCTTTGAATATTGCATGCTCGACGGGGTCAACGACCAGCCGGCACACGCGCGCGAATTGCTGGACTTGATTCAGCGCCACCGGTTGCCCGTCAAGATCAACCTGATCCCGTTCAACCCCTTCCCCAGTTCGGGGCTGACCTGCTCGCCCAAACCTGTGGTGCAGGCCTTTGCTCAGATCCTGTTGGCGGCGGGTGTGGTCACCACGGTGCGCAAGACCCGTGGTGACGACATCGATGCCGCCTGCGGGCAGCTTGCCGGTGACGTGCTGGACCGCACTCGCGCGGCGCAGCGCATGGCGCAGCGCCGTTCCAGCGAAGTGATTCGCATCGTTCGCAAGGACACACACGCATGAAACACGCTCGGTGGTGGATGGCCGCTTCGGCGCTGTGTCTGACACTCCTCGGCCTCGGGGGATGCGCGGGCAACCCGCCAGTGGGCGATGGACAAACGCCGATCACCGAATCGGATGAGCCCGAAGCACAGAAGCGCGCCCGCATCAGAGTGGAGCTCGCCACTGGCTATTTTGAGCAGGGCCAGACCACTGTGGCACTGGATGAGCTCAAGCTTGCCTTGGCGGCCGACCCCAGCTATGTGCCCGCCCATGTTCTGCGGGGTTTGGTGTTCATGCGACTCAATGACACGCGGCTGGCTGATGAGAGTTTTCGCCGTGCTTTGCAACTCAGTCCACGTGACCCCGACGCATTGCACAACTACGGCTGGTTTTTGTGCCAGCAGGGGCAGTTGCCGCCATCGGTAGAGCTGTTCAACCGCGCCTTGAGCAGCCCTCTCTATGCAGGACAAGCCAAAACGTTGTTGGCCAAGGGCGTCTGTCAACTTCGCGCGCAACAGACCAGTGAGGCCGAAGCTTCTTTGGCGCGTTCGTATGAGTTGGATCCGGGCAACCCCATTACCGCCTTCAATTTGGCGTCTTTGCTGTTTCAGCGGGGCGATGTGCCGCGCGCGCAATTTATCGTTCGTCGGTTGAACAACTCCGAGCTGGCCAACGCCGAAACCTTGTGGCTTGGTATCAAGGTGGAGCGGCGAATGGGCGAGGCAGTGCCCATGGAGCAACTCGCTCAGCAATTGCAACGCCGGTTTCCGCAGTCGTCCCAGTGGTCAGCGTACCAGCGAGGAGCCTTTCATGAGTGAAGCGTTGCCACAGTCGGATACCCAAGCAAGCACAGCCGCCCATGCTCCGGGTAGGTTGCGCCAAGCGCGTGAAGAGGCGGGCTTGCACATTGCGGTGTTGGCCATGATGCTCAAAGTGCCTGTGAAAAAGCTCGACGCTTTGGAGCAAGGGCGATTCCACGAACTGCCCGATGTGACGTTTGCCCGGGCGCTCGCTTCGAGCGCCTGTCGCCATTTGAAAATCGATCCGGCGCCTGTTTTGGCGGAGCTGCCTGGCGTGCAGTTGGCACCCCTGACACAAATGGCCGTTGACAGCAAGCCGGCGTTTCGTCCTGCGGGCGCTGCTGCGGTGTCTTGGACCGTACCGGCTTTTGTGAAGGCGCCATCGGTGTGGATGGCGGCTGTGTTGTTGTTGTCCGCTGCAGTGGTGTATTGGTGGCCATCTGAGGGGGTGTTGCCTACCTGGATGGCTGTGCCTGCTGCGGAAGAGGGTGTAGCGTCTTCCAATGCGTTGCCAGAGTCCGACCCTGTGGAGAGCGCTGCGGCGCCGCAGGTCATGAACCCGCCGTCGGCTTCACCACTTGCGTCACCTGAGGGGGCTCCACCGGTGGCCGACACCTCTGCCCTTGTGCCGTCAGCGGCGAGTCCATCGTCTGCCCAAACGTCCGTTGCGCCCATCGAGGCGGCTGATGCCGTGGCGGAATCTTCCGGTGCGGAGGCGCTGCTGTTGATTGTGGGCACCGGGGACACTTGGCTAGAGGTGGTCGATGCGCAAGGCTCGGTGTTGTTGCGCCGCATGCTGCGCACTGGTGAGGAGCATCGTTTCAGTGCTCAGCCACCCTACCGGGTGGTCTTGGGCAATGCAGGTGCTGCCCGTGTGGTGGTTCGAGGCAAAGACTTCGACACCACGCCATTTGTGCGCAACAGTGTGGCCAAGTTCGAGGTGCAATGAGCATGACGAATTCCTCTCTGCCGATACCTTTGGGGCAGGCTGCGCCCCGCCGTACCCTCATGGGGCGTGTGGTGTGGCGCGATAACGTCGTCACCGTTGGTGGCGACGCCCTAGTGCGGGTGCAGTCCATGACCAACACCGACACCGCCGACGCGGTGGCCACCGCGATTCAGGTCAAGGAACTGGCGCAAGCCGGCTCCGAGCTGGTGCGCATCACCGTCAACAACGACGAAGCGGCCCAGGCGGTGCCCTACATCCGCGAGCAGCTCGACCGCATGGGCGTCCATGTGCCGCTGATTGGTGACTTTCATTACAACGGCCACAAGCTGCTGACCGACCACCCGGCCTGCGCCGAGGCTTTGTCCAAATACCGCATCAACCCTGGCAATGTGGGCCGAGGCGATAAGGGTGACCGGCAATTCGCCCAGATGATCGAGGTGGCGCTGCGCTACCGCAAGCCGGTGCGCATTGGCGTGAACTGGGGCAGTCTGGACCAAGATCTGCTCGCGCGCCTGATGGACGAGAACGCCCAGCGCGCAGTGCCTTGGGACGTCAAACAGGTGATGTACGAGGCGCTGATCACCTCGGCGCTGGACTCGTCGGCCAAGGCCGAGGCGATGGGCATGCCGCGCGAGGACATTGTGTTGTCGTGCAAGGTCAGTGGCGTGCAAGACCTGATTGCGGTGTACCAGGCCTTGGCCCAGCGCTGCGACAACCCGTTGCACCTGGGCCTGACCGAAGCGGGCATGGGCACCAAAGGCACGGTGGCGTCTGCCGCTGCGCTGTCGGTGCTGCTGCAACAAGGCATTGGTGACACCATCCGGGTGTCCTTGACGCCTC
>JBEIEH010000264.1:0-3657 GCA_040383055.1 Burkholderiaceae bacterium
GGCGCAAGTTGCTGGACGCAAACTGATCATGGTGTTGCTCGATTCTGCGGGCAAAGCATCGCGTGTCGACGACGCCGAGCGGATGCGCAAATGGGTAGAAGCAACCACCTTAATGCAGTGGCCAGAGCGGCCGCGCAGTTGAGCGAGCGCACTCCTTCAGGCCGTTTGGATCGCTAATCTCCGCTTAGGCAGCGTTGGGTCCATAGGGTTCAGGGCAACCCAAGGCCGCCGAGATGTGGGCGGCTGTGGCCTTGAGTTTGACCATCCAACCCTCGTCGATGCGGTCGGCTGGTGCTGAAATCGAGAGACCGGCCACCAATTTGCGTTGGTCATCGTAGATCCCTGCTGCCATGCAGCGCACACCCAGTTCAAGTTCTTCGTTATCGCGAGCCGTTCCGCTTTGACGGCACAGCGTCAATTCGCGCTCCAGTGCGGGTAGCTGTGTCAGGCTATTGCGGGTATTGCCAGCGAGGCCGGTTCGGGTGGCGTAGGCGCGCACGCGCGACACATCGTCAACCGACAGAAACAGTTTGCCCACCGATGTCAGGTGCAGCGGCGCTCTGCCACCAATGGCCCTCACCACTTGCATGCCTGAGCGTTCGCTGTAGGCCCGTTCCACATACACAATCTCGTCGCCTTGCCTAACGCTTAGGTTGACCGGTTGTTGGATCAGTTTGTGCAGCTCGCGCATCGGCAACAAAGCCGCATCGCGCACATTGAGGCGTGCCTTCACCAAATTCCCCAGTTCCAGCAAGCGCATGCCTAGGCGGTAGCTGCCGGCCTCGGGTCGGTCTACAAAGCGGCCTATGGTCAGGTCGTTGAGGATGCGGTGGGCGGTTGACGGGTGCAGACCCGTGCGCTCACTGATGTCCTTCAGCGATACAGCGTCTTCGCGCGAGGCCAGCACCTCCAGCAAGGTGAACATGCGTTCAATGACTTGGACGGTGGGTGTGGCGGGTAAGGTGTCGTTTTTTTTGGTCATGGCATCCGAAGGTGAATGCCGATTTTATAGGGTGAAATTAAGGACTGTCCAGAAACAGATTTGTTTCGCTTTAAGCGGTTTGCCACACCCCATCGATCAGGCGTTCGTGCGGCATGAACTGGGATTTGTAGTTCATTTTGGGACTCTGTTCGATCCAATAACCGAGGTAGACGTAGTCGAGCCCCAAGGCCATGGTTTGCTCGATTTGCCACAACACACTGAAGGTCCCATAGCTGTTTTTGCTGTCGCTGGGATCGTAAAACGTGTAGACCGCTGACAGACCGTCGTTGAGCACATCGACAATCGAAACCATGACCAGGCATTGGGTCTTGGGGTCGCGAAACTCGACCAAGCGCGAATTCACCCGGCTTTGCAGCAAAAACTGGCTGTACTGGTCGATGCTGTCTTTGTCCATGCCGCCGCCGCTGTGCCGGCTGGTCTGATAGCGCAAATACAGCTCGTAGTGTTCGTTGTGCAGCGCCAGGCGTTTGATGGTGACCTGCAAATCGGCATGTCGTTGCCTGCTGCGGCGCTGGCTGCGGTTGGGGGTGAAGGCCGCGGCGTTGACCCGCAAGGGAATACAGGCTTGGCAACCATCGCAATAGGGACGGTAGGTGAACACGCCGCTGCGCCGAAAGCCCTGTGCCACCAAGCCAGAGTACACGTCGTTGTGGATCAAATGGCTTGGCGTGGCCACCTGTGAACGTGCCAAACGGTCCGGCAGGTAGCTACAGGGGTAAGGCGCTGTGGCATAGAACTGCAGCGCCGCCAGGGGCAACTCGTCGTGTTGTTTCACGGCACCGGTGTGAATGGGTCTATTTCGTTCCAGTATAGGGGGCTGAATCGCCACACCGGAGCGGGACGACCCAAGACCTCGGGCAAGTGGTGGACAAAATCGCGCCGGGCAATAGGCGCGGCACCCATGGTGGCGAGGTGTGTGGTTTCTTGTTGGCAGTCGATCAAGCCCAGGCCGTGAGCGCGACAAAACGCCACCAGCGCGGCCAGCGCCACCTTGGAGGCATCGGTGTGCCAAGCAAACATCGATTCTCCATACACCACGCCACCCAAATTGACGAGATAAAGCCCGCCAACCAACTCGCCATCGAGCCAGGTTTCGACCGAATGCGCCATTTGGGCATGGTGCAATTTGGTGTACGCCTCGACCATGGGCGCTGTGATCCAAGTGCCTTTTTGTCCGTCGCGCGGCGTGCTGGCGCAGGCCTGGATCACGCGCACAAAGGCGCTGTCCATGCGGATCTCTAGGCGTTCACTTTGGCGCCAGTGGCGGATGGTTTTTTTGAGCGAGCGGTGCAGCCGAAAATCCTTTACTTGCAACACCATGCGCGGGTCTGTGCTCCACCACAACACGGGCTGTCCCTCGCTGAACCAAGGGAAGATGCCACGGCAGTAAGCTTTGATCAAAGACGTCACGTCCAACGAGCCACCTGCTGCCAGCAGGCCAGGAGCCGGGCTGTCGGGTCCCCAGGCGGTGTCGACCGGTGGAAACTCGTCGGTGTCTGACAGCCACACCAAAGGCGGTGTGTGGGGGCGGTGAGCGCTCATGACCGTATTGTCGATCCAACGGTCCACAGTCGGCTTAGCGCTAAGCCAAACGCTATCCCAATCGCGTCGGCCACCCAGTCCCAGACGTCGCCTTGGCGCCAAGTGGTCAGCGATTGCAGCACTTCAATGAGTGCTCCCCATACCAGTAGACCCAGCGCGATGTTGCGCCAGCGCAGGCCGCTTGCGGCGGCGAGCCATGCGAGCACGGCGAATCCCAGGGCATGCTGGGCTTTGTCCCAAAAGCTCAACACCGGTGGAATGCCGGATGGCGGCAGCAAGGACAGGACCAATGTGGCAGCCAACGCCAATCCCAGCAGCCAGCGACATATGCACGTTGACCGAAATGTCATGATCACTGCTCGCACGAAGACAAAGAAAAAGCCCTTGCATTGCTGCAAGGGCGTATCTTATTTGGCTCCACGACCTGGGCTCGAACCAGGGACCTACGGATTAACAGTCCGGCGCTCTACCGACTGAGCTATCGGGGAACAGACTCAAATTATAGCGTCATTTTTCTGTGTTTTTCGGCTGCTCTGTATTTTCCGAAATTTTTTCTTGCAACACACCCAAACGGCGTTGCAGCAGTGCGCTGGTGGTGGTGTATTGCAGGGGGCCCGCTGCGGCGGAGTTGAGCGATTCGAGCAGGGTGTAAGCGCACATCACCGCTTCGTGAAAGCCGCAGGCGATCAAGCGTTTTTTGCCGCGGTAGCTCACCACATCGCCGACCGCACAGATTCCCTCTTGCTCGGTGACGAAGGTGGCCATGTCGACCGGCAGCAGCTTTTTTTCCAGCGCCAGGCCCCAATCTGCCAAGGTGCCGAGCTTGGGCGACAGGCCTTGGCGGACCAGCACCGCGTCGCACGTCAAATCGCGTGGGGCGCCGCTGGGCTCTGTGATCTGCAGGCCGGTGAGCGCACCGGCCTTGAGCAGCGCCTGGGTGGGCAGGCCCGCCACCAGTTGCACTTTGCCGCGCGCCAGGGCGGCTTGCCACGCTTGCAACATGGTTTCGGGCGCCGACACCGCATCACGGCGATGCAGCACGGTCACACTGGCCGCGATCTGTTCAAGGGCCAAGGCCGATGCGATGGCCGGCTCTTCGCCACCGCTGACCA
>JBEIEH010000265.1:0-3639 GCA_040383055.1 Burkholderiaceae bacterium
CCTCGCGGCCCGACGCCCAGGGCAGCACCAAAGATACGGTCATCGACCCCAACCCGGTCAACCCCAGCGACCCCAGCGACCCCAACGCCCCCAAAGGCAACGACGACTGGACCGCACGCATCGATCCGGCCTCTGACACCGGCACCAAAGGCGACAGCACCACCGCCAACAACCGCCCCACCTTCAGCGGCACCGGAGAACCCAACGGTAAGGTTGAGATCACCCTGCCCGACGGCACCAAAGTCACTGCGACCGTCAATCCTGATGGGACTTGGTCAGCCCCCTATCCCGCCGCAGCGCGCGATCTGCCCAACGGGGGACCTCAGAATCTGCCTGTCTCCATCACCGACCCCGCCGGCAACACACAAGCTGGCAACCTGCCCGTCACGATCGTCGCACCCAGCGTGGATGTGACTGTGTTTGACGGATCGGTGGCCAACCCAGCCAACGTCATCAACGCAGCGGACCAAGGCAGCGTCACCCTCAGCGGTACCACCAGCAACACGAACACGGGCGACATCGTCACCATCGTCGTCAGCGGCACATTTGGCACACCCGTCACCGTGACCGCCACCGTTCAAGCCGGAGGCGCGTGGTCCACCACCGCAGACCTCACGTCTTTGCCGCAAGGTGTGCTCACAGCCCGTGCCACCGTTGCCACCACCGTCGATGGTTCCACCATCACCTCACGGCCCGACACCCAAGACACCACCAAAGACAGCATCGGGCATCGAGTGGTTATCACCCACAACGCCAATGCTCTGGACGGCTCATCCAGCATCACGGGATCCAAAGACGACGACAAGCTCAACATCGCCGAGGCGAAAAACGGGGTGACGTACACCCTCACCTTCGACACGGCGGTGGACACACTGAGCGCTACCGATCTGGACATCAGCGGTGGAACGTTGCGTGGAACACCCACCGCCAACGCAGCCAAAACCGTGTGGACCTTGGTGCTGGATCCGACACCGTCGAACACCGGCAGCTTGGACCTGCGATTGAAGAACACCAAACTGGCCACTTTGACCGATGCTGCGGGCAACCCGGCAGAGGTCACCAACGCATCACTCGTGTCGCACGACTCCGTGGCGCCTCTTGCCACATTCTCCGATACACGCAGCACCGACCCGACGTTCAACACCGGAAACAGTACCGATTTGGTCCTCGACACAAAGCGTATCTTTGTGCTGGACGGCAATGAAGCTGCGGCCAACTACACCATTGGACTGAACTCGACCGACACCATCAGCCAAGTGTCGTTCGAAGGCGCAGGATCCGCTAGCCTGCCGAACCAGAGCACAGTCACCCTCAATCAGGCGGCGCTGGCGGCATTAGCTGAAGGTTTTTACTCCCTAGAAGTGAGAACTGTCGACGATGCAGGAAACACCTCCGTCTCGCAGCAAATTATTGGAAAAAACACGGCAACCTTCCCTGCCACCAACTTTGTCTCGACATTGGGAGCGGGCAACTCACTGACGGGTGACAATAACAACAACTTCTTTATCAACCGCTCTGGCGTGCACGAAACCATGACACTGGGCGGTGCAGCAGACCGCGACACGATATTTGTGCTGAAGACCGGCCTGGGCACCGTTGGGGCGGCCGACGAGCTGACCATCAACGACTTCAACACAGGCGCAAGCATGGACAGATTGCGCCTTGACGACCTCTTCAGCGGTTCTGCCACCCACAACCAGATCCGTTTTGAGGGCCTAGATTTGGACAACAACGGAACACTGGAGAGCACACGCATGTATGTCAACACAGCAGGTGGACTCACAGGCACAACCGGAGCCGAACTGTCCAACTCGGCAGAGCAGATCATCACCTTGGTGAACGTGGTGGCCCCCACCCAGAGCCTGCTCGACCCCAATGCGGCCATTGCGCGTCCCGATTGGTTGATTTTGTAAGCGCCCTTAAGTCCCTCACAACCACCGCTCAGCGGTGGTTTTTTTTCGTCTCATCAACAGCGCACATCCCAGCTTTCACAGAGCCCGACAAAAGAGCTTTCCCACACGCGGTGGCGACGGTCAATGGGGGGCGATGCAGGAGCGGCAGGCTCGGGCAGCGGCGGGTACAGCTCGTTGGGAAAAATGCGGTACTGCGCCATCAGAGTGCGGGCTTGGCGCATGGCCACGGCCGCTTCGTGCTCGTTGCTCGACCGCGCCAGTGCCATGCACTTGCGGATGCGTTCAACAACTTTGCTGCGGTCCATGGGTAGACATGAGAGCTATAAGGCTATCAATCTACACTATTTTCAATTTTTTGTTAACTATAGAATTATTTTATAAAGCCCCCCAAAGCTGCACTTTCACCGCGACACAGCCCCCCACGCGTGGCTGGCTGTTCAGGCACCGCTATTGGCTGAGCCGAGAGGAGTATCGACACACCGCCGGGTCGAACCAGGTCTGGGAATACTCCACCACCACATTGGCGGGCGACCACGACACACGCTCAATAAAGCCGGCACACGCACCGGCTGTCAGCTCAGAAGGTGGCTGCGCCCAGTCTGGGGCTGGTGCGGCGGCCAAGCGGTCTTCCACCCGCGCCACCCACACCCCGAAACGCTCTTGGTAAAACAGGTACATGGAGTCACCCAGGTCCTCGGCGCTGAGCTGCGAGCACTGGGCGGCGTCGAACCAGATCTCTTCGAGCGCCACCGGCTGCTGGCTCAAAAAACGCAAGCGCCGCACACGCCACACCTCGGCGCCCCCCTCGCCCAGCGCTGGCACATGGGCGGGCCGGGGGTGGCGGCTCACGTCCAAGATGTGGGCGGTGGGCAGGCCAGGGCCGGTGGTCAATTCCAGCCGGAACAACTCATAAATGCGCTGGGTGCTGGCCACTTGTTTCACATAGGTGCCTGAGCCCTGAATGCGCTCCAGCACACCTTGTTCGGACAACAGCGCCAGCGACTTGCGCAGCGTGCCCACCGCCACATCCAACGTCTGGGCGAGTTCGGCTTCGGTGGGCAGGCGCTCGCCTTCGCGCCAGTAGCCGGCCTTGATCTGGCGGGCCAGCAGTTCGGCGATTTGCAGGTACACCGGCAGGGGTTTGGCGGGCGTGGAGCTGGGCATGCGCGGGAGTATCGCAAAAGCCACACCGATACGGGGAAACCCTCGCATTGATCTGCGTCAATTCATATACTATTCATTCATGTTTAACGCGAGGTGATTCATGAGCATCGTCCCCGTCAAAGGCGCCGACATTCAGGGCGCTGAAGTGGCCTGGTTTGCCCCCCTGTGCTCTGACGACTTTCAACACTTGGGTGTGCCCGATGGCGATTTGCGCAGCAGTTGGGCCAACACCAGCCGCATCGCCCAACGCGCCGACGAACTGGGCTTTCGCAACATTTTGTGCCCGTCTTCCTACCAAGTGGGGCAAGACACGCTGACCTTTGTGGCCGGCATGGCGCCGCAGATCAAGCGCATGAATATGCTGGCCGCCATCCGCTGCGGCGAGGTGCAGCCCGCCATGCTGGCGCGCACCGTGGCCACGTTGGACCACATGTTGGAGGGGCGCCTGACGCTCAACGTGATTTCGTCCGACTTTCCTGGTGAGGTGGCCGACAGCGCCTACCGCTACCGCCGCAGCTGGGAGGTTGTGGAAATTTTGAAGCAAGCCTGGACCCAAGACCAG
>JBEIEH010000266.1:0-3616 GCA_040383055.1 Burkholderiaceae bacterium
CGATCATTTGCATCAGGAAGTTGACCACGCCCAACAGCAACGCCCACACGGGGTTCTTGCTGGTGCCAAACGGCGCTGTCACCAATTCGTGTGCCCAGCCGCCCAGGCCTTTGATTTTGATGTTGTAGAACACGCAAAGCAGCAACACAGAGACCGAAAGACCCAAGGTGGTCGACAAGTCTGCTGTGGGCACCACCCGCAGGTAGGCGTGGTGCGGATCATGGCCCGCAGCGGCGTACACACCCTCCCAAAGCTTGGGCAGCAAGTCCAACGGCAGCATGTCCATGAAGTTCATCATGAAAATCCAGCAAAACACCGTCAGCGCCATGGGGGCGATCAGCTTGCGACTCTGGGCGTTGTGAATCACCGACTTGGCTTGGCTGTCCACCATCTCGACCAGCAACTCAACCGCAGCCTGAAAGCGCCCCGGCACACCTGCGGTGGCCGAGCGAGCTGCACGCCAGAGAAAAAAGACGGTGATCAGACCCAAAATCAGGCCAATCACCACGGAATCGATGTTGATATAGCTGAAATCGACAATGCCTTTTTGCTTGTCGCCATGGTTGGTCAAGTGCGTCAGGTGGTGACGAATGTACTCACCTGGTGTAGGACCGATACCTTCTGCTGCCATGTTTGCGTCGCCCAATCAGCGTGTTTGTTGACCGCGCCGGCCACGGATCCACCATCCGAGCCAGTGCACCTTAAGCACCACCACCAGCCCGGCCAACAGACCCAGCCAGCTGAGATCACGCACCACCCAATGCGCCGCCCACAACATGAGCACCGCAAGAATGACCTTGACCCCTTCCCAAAGCAAAAATCCGACAAATGCCGCTTGCGCCACGCCCGCCAAGCGACGAGCCAAAGCGCTGGATGTCAGGCCATAGGCCATCACCGCCGTAGGGAGCGCCACACAAGCCGCCCCGTAAGCCACCGACCACGCCACCGACGCGCGCTGCGTCAGCAGCCACCCCAGCAACGATGCCAGCACACCCAACAACACTTGCCACCCAACAAGCTCCCACACCGACGGCGTCTTCTGGTGAAGACGCCAGACGATCGCCTCGTCGGCGGTCATGGGCTTGAAATCGGGTTCTGCATCGCCATCTGACCAAGCATCCTGACGATCCGGATCACCGGCGCCATGCGACTGTTTGGAGCTCTCCGACGAAGAAGGTTGCATTGTCGGCACAGCAAATTACAGTCAGGTTACAACGGACGTCTGACACGCAGAGCCTCTCATTATACGTAGAAACCCCATCCAAACCGAGAACCCGGCCCGATCCGGGGGGATCTTTCGCTGGAGGGTTTGATAATCGGGTTTTACGCAGCGAGCGCACCATGTCCGCCACCGACACCCAAGAGCCATCCCTCATCGAGTATCCCTGCCGCTTCCCCATCAAGGTGATGGGCGCCAACACGGAAGAATTTGTGGCGGCGGTCCACGCCTTGGCACAGCAAGTGGATCCGGGTTTTGGCCCCGACCATATGGAGCGCCGGCCCAGCCGGGCGGGCAATTACCTCGGTCTCACGGTGCAAGTGTGGGTGCACAACCGCGAACAACTCGACGGCTTGTACCGCGCCCTCACCAGTCACCCGCTGGTGAAGTACGTGCTGTGAAGATCACAGACTTGGGACGGGTGGCTTACGCCACCACCTACGAGGCCATGCAGTGCTTCACCGCACAGCGCGGCGCCGACACCGACGACGAGCTGTGGCTCTGCGAGCACCCGCCCGTGTTCACACAAGGCTTGGCCGGCCAGAGCGATCACCTGCTGGCGCCTGGCGACATCCCGGTGGTGGCCACCAACCGGGGTGGTCAGGTCACCTTTCACGGGCCAGGGCAAATAGTGGCCTATCCTTTGATCAACCTGCAGCGCCGGGGTTACTTTGTCAAGGAATACGTGTACCGGCTGGAAGAAGCGGTGATCCGCACCCTGCGCGAGTTGGGCGTCACCGGCCACCGGGTTGCGAGCGCGCCCGGTATATACGTGCGCCTCGACGACCCGAGCGACCACCGGCTACTGCCCCAACGCCCACAACGGCACACCGATGGGGCACCGATGGCACCGCAATTTGATGGCTTGGGCAAAATCGCCGCATTGGGCATCAAAGTCAGCCGGCACTGCACCTACCACGGCCTGTCGCTCAACGTGGGGATGGACCTGTCGCCGTTTGCCCGCATCAACCCGTGTGGGTATGCGGGCCTGCAAACGGTGGATCTTTCTACAATAGGGGTTGACGTTTCACCAGATGAAGTGAAGCCCCGGCTCATCGCGCACCTGCAAGCGATGCTCGCCCCCTGAACGCCTCACCGGCCGCCTGCCATGACACACTCCGACGCCTCCACCCCCTCGCCCGCCGATACGACCACGGTCCGGGAGGCCCAACCCAGCGACAGCTACGACGCCAGCGCGAAGCAAAAAAGCCAGGCCAAAACCGCGCGCATCCCGATCAAGGTGGAAGCCGCGCCGGTGCTGAAAAAACCCGAGTGGATCCGTGTCAAGGCCGGCTCGCCCACCACGCGCTTCTACGAAATCAAAGACATCCTGCGCAGCAACAAGCTCGTTACGGTGTGCGAAGAGGCCAGCTGCCCCAACATTGGCGAGTGCTTTGGCAAGGGGACGGCCACTTTCATGATCATGGGCGACAAGTGCACACGCCGCTGCCCATTTTGTGACGTCGGCCATGGCCGCCCGACCCGCTGGACGTGAACGAACCCGACAATCTGGCCAAGACGATTGCGCAGCTCAAACTGAAATACGTGGTCATCACCAGCGTCGACCGCGACGACCTGCGCGACGGCGGCGCCGGCCATTTTGTGGAGTGCATCCGCAAAACGCGCGAGCTGTCGCCACAGACGCAAATCGAAGTGCTGGTGCCCGACTTCCGTGGCCGCGACGACCGGGCGCTCGAGATCCTCAAGGCCGCGCCACCCGATGTGATGAACCACAACTTGGAGACCGTGCCGCGCTTGTACAAACAGGCGCGACCGGGCTCAGACTACGCCTTCAGCCTGAACCTGCTCAAAAAGTTCAAGGCGCTGTTCCCCCACATCCCAACCAAGAGCGGCCTGATGGTGGGCCTGGGCGAGACGGATGAAGAGATTCTGGACGTCATGCGCGACATGCGCGCTCACCAGATCGACATGTTGACCATTGGTCAGTACCTTGCGCCCAGCGGACACCACCTGCCGGTGCGCCGTTATGTGCACCCGGACACTTTCAAGATGTTCGAGCAGGAGGCTCAGAAGATGGGCTTCAGCCACGCTGCCGTCGGTGCGCTGGTGCGGTCGAGCTATCACGCAGACCGCCAAGCGCACCAAGCCGGGGCCATCTAAGCGAGCAGTTCTTCGACGAGGGCGTGCAGTTTGGCTTCTTCGATGTCGCCAACCAAGCGCGCCACGATGTGACCCTCGCGGTCGATCAAGATCGAGGTGGGGGTGACTCGCACCCCTCCGAAGGCATTCGAAACGGCACCTTGGTTGTCGATGACCACACCAAACGGCAATTGCCGCGTCTGGGCGAACTGAGCAACGTAGTCGGGTGGGTCGTATTGCATGGCCACGGCCAGCACCTCGAAGCCTTTCGGCTGGTACTTGCGGTGGGTGTCCATC
>JBEIEH010000267.1:0-3612 GCA_040383055.1 Burkholderiaceae bacterium
AAAATATTGGGCAAACCCACCCACGGCTGCAATTTTTTCCCGCGCATCATCCACCACGACAGCTGGTGCATGCGGTAAGCGATCACCATCGGGCGTTTGAACAAGGCGGCCTCCAGCGTGGCGGTGCCCGAGGCGATCAGGGTCACATCACACGCGGCCAGCGCGGCGTGCGACTGGCCATCAACCAGCCGCACCTGACGGTGCAAGCCAGCCGCGCGCAGGTGCCTCTCGATGGCGCTGCGCAAACCGGGGGCGGCGGGCACCACCGCCCACAGGTCGGGCCGCTGCGACTGCATGCGCTGCAGCGCCTTAAAAAACGCAGGCGCCAAGTACTTGACCTCATCGGCTCGGCTGCCCGGCAGCACCGCCACCACCGGCGCACCGGCGGGCAGCTGCAAGGCCGCACGGTCCGCCTCGCGGTTGGGCTCGAACGGAATCACTTGGGCCAACGGATGGCCCACATAGGTTGCCGGCACACCGTGTTCGGCCAGCAAGGCCGGCTCAAACGGGAACAAGCACAACACATGGTCGGCCGCCGCCTCGAGCTTATTGACTTTCTCCGGCCGCCAGGCCCAAAACGAAGGGCACACAAAATGCACCGTCTTGACGCCCGCCGCGCGCAGCCGACATTCCAGGTCGAGGTTGAAATCGGGCGCGTCCACACCCATGAACAGGTCGGGGCGCTCCGCTCCCAACAGGCGCTCACCCAGCGCCGCGCGCATGCGCAGCAACTCACGCAAGCGCGGCAAGACCTCGATGTAACCGCGTACCGCCAAGCGCTCGCTCGGCCACCAGGCCTGCAAGCCCTGGGCCTGCAAATGGGGCCCGCCAATGCCCACCGATTGCAGGGTGGGCCAGCGTTCGCGCATGCCGCGCAACAGGTGAGAGCCGATCAGATCGCCCGAGGCCTCCCCGGCCACCATGGCCAGCGTGTGCAAACGCTGTGCGTTGCTCATGCGGGGCTCGGCGCTCAGCGCACGATGCCGCGCTGAGCGGGCGTCTGGCCAAGAAAGTCGACCATCATGTCCACATCGGCTTGCAGCTCGGGCGTGCCATCGGCCAAGCTGCGGATACGCTCGCTGGCTTGCTCCAGCCTCAAACCATCGCGGTAGAGCGCCTTGTGCATGGCCTTGACGGCCGCGATGCGCTCGGGCGAAAAGCCCCGGCGGCGCAGCCCCTCAAAGTTCATCGAACGTGCGCCAGCCGGCTGGCCCTGGCACATCACAAAGGGCGGCACATCGGCGAACAGCAGCGAGCACATGGCCGTCATGGCGTGCGCACCGATGCGCACAAATTGGTGCGCCACGGTGAAGCCGCCCAGGATCACCCAGTCGTCCACCACCACATGGCCCGCGAGCTGGGTGTTGTTGGCAAAGATGGTGTGGTTGCCGACCAGGCAGTCGTGCGCCAGGTGCACATAGGCCATGATCCAGTTGTCGTTGCCGACCCGGGTCAGTCCTCCACCACCGGGCGAGCCAATATTGAAAGTGCAAAACTCGCGGATGGTGTTGCGGTCACCGATCTGAAGTTCGCATGGCTCTCCGGCGTATTTTTTGTCTTGCGGAATCGCACCGAGCGAGCAAAACTGAAAAATGCGGTTGTCGCACCCAATGGTGGTGTGGCCTTCGATGACGCAGTGCGGGCCGACGCTGGTGCCCGCGCCGATGCGCACATGCGGCCCGATGAGTGTGTAGGCGCCAACACTGACCGAGTCGTCGAGCTGCGCGGCGGGATCGACCAGCGCGGTGGGGTGAATGTTCGCCATCGACGCCCCCGTCAGGCGATGGTGCGCATGGTGCACATCAGCTCGGCTTCGCAAGCGACCTCGTCACCGACGCGCGCCACACCTTTGAACTTAAAAATGCCGGCCTTCATCCGGTCCAACGTCACGTCCATCACCAGCTGATCGCCCGGCTCCACCGGTCGCTTGAAACGAGCACCGTCGATACCGGCAAAGTAATAGACCGTTTTGTCATCAGGCACCACGCCCAGGGTGTCAAATGCCAAGAGCGCAGCGGTCTGCGCCATGGCTTCGAGCATCAACACCCCCGGAAACACCGGGCGGTGCGGAAAGTGGCCGGTGAACTGCGGCTCGTTGATGCTGATGTTTTTGAGCGCCTTGATGCGCTGGCCCTTTTCAATCTCCAGCACCCGGTCCACCAGCAGAATGGGATAACGGTGGGGCAACTGCTTGAGGATCTGGTGGATGTCCATCATGGTGTATTCGGTGTGTGAATCTGCGCCAGCGCCGACTCGACGGCCTTGAGCCTCTCGCGCAGTTTGTTGAGTTGTTTGAGAGAAGCGGCGTTCTTTTCCCAGCTGGCATTGTCGTCGATGGGAAACATGCCGGTGTACTGTCCTGGGGCGTGAATGGAGCGGGTGACCACCGAGGCGGCCGACACGTGCACGCCATCGGCCAAGCTCAAATGGCCCAAGACAATGGCGCCACCGCCCAAGGTGCATTGGGCGCCGATGCGCGCGCTGCCCGCCACACCCACGCAACCGGCCATGGCGGTGTGCGCCCCGACCCGCGCGTTGTGGCCAATCTGCACCAGGTTGTCGAGCTTGACCCCGTCTTCAATCACGGTGTCGTCCAAAGCACCACGGTCGATGCAGGTATTGGCGCCGATCTCGACATCGTTGCCAATGCGCACCGCCCCCAATTGCTCGATCTTGACCCAGCCTTGGGGGGTGGGCGCAAAACCAAAACCGTCAGCGCCGATCACCGCGCCGCTGTGCACCACACAGCGCTCGCCCAGATAGCACCCTTCGTACACCGTCACCCGTGGATACAAACGGGTGTCACGGCCAATGCGTGCTCCGGCACCGATCACACACTGGGCGCCAATGATGGCGCCGGCCTCGACGACCGCTCCAGCCTCCACCACAGCGCCCGCGCCAATCGAAGCGCTTGCATCGACACCGGCGCTCGGGTCGATTTGGGCAGATGCGTGAACCATCGCAGGTGCAACCAGGCGATGCTCAGCCTTCCACCATTGGGTGAGTCGGGCAAAAAACAGGTAGGGATCGTTGGTGACTATGCAAGCGCCTCGACACTCCGCCTCGGTCCGCAGGGCGGGTGACACGATGACACAAGCAGCTTGGGTGGTCGTCAATTGGGCCCGGTAGCGCACGTTAGACACGAATGCCATGTCGTGCGAACTGGCGGTCTCTAGCGGGGCAAGGCGCTGAATCACCACATCGGGGGACCCAACAAGTTCGTGAGGGATATCGGCCAGCGCCTTGGCGATGGCACCCAAGGAGCGGGCCATGGCAATTCAGGCGTCAGCGGGCAGCGTTGAGCCCATTGATGACTTTTTCGGTGATGTTGTGACGAGGATGCACATACACCACCTCTTGGATGATGAGGTCGAACTTCTCTGACTCCGCGATTTGTTGGATCACGCGGTTGGCGCGCTCCAAGACCTGCTGCAGCTCTTCGTTCTTGCGCATGTTCAGGTCTTCCTGAAACTCGCGCTGTTTGCGCTGCAACTCTTGGTCTTGAGACACCAGTTGACGCTGGCGCGCCACCCGTTGCGACTCGGGCAAGGTAGGAGCCTCACGCTCAAAACGCTCGGAAGCGGTTTTGATCTGGTTGGCCAACGCCTGCAG
>JBEIEH010000268.1:0-3558 GCA_040383055.1 Burkholderiaceae bacterium
GCCTCTTCGCCGCAGCGTTTGAGCAGCGCGCCGACGCCGGGTTCGTGCACCTCGCAGCACAAAAAGTTGTCGTTGGGTCGCACCTGGGCGATCTTGGCGGTGGCGTCGCCCATGCCAAAGCCAATTTCCAAGATCAGCGGCGCTTGGCGGCCAAAGGCTTGGGCGGTGTCGAGCCGCGCGGCTTGGTAGGGCAGCAGATACTGCGGACCGTACAGCTCAAACGCCCGCATTTGCCCGGTGCCCATGCGGCCGGCGCGCAGCACATAGCTTTTGATTTGGCGCATGAACGGCGCCGGGTTGTCGCTGGCGACGGGGTGGGGCGATGGGGTGGTGGGATCGGGAGAGGACATGCGGGAAGCGACCAAATGGGCAAACCCCAGATTATCGTGGGCCCCGCCTTGGCGGCTTCAGTCCAGGGTGTGGGCCAGCGCCTCCAGTTGATCGGTGGCGGCGCCCCAGCCTTCGTGAAAGCCCATGGCCTCGTGGCGTGCGCAGGCTTGCGCGGTCCAGTGCCGGGCTTCGGCGCGGTACAGCGTGCCTGCGCCTTGGGGGGTGAAGGTGATGACGCCGGTAAAAAATGGCTCAGCCGCTGGCTCCCAGGCGCGCACATAGGCGTCTGTGAACACCAGCCGCTGTTCAGGGACCACTTCCAGATAGACGCCGTGGTTGGGTACCACTTCGCCGTTGGGGCCTTGCATCACCACCAGCGAGTGGCCACCCGCGCGCACGTCCAGCACCGCTTCGCTCACGCCCCAGGGTTTGGGGCAAAACCACTGCTTGAGCAAACCGGGCTCGGTCCAGCAGCGCCACAGTTGGGCGGGCGTGGCGGTGAGCGTGCGTTCGAGCACCAAGGTGTGGGCGTGTGTGGAGGCAGTCATGGATGAGGTCTCTCTGACAAAGTGTGCCAAGTGTCGGCCCATTGGGCCACCCAGTGTGCCAGCGCGTCGGCCACCGCACCCGTTTGCGCGGGCAGTGCCAGCGCGGCCGCCGCTTGATTGAGTGCGGCCAAGGGGTCGCTTAAGTCGATGGGCGCTGCGCCATTTTGTTTGCTGAGTTTTTCGCCGTTGGCGCCGAGCACCAGCGGGGTGTGCAGGTAACGTGGCGTGGACAGGCCGAGCGCGCGCTGCAGCAGGATTTGGCGCGGGGTGTTGTCGGCCAGGTCTTGGCCGCGCACCACATGGGTGATACCTTGTGCGGCGTCGTCCACCACCACCGCCAGCTGATACGCCCATAGGCCGTCGGCGCGGCGCAGCACAAAGTCGCCCACTTCGGCGTCGACCGCTTGGGATTGGGGCCCTAAGTGCCGGTCGCTCCAGCGCACCAGCGAGGCCTCACCTGGTGTCAGCCGCAAGCGCCAAGCGCGGCCCACGCGCCCGGCCAATCCGCCGCGTTCGGGCCGGCAGGTGCCGGGGTAGGGCGCGGCGTGGTGGCGTTCGCGTTGCAGCCCCTGGTCCAGCAGCGCGTGTTCGATGTCTTTGCGCGAGCAGGCGCAAGGGTAGGCCATGCTTTGGTCCAGCAGCCGGTTCAGCGCCGCTTGGTACAAGGTGCTGCGCTGGCTTTGCCACAGCACCGGTTCGTCACTGACCAAACCACAGGTGGCGAGCTGGCGCAGGATGGTGGCATCGGCCCCGGGCACACAACGCGGCGTGTCTACGTCCTCGATGCGCACCAGCCACACCCCGCCGTGCGCCCGCGCGTCCAGCCAGCTCGCCAACGCCGCCACCAGCGATCCCGCGTGCAAAGCCCCCGTCGGCGACGGCGCAAAACGACCACGGTAGGGGGAACACGAAGCGACAGACAAGGACGGAGTCTCCACGGTCAAACAAAGCAAAGCGGCTGATCGACAAGCGTCTCGAAGTGCCCCGTCTCAGCAACGCGTCCGGCGCGCGTGTCCCCATCCAGGGCACCCGTGGATCCGGCTCCGCCGGTCCACTGGGTGCGTCCCCCTCCGGGGGAAGCCGCGCAGCGGCGCAGGGTGGGTTACTTCAAGTCCATCGCCAGTTCCAGCCCCGACACAAACGCCGCCTCCACCCGGTTGCCCAAACACCAGTCGCCACACAGGCCCAGGCCAGCGGCGCGGTCCAGCAGGTGCGACACACCCAGCGCCTGTTCGGTTTGGGCATAACGCCAGCGGTGCACAGCGGCGTGGGTGGGGTCGGTGCGGATGCCGGTGATTTCGGCAAAACCTTGAGCAGCTTCGCTTTGACGCGTTCGTCGTCGTCTTCCAAGTGGCGTTCGCTCCAGGCCGGTGAGGCCTGCACTGTCCAGCGCTCCACCGCGCTTCGTCCGGGTTTGCTGTTTTCGCGCGCCAGCCAAGCGATGCGGTGGTGGCTGCTGCGCGCGGCGTGCCAGCTCGGGCCAAACGCTGCACCACCCACCGCATGGGGAAAGGCCAGCATCAGTGTCCAGCACGGCGCCACGCGTACCGCCTCGAGTTGCTCTTGCCAACCCACCGCCAACTGACTGGCGCGCAACAGATCGAGGGCTTGCACATGCGGCACCGCCACCAGCACTTTGTCAAACCCGCCGAGCACTGGTGAGGCCACGGCCTCGGTCGTGGTGCTCTCGCAGCGCAGCTGCCAGCGCTGGGCGTTGAGGCGGTCGCGCTCAATGCGCGTCACCCGGGTGTTGAGCAGCACCTGCGCGTCGCCCAAGCCCTGCACGAGCGGCGCGGCCCAGTGCGCCACCAGCGCATTCATGCCGGGGGTGGCGACATAGCGAATGTCTTTGGGCGCGGGCGCGGCGGCCAACACGCGGCCCCCATCGTCAAGCACCCGCACGGTGTTGGCCTGCCAGGGCGCGACCACACCTTGTGCGGTCAGGTCCAGGGCCTTTTGAAAGCGCGGATCGCGCACAGTGAAGTACTGGGCGCCGTGGTCAAAGCCGCCAAAGTCGCTGCGGCGGGTGCTCATGCGCCCGCCAAAGCCACGGCTCTTTTCCAGCAGCGTGACCCGGTGGCCCGCTTGCGTCAGGGTGCGTGCTGCGACCACGCCGGCCATGCCGGCGCCGATGATGGCGATTGAGTACTTCATGGTGATTCCTAAAAACCCAAAGACTACTTCACTTGCGGGCGCAGAGTTTTGCCGCGATTCGAGGTGAACGCGAGCAAAAACGCACGCCGAGTGCGTGGAATGTTGCTAATTGTCAGCTTGTTGCAACTTCTGACGTTGAATTCCTGATGCGCTGTGACGAAATTGTTGTTTCAACTTCATCAGTTTCCCCCAAAAAAGTCGGGCAGCTCTATTCTTCTTGGTGTTTGGTCGAGGGCTCGCGTGTGCTGCCCTCAGACAGATGTCGTTGGGATAGAAAATGAACTCTAAATGTTTCAAAAAGGTGTTTTCACGCCGCACGGGCACGTTGGTGGCGGTGGGCGAGCACACCCGGTCGGTCGCGGCTGGTGGCGCGAGTGGTCAGACGGCTGGACATCGGGCCGCGATGACGCTGACATCGTACGTGGGTGTGTTGGGGCTGAGCGCGCTGTGTTGCCAGCTGGCGTGGGCGCAGGACTTGCCCAGTGGAGCGGCGGTGCAGCATGGTCAAGTGACGGTGGGACAGGCC
>JBEIEH010000269.1:0-3552 GCA_040383055.1 Burkholderiaceae bacterium
AAACGGGCATTGAACTTTCCTTGTAAATCAACCACTTGCGCCGTCGCCGAGTCACCCCGTGGGTGTGTCGCTGTCATATCAGTATCGGCGCGGGTTTGTGGACAGCTATCGCTCGCCAAGCCTTATGAACATTGAGTTTCGTGTTTCCAACCCTGATGTCTCGGGCCCTGTGTGGGCGGTTGGTGCCCTGATGCAAGCGATTGCCGATGCTCTGGCCAGTCGCTTCAACCCTGTGGCGGTGGAGGGCGAGATATCAGGCTTTAGCCGCGCGGCCAGCGGGCATTGTTACTTCAACCTCAAGGACGCCAGTGGCCAGATCCGTTGCGCGCTGTTTCGCCGCTCAGCCGACACGCTGTCGTTTGTGCCACGCGACGGCATGCGGGCGCAGGTGCGTGGCAAGCTGGATGTCTATGGCCCGCGTGGCGACTTGCAGCTGATTGTCGACCGCATGCAGGCCGCTGGCGCGGGGCAGTTGTATGAGGAATTTGTGCGCCTCAAGGCCCGACTGGAGGCGCAAGGGCTGTTTGACGCCGAACGCAAGCGCGAGTTGCCACCGCTGGTGCGCCGCATCGGGGTGGTGACCTCGCTGGGCGCGGCCGCCCTGCGCGACGTGGCCACTGCTTTGCGCCGGCGCGTGCCGCACATCGAGGTGGTGCTGTTTCCTGCGTCGGTGCAGGGCGCTCAGGCGCCGGGCGAGATCGTTGATGCGTTGGAGGCGGCTTACCGGGCACATGGCGATCCGGGCTCGCCGGCCCGCTGCGACGTGCTGCTGCTGGTGCGCGGTGGCGGCTCACTGGAGGATTTGTGGTCGTTCAACGACGAGCGGGTGGTGCAGGCGGTGGTGCGCGCGCCCATGCCGCTGGTGTGTGGGGTGGGGCACGAAACCGATTTCACCCTCGCCGATTTTGCCGCCGACCTGCGCGCGCCCACACCCACAGCGGCCGCCGAGTTGTGCGCGCCCGACCGCCAGAGCCAATGGCGCGCGCTGGATGCGTTGGCCGATGGATTGAGCGATGCGAGCACACGCCAGTTGGAGCGCCAAGCCCAGAGGCTTGACCGCTGTGCGGCACAGCTGGGACGACCGTCGGCCCGTTTGGCCGATGCGCAGCGTCAGCTGGTGACGCTGCAGCACCGTTTGCAGGGCGGCTGTGCCGTGTGGCAACAGGGGCAGCGCCACGGTCTTGAACGCGTGGCCGAGCGCTTGGAGAGAGCCAGAGGCCAAGCGCTGCAATCGCAAGCAACGCGTCTGGAGCGGCATGCCCAGGCGTTGGCACTGCTCGATCCGCGCTTGCCACTGCAGCGTGGCTATGCCTTGTTGACCGATCAGCAAGGGCGATTGCTGTCATCGGTGCAAGGGGTGCAGGGTGGGGCGGTGGTGCAAGCCGCTCTGGCCGACGGGGATTTGGCGCTCACAGTGCATTCGGTCAACCCGCGAAGCGGTTTGGCTTGACCCCTGCGCCGCGCCGGGCTTGCGGGCGTGCCTACAATCACGCCAACCCCAGCGGGGGTGCACCGCACAACATCCGTTTCCCATCACACACACCGAGAGGACACCATGGAACACACCTTGCCCGCCCTGCCATACGCCATCGACGCGCTGGCCCCCCACTATTCCCGAGAAACCCTGGAGTTTCACCACGGCAAGCACCACAACGCCTATGTGGTGAACCTGAACAACCTGCAAAAGGGCACAGAGTTCGAAAACATGGACCTCGAGTCCATCGTCAAGAAGTCCAGCGGTGGCATCTACAACAACGCCGCCCAGATCTGGAACCACACCTTTTTCTGGAGCTGCATGAAGCCCAATGGCGGTGGTGAGCCCACCGGCGCCCTGACTGCGGCCATCAACGCCAAGTGGGGCAGCTACGCCGCCTTCAAGGAAGCCTTTGTCAAGAGCGCTGTGGGCAACTTCGGTTCGGGCTGGACTTGGCTGGTCAAGAAGGCCGATGGCTCCGTCGACATCGTCAACATGGGCGCCGCTGGCACCCCCCTGACCACCGGCGACACCGCCCTGTTGACTGTGGACGTGTGGGAGCACGCCTACTACATCGACTACCGCAACATGCGCCCGAAGTTCGTTGAGACCTTCCTCGACAAACTGGTGAACTGGGATTTCGCCGCCAAAAACTTCGGCTGATCTCGTCAGGCTCGGCACACCCGGTGATGTGTATCACCGGGTTTTTTTTGCCTGTTGGGCGAGATACGGAGAAAAAAAACCGTCTGCATGTGCGCTGATTTTTCGCAGTGCAAAATTTGAGTTCAAAAAATGAACTTCGGGTCAGAGCGTTGCAAGCAAAATTGCGCACGATCCGAAGGTTGTGCTGAGCGCCATAAGCCCGCAGCCGACCCCATTCAGAGACACAAGGAGCCAAACCATGAGTGCACAGTCCCCGACCATCATTTACACCCTCACCGACGAGGCCCCGCTGCTGGCCACGAACGCGTTTTTGCCCATCATCCGCACCTTTGCGGCGCCCGCCGGCATCCACGTGGACACCCGGGATATTTCGGTGGCGGCGCGCGTGCTGGCGGCCTTTCCGGAGTGCCTGAGTGAAGAGCAGCGCGTCTCCGACGATTTGGGCGAGTTGGGCAAGCTGACCCTGCGCCCAGAGGCCAACATCATCAAGTTGCCCAACATCAGTGCTTCGGTGGCGCAGTTGGTGGCCTGTATCAAAGAGCTTCAAGCCAAGGGTTACAAGGTGCCGGACTACCCTGAGAACCCCAAAAGCGACGAGGAAAAAGCGATCAAAGCGCGCTACGGCAAATGCCTGGGTTCCGCTGTGAACCCGGTGCTGCGCGAAGGCAACTCCGACCGCCGCGCACCGCGCGCCGTCAAGGAGTACGCACGCAAGAACCCGCACAGCATGGCCGAGTGGAGCCAAGCCTCGCGCACCCACGTCTCGCACATGCACGCCGGCGACTTCTACCACGGTGAGAAGTCGATGACGCTGGACAAAGCGCGCGATGTGAAGATGGAGCTGATCACCAAGAGCGGCAAAACCATTGTGCTCAAGGAAAAGGTGTCGCTGCTCGACCGCGAGGTGATCGACAGCATGTTCATGAGCAAGAAGGCCTTGTTGGCTTTCTATGAAAAGGAGATCGAAGACGCCCGCAAGACCGGCGTGATGTTCTCACTGCACGTCAAGGCCACCATGATGAAGGTGTCGCACCCGATCGTGTTCGGTCACTGCGTGAAGATCTTCTACAAAGAAGCGTTTGAGAAGCACGCCGCCACTTTCAAAGAGCTCGGTGTGAACGTCAACAACGGCATGGTCGACCTCTACAACAAGATCGAGACCCTGCCGGCCTCGCTGCGCGATGAGATCAAGCGCGACCTGCACGCTTGCCATGAGCACCGCCCCGAGCTGGCCATGGTGGACTCCGCCAAAGGCATCACCAACTTCCACTCGCCCAACGACGTGATCGTAGACGCGTCCATGCCGGCGATGATCCGCAACGGCGGCAAGATGTGGGGCGCCGACGGCCGCTTGAAGGATGTCAAGGCCGTGATGCCCGAATCGACCTTTGCCCGCATCTACCAAGAGATGATCA
>JBEIEH010000270.1:0-3545 GCA_040383055.1 Burkholderiaceae bacterium
AAACCCGCGAACGCACGCGCACCGGCATCGCCAACCTGCGGGTGCAGTTCAACAAGGTGCACGGCTTCTACATCGAGGTCACGCAGGGCCAGATCGACAAAGTGCCGGACGACTACCGCCGCCGCCAGACCCTGAAAAACGCCGAGCGCTTCATCACGCCAGAACTCAAGGCTTTTGAAGACAAAGCGCTGTCGGCCCAAGAGCGCGCGCTGGCGCGCGAAAAATGGCTGTACGAGCAGCTGCTCGACCAGCTGCAGGCGTTTGTGCCACCACTGACTGCATTGGCGCGCGCCATGGCGGCGCTGGATGCGCTGTGTGCGCTGACCGAACGCTCGCTCACCCTGGGCTGGAGTGAGCCACAGTTTGTGCCCGAGCCCTGCATCGACATCCGCGCCGGGCG
This sequence comes from Burkholderiaceae bacterium, assembly GCA_040383055.1. Taxonomy (GTDB): domain Bacteria; phylum Pseudomonadota; class Gammaproteobacteria; order Burkholderiales; family Burkholderiaceae_C; genus Hydrogenophaga. Next base: position 401 of record JBEIEH010000270.1, read on the forward strand.
CCACCCGGTGGTGGAAGCGCGACTCAACGAAACCACCAGTGGCAGCTTCATCGCCAACGACACGGTGCTCGGCCCCAATGCGCGCATGCAGGTCATCACGGGACCGAACATGGGCGGCAAAAGCACCTATATGCGCCAGGTGGCGGTGGTGGTGTTGCTGGCCAGCATGGGCAGTTATGTGCCAGCGGCGAGCTGCCGGCTCGGGCCAATCGACGCGATCCACACCCGCATCGGCGCGGCCGACGACCTGGCCAACGCGCAATCGACCTTTATGGTCGAAATGACCGAAGCGGCGCAGATTCTGCACAGCGCCACCCCCAACAGCCTGGTGCTGATGGACGAGATTGGCCGTGGCACCTCCACCTTCGACGGCTTGGCGCTGGCCGGTGGCATTGCGGCGCACCTGCACGACAAAGCGCGTTGCTTCACCCTGTTTGCCACCCACTACTTTGAGCTGACCGACTTTCCGGCCAGCCACCACCAAGCGGTGAATGTGCATGTGAGCGCCACCGAAGGGGGCAAAGGCGGCATTGTGTTTTTGCACCAGATCGAGCCCGGGCCGGCCAGCCGCAGCTATGGCCTGCAGGTGGCGCGCTTGGCCGGTGTGCCCGCTGCGGTGGTGCAGCACGCCAAACACGCGCTGACCGCGCTCGAAGCCAACAGCGCCAGCCAACAGCGGCAGGTGGATTTGTTTGCCCCGCCCCCGCCGGCGGCCGAACCCGAAACACCGCCGGTGGTCGCCGCACTGGCCGCCATCGACCCCGACGCACTGTCGCCGCGCGAGGCGCTCGACCATTTGTACCAACTCAAAAAACTCGCACTGAAATCATGACTTACTGCGTAGCTGTGAAACTCAAGGCCGGCATGGTCTTTCTGTCCGACTCGCGCACCAACGCCGGTCTGGATCAGATCAGCACTTTCCGCAAAATGATCGTCTACGAAAAGCCGGGCGACCGCTTCATGTGCCTGCTCTCCGCCGGCAATCTGTCGATCTCGCAGTCGGTGCGCGAAATCCTGCAAGTGGAACAACTGCCGGCCGAAGACGGCGGTGAGCCCATCACCATTTGGAACGCCAAAAGCATGTTCGACGCGGTGCGTGTGCTCGGCGCTGCGGTGCGCCATGTGTACGAGCGCGACGGCGAAGCGCTCAAGCGCACCGGCGTGGACTTCAACGTGTCGATGATTTTTGGCGGCCAAATCGGCAAAGAAGGCATGCGCCTGTTCCAGGTCTATTCGCCGGGCAACTTCATCGAGGCCACGGCGGAGACGCCGTTCTTCCAGATCGGCGAGTCCAAATACGGCAAACCGGTGCTTGACCGCGTGATCACCCCCGACACACCGCTGGACGAAGCCGCCAAGTGCGCGCTGGTATCGATGGACTCCACCCTCAAATCCAACTTGTCGGTGGGCTTGCCACTGGACATGGCGGTGTACGAAGCCGGCGCCCTGAAAAGCGACCGGATCATCTGCATTGAAGACAACAACCCCTATTTGCAAATGGTGCGCCGCACCTGGGGCGAGAAGCTGCGCGAGGTGTTCGACAGCATCGAGCACCCGAGCTGGAACGGCGGTGCCAGCGAGGCGCCGCTGATGGTGGCGCCTCAGCGCAGCGCGCCGCTGAAAAAGATCGCCAGCCCCAAAGACAAGCTGATTTGACGATGGCGCTCATCGTCTTTTCGCACGGCAACAGTTTTCCCGGTGGCACCTATTCGGTGCTGTTCCGTTCGCTGCGCGCGCGGGGCTTCACCGTGCGCGCCATCGACCGCTTTGGTCACGACCCGCGCTATCCCGTCACCAGCAACTGGCCGCACCTGGTGCAGCAGTTGGCCGACTTTTCCAGCGCCGAGATCGAGCGCCACGGCCAGCCGGCGTGGCTGGTGGGGCATTCGTTGGGCGGCTTTGTCAGTCTGATGTGCGCCGCCAAACACCCGCAGCTCGGCGGACACGGCGTGGCCGGGGTGGTGATGCTGGACTCGCCGGTGCTCGGCGGCTGGCGCGCCAAAGCGGTGGCCTTGGCCAAACACACCCAGCTGGTGGGCTCGGTCTCGCCCGGCAAAATCAGCCGCGCCCGGCGCCACCAATGGCCCAACGCCGACGAAGCGCTGGCGCACTTTCAGCACAAAAAAGCCTTTGCGCGCTGGGACCCGCAGGTGCTGCGCGACTACATCGAGCACGGCACCGAAGACGCCGACACACCCAAAGGCCGCCAACGCGTGCTGCGCTTTGACCGCGACATCGAAACCGCGATCTACAACACCCTGCCGCACAACCTGGACCGCCTGCTGCGCCGCCACCCGCTGCCGTGTCCGGTGGCCTTTGTCGGCGGTACCCATTCCGAAGAAATGCGGCAAGTGGGCATGACCATGACGCGCAAAGTGGTGGGCCCACACCCCGAGCGCCTGCGCCTGATCGAAGGCAGCCACCTGTTTCCCATGGAGCGCCCGCAAGACACCGCACAGACCGTGGCGGAGCTGATCGAAGCGCTCATTCAAAACAAAACGAAATAAAAGCTGGACTTTTTATAAATCCATGAGATGATGCGTGCGCTGTGTTGCCAAGCGGGCGACCAGCGCCTTTTCTTTTTACCCGCTTGCATGGTGCCGACCTTGGCCCCATGTCTCACTTGTCAGAACACCATCAATCATTCCCCCGGGCGTTATGTCGTTTCGCCCACGACCAGCCAAGCGGACAACGGATCGTTCCGTGCCAGCGTGGCCATCTCCAGCGGCAGCGGTTCGGCTTCTCACCACCGCGTCTACCGCTTCTCCACCCCCTTTTCCAATCCGCGAGCGGCACAGCTGTTTGCGGTCACCCTCGGCTCGCTGCACCAAGGTGGGCCTCATTTCCTGAAGGATTTCTCATGAGCAACAACAAACTCTACGTCGGCAACCTGCCCTACACCATCGACGACGACAGCCTGCGTCACAACTTTGCCGAATACGGCAATGTGCAGTCGGCCAAGGTCATGATGGACCGCGACACCGGCCGCTCCAAAGGTTTCGGCTTTGTCGAAATGGCCAATGACCAAGAAGCCGAAGCCGCAATCGCCGGCCTCAATGGCATGAGCGTCGGTGGCCGTTCGATTGTGGTGAACGTGTCGCGCCCGAAGGAAAGCACGGGCGGTGGCGGCTACGGCAACCGCAGC
>JBEIEH010000271.1:0-3535 GCA_040383055.1 Burkholderiaceae bacterium
GCGTCGTTGACGATCTTGGCCTTGTCGGCGCCAAAGAAGAGGATGTCGCCGTTCTGTGCACCGGTGCGCTGCAAGATGGCGGCCACCGCCGCGTCGTGCAGGTTTTTGACGATCGGGCTTTGCAAGCCATCGCGGCCAGCGGCCACGTCGTTGACCTTGATCCAAGCCAGGCCCTTGGCGCCGTAAATCTTGACGAACTCGGTGTAAGCGTCGATTTCGCTGCGGCTCATCTCGCTGCCACCTGGAATGCGCAGGGCCACCACACGGCCACTCTTCATCTGCGCGGGCGCGCTGAAGACCTTGAAGTCCACATCCGCCATCACATCGGTCAGCTCGGTGAACTCAAGCTTGACGCGCAGATCGGGCTTGTCAGAGCCAAAGCGGTGCATGGCTTCGCTGTAGGGCATGACCGGGAACTCGCCCAGGTCCACACCGATGGTGTTGTGGAACACCGTCGTCATCATGCCTTGGAACATCGCGCGGATGTCCTCTTCGGTCAGGAAGGACGTCTCGATATCGATCTGGGTGAATTCGGGCTGGCGGTCGGCGCGCAGGTCTTCGTCGCGGAAGCATTTGGTGATCTGGTAGTAGCGGTCGTAGCCGGCCACCATCAGCAGCTGCTTGAACAGCTGGGGGCTTTGCGGCAGCGCAAAGAACTGGCCGTCGTGCACGCGGCTCGGCACCAGATAGTCGCGCGCGCCTTCGGGCGTGCTCTTGGTGAGCATCGGGGTTTCGATGTCGACAAAGCCGTTGGCATCCAAGAACTTGCGCACCTCCATCGCCACCTTGTAGCGCAGCATCAGGTTGCGCTGCATGTAAGGGCGGCGCAGGTCGAGCACACGGTGCGTCAGGCGGGTGGTCTCCGACAGGTTCTCATCGTCGAGCTGGAAGGGCGGCGTGACCGAGGCGTTGAGCACGGTGATCTCGTGGCACAGCACTTCGATCTTGCCGCTTTTGAGGCTGTCGTTGACAGTGCCTTCGGGGCGTGCGCGCACCACCCCTTTGATCTGGATACAGAACTCGTTGCGCAGGCCTTCGGCGGCCTTGAACATCTCGGGCCGGTCGGGGTCACAGACCACCTGCACATACCCTTCGCGGTCGCGGAGGTCGATGAAGATGACGCCACCGTGGTCGCGGCGGCGGTTGACCCAACCACACAGACTCACGGTTTGGCCCATCAGGGCTTCGGTCACCAGACCACAGTATTGGGTGCGCATGGAAGACATGACAAACTTCTTTCTCTTCAGACAACGGTCGATGCCACGGCTGGCACCGGATGTTTGGAAACTCCAGGGACGATCACGCCCATGGAAATGATGTGGGTCAGCGCCTCGTCCACCGACATGGCAAGTTCGATGCAATCGTCTTTGGCCACCGTCACAAAGTAGCCACCGGTCGGGTTGGGTGTGGTGGGCACAAACACGCTGATGTACTCGGCATCGCTGCCACTGCGCGCGCGCAGGTGGCGGCTGACCTCCGGCGCGGGGCTGCCGGTAAGAAAGGCGATGGTCCACATATCGGCGCGCGGCCACTGCACCAACACCGCCTTGCGAAAGGCGTTGCCTTTTTCAGAAAACAAGGTGTCCGACACCTGCTTCACACCCGAATAAATCGAGCGCACCACCGGGATTCGGTGCAACAGAGCGTGCCACCAAGTCACCAAACGGTGGCCAATGAAGTTGGACGCCAGCGCCCCAATGGCGAGCACCACCAGCAACGCAAACACCACCCCCAGCCCTGGCACGTGGGCGCCGATCCACTGATCGGGCTGCCAACTGGCTGGCAACACGTGCAACGTTTGATCCAAGGTGGTGACCACCCAGTCCAGCACCCACAAGGTGATGATGAGCGGCACCAGCACCAGCAAACCAGCAAACAGCCACTTGCGCAAGGACGGCATGAAATTCATGAAGTGGCTGTGCCGCTGTAGGGGTTCAATGGCAGGCGCAAGAGCCGCCGCAAGGAGTGCTGGTCGCTGCTGCGCCGCCCGATCCGCTGTCGCCGCTGGCCGCTGCAGCAGGCTCAGCGCTGGCAGTGGCGGCGCCCGCAGCGCCGGTGGCCGCTGCACTGGTGCCACCGCTGCCGCCACGGAAATCGGTCACGTACCAGCCCGAGCCCTTGAGCTGAAAGCCGGCGGCGGTCAGTTGTTTGCTGAACGCCTCGGCGCCACAGGCGGGGCATGTGGTCAGCGGAGCGTCCGAGATTTTTTGCAACACGTCCTTGGCATGGCCGCAGGACGCACATTTGTAGGCATAAATCGGCATGGCGGAACCTGTGAAAAAGAAGCCCGATGGCACGCCGCTTGAGCCCATTGGCCCACAGCGCACCCCAGCAACTGAACAAAACCGGCCATTATAAATTGGCGCGGCCACCTGAAGAGGATCTCAGATGGTGGCCGACGGCGGCAGATTCAAGAGCGGCGCTTCACCACCAGCCCCAACGCGGGCCCAGCACCATCAGCGCCACGCCCAGTGCAAAGCCCAAACCCGCATACACCAGTCCCTGCAACAGCCGGTTGGTGCGGCGCTGTTCGGCCAACAACGCCCGCAACTCGGTCTGCGCGGTGTCTGGACGGTGTGCCAGATAGTCGTGCAACAAGCGGGGAATGGCTGGCAGCAGCTTGGCGTATTGCGGCGCCTCGGCGCGCAACCGTTCCCAGAGCTTTTGGGGCCCCACTTGGTCGAGCATCCACTTCTCCAGAAACGGCTTGGCGGTGTGCCACAAGTCCAATTCAGGGTCGAGCTCGCGGCCCAGGCCTTCGATGTTGAGCAGGGTTTTTTGCAACAGCACCAGCTGCGGCTGGATTTCCACATTGAACCGGCGCGAGGTTTGGAACAGGCGCATCAGCACCATCCCCAGCGAGATTTCCTTCAATGGTCGGTCGAAATACGGTTCACAGACCGCGCGGATGGCCGACTCCAGTTCGTCCACCCGGGTGTCGGCGGGCACCCAACCCGACTCGATGTGCAGCTCGGCCACGCGTTTGTAGTCGCGACGGAAGAACGCGGTGAAGTTCTGCGCCAGGTACTCTTTGTCGAACTCGGTGAGGGTGCCCACAATGCCGAAGTCCAAGGAGATGTAGCGGCCAAAGGTCTCAGGCGCCACACTGACTTGGATGTTGCCGGGATGCATGTCGGCGTGGAAAAAGCCATCGCGAAACACCTGGGTGAAGAAAATCGTTACCCCATCGCGCGCGAGCTTTTGGATATCCACCCCCCGCTGGCGCAACTCGTCCACCCGGTTGATCGGCAGGCCGTGCATGCGCTCCATCACCATCACCTCGGTGTGGCAATAGTCCCAGAGCATCTCGGGAATGAGCACCAGGTGGAGGTCGGACATGTTGCGGCGCAGCTGTGCCGCGTTGGCGGCCTCGCGCACCAGGTCCAGTTCGTCGTGCAGGTATTTGTCGAATTCGGCCACCACCTCGCGTGGCTTGAGGCGCTTGCCATCGGCCGAGAGCGTCTCCACCCAACCCGCCATCATGCGCATGAGGCTGAGGTCGTTTTCGATCACAGGCAGCATATGCGGCCGCAGC
>JBEIEH010000272.1:0-3533 GCA_040383055.1 Burkholderiaceae bacterium
GAGTGGTTCTGGCCGCTGTCAAGCTGCTCGAAGAAATCGCTGGCTTGGAAGCTGCTCAGGTGGAGGTGCGTTCGCGCCTGCGCGTGAGCGAAGGCTGCCCGCTGATCCTGCCTTTCCACGCCGCCTTGGACGTGGCGCGCGAAGTGGCCAAAGAAAAATCGGGCAACGCCAAAATTGGTACCACCGGGCGGGGCATTGGTCCGGCGTACGAAGACAAAATCGCGCGCCGTGCGCTGCGGGTGCAAGACATGAAGCACCCTGAGCGTTTTGCCACCAAGCTGCGCGAACTGGTGGCCTACTACAACACCCAACTCGCCGCGCTGGGCGCAGCGCAGGTGGACTGGTCCAAGGCCGCTTGGCTCAAAGACCAGCCGCTGTCGGCCTTTGTGGTCAACGGCGAAGTGCAATACGACGCGGTGCACGCGCAAGCCGTAGCGCACGCCGAGGCCATTCGCCCCATGATCGCCGACGTGTCGCGCGAACTTAATGAAGCCCACCAAGCCGGTGTCAACCTGCTGTTCGAGGGCGCCCAGGGCACGCTGCTTGACGTCGACCACGGCACTTATCCTTTTGTGACCTCCAGCAATTGTGTGGCCGGCAACGCCGCCGCCGGTGCGGGTGTGGGCCCGGGTCTGCTGCACTACATCTTGGGCATCACCAAGGCCTATTGCACCCGCGTGGGTGGTGGCCCCTTCCCGACCGAGCTGGAATGGGAAAAAGAAGGTACTCCTGGTTGGCACATGGCCACCGTGGGCGCTGAGAAGGGCACCACCACTGGCCGCGCACGCCGCTGCGGTTGGTTCGACGCCGCTTTGCTCAAACGCAGCGCCCAGGTCAACGGCCTGTCGGGCCTGTGCATCACCAAACTCGATGTGTTGGATGGCCTGACCGAACTCAAGCTGTGTGTGGGTTATGAGCTCGACGGCGAGCGCATCGACATCTTGCCCATGGGCGCCGATGAGATCGCGCGCTGCACCCCGATCTACGAAACCCTGCCGGGCTGGAGCGAATCGTCGGTGGGCGTGACCCGCTACGACGACCTGCCGGCCAACGCCAAGCGTTACCTGCAGCGCATCGAAGAGACCACCGGTGTGCCGATCCACGTGGTGTCCACCAGCCCCGACCGCGACCACACCATCCTGATCCGCCATCCGTATCACGCCTGATGGCGGGCGGTGGCGCTTTCCTCCAGAATTCCTTGTTCCAACTCCCTTTTCACCAGGAGCCCCCATGCTGACCGAAGACGGCAAACACCTGTACGTGTCCTACGACGAGTACCACAACCTCATTGAAAAGCTGGCGCTCAAGGTGTACCAGTCGGGCTGGGAGTTCGACACCATTCTGTGTCTGGCCCGTGGTGGCATGCGCCCGGGCGACATCCTCTCGCGCATCTTCAACGTGCCGCTGGCCATCATGTCGACCAGCTCCTACCGGGCTGAGGCCGGCACCATCCAGGGCCATCTGGACATCGCCCGCTACATCACCACCCCCAAAGGTGAAATCGCTGGCAAGGTGTTGTTGGTCGACGATCTGGCCGACTCTGGCCACACCCTCAAAGCGGTGATCGACACCCTCAAGACCCATTACAAACCCATCACTGAGCTGCGCAGCGCGGTGATCTGGACCAAGGGTGTGTCCACCTTCACCCCCGACTACTCGGTCGAATTCCTGCCCACCAACCCCTGGATCCACCAGCCCTTTGAAGGCTACGACAGCCTGCGCCCGGAAAAGCTGATGGAAAAGTGGAAAGTGTGATTTCCTGATCGCCGCCATGACCGCTCTGTCCACCCAGCTGATTCACCACCCCTACACCGCGCCCGATACATTCGAAGCGGTGCAGCCGGGGGTGTTCAAGGCGTCTACCGTGTTCTTCCCGAACGTGCACGCCTTGCGCACCCAGGAATGGAAGGACAAGAGCGGCTACACCTACGGCCTGCACGGCACCCCCACCACCTTCACGCTTGAAGAGCGCATCGCCACGCTGGAAGGTGGACGGTTTTGTGTGTTGGCCCCCAGCGGCTTGTCGGCCCTGAGCTTGGTGGACATGGCGCTCCTCAACGCCGGCGATGAGGTGCTGCTGCCCGACAACGCTTATGGCCCGGGCAAAGCGTTCGCCGAAGGCGATCTGGCGCGCTGGGGCATCACCCACCGCTTTTACGATCCCATGAACCCGGCCGATTTGGCCGCCCAGATCACACCCGCCACCCGGCTGGTGTGGCTGGAGGCGCCCGGCTCCATCACGCTCGAATTCCCGGACATGCCCGCTTTGGTGGCGGTGATCCGCGCCGCCAATGCCGGGCGGCAGCGCTCCATTGTCAGCGCGCTGGACAACACCTGGGGCGCGGGCGTGGCGTTCAACGCTTTTGAGCTGGGCATCGACGTGTCGATGCAAGCCCTCACCAAATACCCCAGTGGCGGCGCCGATGTGCTGATGGGCTCGGTCGTCACCCGCGATCCGGCCTTGCACGAAGCGCTCTTGCTCTGCCACATGCGGCTGGGCTTGGGCGTCTCCGCCAACGACACCGAACTGGTGCTGCGCGGCTTGCCCACGGTGGCGCTGCGCTACGCTGCCCAAGACTGTACCACCCGCGAACTGGCGCACTGGATGCAAGGCCAGCCGGGCGTGGCGGTGGTGCTGCACCCGGCCCTGCCTGGCTCACCCGGTCACGCCGCTTGGGCGCGCGATGCGCGCGCCGCCGCGTGCCTGTTCAGCGTGGTGTTCGACGAGCGATTCTCGCAAGCCCAGATCGACGCTTTTTGCGACAGCCTGCAGCGCTTCAAGCTCGGCTGGAGCTGGGCCGGCCCCATCAGCCTGTGCGCGCCCTACAACGTGCCGTCCATCCGCACTCGGCCCTGGCCGCACCGGGGTGGCCTGGTGCGTTTTGCCATCGGCTTAGAAGCGGTGGACGATCTCAAAGCCGATCTGCAAGCCGCCCTCAACACCCTCAACGCCGCTTGAGCCTATTCACTTTCACGAAAGCACGCCTTGGCCACTCCCAATTACGGTTACGAAAAACGCCAACGCGAGCTGGCCAAAAAACAGAAAAAAGAGCAGAAGCTGCGCGAAAAAGCCGAGCGCAAGCTCAGCGGCGATGCGCCTGCCGATGGCAGCGAAGCCCCGGACGATGACGCCGATGGCCCGCAGGGCGGTGAGGGCGCAGGCGATCAAACCGCCTGAAAGGCGCTGATCAGTGCCGTGGCCGCCGCTGTCATATCGGCGGCCGAGCGGCTGGGCAGTTCACACACCCGGGCCTGGCCGTACTGCACAAAGTTGCGCTGGATGGACGCGGCGTACACCGGGTCGTAGTGCAGCGCCAGCAAATCGTGCACCACCGCCTCGGTCTGGCCGTGTTGCACTTGTTCGATCCAGCCATTGACCACCGCGCGTCCGCGCAGCTCGGTCAGCGCCTGCAAGCGTTCACAAAAGAACGCGCTGTCGCGCACAAAAAAATCGTAGTCTTCCATCAGCAGCGCCACCCGCTCGGCATCGCTCAAGCACAGGTCTATGCAGGGGCTCTGGCGCATGGCGTCGA
>JBEIEH010000273.1:0-3509 GCA_040383055.1 Burkholderiaceae bacterium
CCGTGGCCGGTGATGAACACAATGGGCAGAGGAGATTGGCGTTCGATCAGGCGATCTTGCAATTCCATGCCGGTCATGCCGCCCATGCGGATGTCGGCGATCAGGCAGGCCACTTCGCGGGGGTCGTAGCGGGCCAAAAAGGCCTCGGCCGACTCGAATCCCCGCACCCGGTAGTCTTTGCCTTCGAGCAGCCACTGCACCGAATCGCGCACCGCTTCGTCGTCGTCCACCACGTAGACGGTGCCTTTTTTGGGAATCAAACTCATCGCGCTCTTTCTGTATCGGACCGGTGTGAAACGTTGCCACCCGGTGGGTTGGAATCTTCGGGGCGAAGCGTTGAATGCACAGGAATCCAGAAGCTGAAGCAGCACCCGGTTACCTCTTCTCCATTGTAGATGTTCTGCACATGCATCCTGCCGTGGTGCGACTCCACAATGCTGCGGCAGAGCTTGAGTCCAATGCCCATGCCTTCACTTTTGGTGCTGTAAAACGCTTCGTAGATGCGCTCAATCAAGTCGTCGGGTACGCCCTTGCCCGAGTCCTGAACAGAGAACTCCACCACGGCCTGGCCATCGACCTGCTTGGGCCCCACGCGCAGTTCGACATAGCGCTGACCAATGGGCCGGTTGGCCTGCTGGATGGCCTCTCCTGCGTTTTTGATCAGGTTGATCAGCACCTGCTCAATCAGGATCGGATCGACCATCAAGCTGGGTAGGCGAGCGGCGGTGTACGAGCTCAGGCGCACCTGGTGTCGGCGAAGTTCGATGTCCGCCAGCTCCAGTGCGTTGCTCACCATGTGTTCGACTTGGGACGCCACCACATTCGGTTCGCTGCGTTTCACAAAGGCGCGAATGCGTTGGATGATTTGACCTGCCCGCTGGGCTTGACGACTGGTTTTGTCCAACGCACCCAAGAGTTCTTCTTGTGTGATGCGGTTTTCCTGCAACCGAGACACCATGCCATTGCAGTAGTTGCTGATGGCCGTCAACGGTTGGTTCAACTCATGCGCCACGCTGGACGCCATTTCACCCATGGTGATCAGCCGGCTGGCGGTCTGGGCGCGCTCCGCTTGGCGCGCAGCCTGTTCTTCGGCGTGGCGTCGGGCGGTGATGTCGCTGGCGATCACCATTTGGGCCAGTCGGCCATCCACCCAGGTCAGGTAACGGGTGCGCACCTCCATCCAGCGGCTGAGCTCGGGCACAAACACCTCGGCATTTTCTGATCCAGCGTCGGTCAGCGATGCGGTGGGCATTCCTGCAAATGCGTCGATGGGGTCGTCCTCATCGATCGATGGCAGCGATTGAGCGCCCGCCAACTCGGCCATTTGCCGGTGCCCATGTCCTTGGGTGCCAAACCACAGCCGGTACGTGCGGTTGGCAAACAGCATTTCGTCGCCGCCGAGTGGCGCCACCGAAATCGCGGAGTCCAGTCCCTCCAGCACCGTGGTGAAGCGCTCATACGAGGCGGTCAACTCTTCTCGGATGCGCTTGGGTTCGGTGATGTCGGTCATCGACGTCATCCAGCCCGTTTGCTGCCCATTGGGGTCGATCAGCGGTGACACATACATGCGGGCGTCGAACACCGAGCCATCGCGGCGTTGTACCCGCACCTCAAATCCGCCCGGTGTTGATCGACCATTGATCTCGTCTTCGAGTCGAGCGGCCAGCATGTCTTGGTCTTCTGGTGGCCAGTATGGAAAGGGGGCGGTTCGTCCCACCAACTCGGCCTCTGTCCAGCCGGTCATCGAGCAAAACGCAGGGTTCACATAAGAAATGCGACCTTGCATGTCCAGTGCCCGCATGCCCGTGAGCATCGAGTTTTCCATGGCACGGCGAAAATTGGTCTCAGCCATCAGCGCTTGCTGGGCTTGCACCCGCTTGCGTGTGTGTCGCCAAGTGCCCAGCAGCATCCACACCGTCAGCACGCTGAGCGCGCCCACCACTGCAAAAAAACCGGTGCCTACCACGTCCTGCGATGTGCGGTAGCCACGGGCCTTGAGCATGAGACCATTGCCCACAGGCGACACCGGTACCTCGTGATCCAAGGCGGTTTCGGCCCAGGGCAACCAACGCCACACCGCGTTGCTCGGTGGCATGTTGCCTGCCAGCACTCCGCCTCGGTCGTCGGTCAGCGCAATCGAATAGCGAGACACGATTTCAGGCGGTATGCCAAAACGCATCAACCCGTCCAGACTGAACTCCGTCATCAGAGCACCAGCAAACCTACCCTGTTCCGCCATGGGAATGACCAGCACAAGCAGGTTCGGGCCGCTGCTGTGGTTGGTGGGACGTGCAAAGATGGGTTGGCGCAGGTCGCGTGCCAGATCAAAGGCCCCACCCATGTCGTCGACCTCTACCGTGGCACCGTTGACCCGCTCCATGCCAAACGGTGTGCTGGCCGATGTTTGTGTGGCCAAAATGGTGCGTCGTGCGTCCAGCCAAGAAATCGTTTGCAACTCGGGAAACTGGCTGATCAGCGAGTCGGCCTGAAATTCAAACTCCGGTATGGAGGCTTCTCGGCTGCCGGCCTCGCGGGCCAGTCTCATCAGCTGTTCTTGGCGCTCGATCAGCCGCAAGCGCAGTCGCTGCTGGGCGTACTCCACGTCGCGGAAAACGGCTTCTTTGCCACGCTCCATCTCCTCGTAGCGCAGATAGGCGATGGCCACCACGATGGCGGACAAAAACAGCATCACCGCCAACAGCGGGGCCATGGTGGCCAGGCGGTCTTGGCGCGACGGCGGCTGGCGTCGCCACCAGCGTTTCCACCCCTGTGCAAGTTGGCTGGCAGCGGGGACACTCATCTTGTTCATGGCGGAAGTCTACGTGACCTCCGATGGCAAGTGACTGCCGATGTGCCTATCAAATTTCACAATAAGAAACATGATGGCGCATGTTGAAAAATTAATCCGTCTGTGCGACACTTTCGTTGTGGCCCGCATGAGCGGGCACGCAGACCCGTACCCCATGAGGAGACAAGCATGTCGATGAACAACCCCCTGCAGGCTGCCGATCTGGACGCCCAAGAAACCCGTGAATGGCTGGACGCGCTGACCGCAGTCATTGAAAAAGAAGGCCCCGAACGCGCCCACTTTTTGCTCGAGCAACTGCTGGAGCAGGCCCGCGAACACAGCGTGGACCTGCCGTTTTCCGCCACCACCGGTTATGTGAACACCATTGAGCCGAGCGAAGAGGCCAAGAGCCCGGGCAATCTCGAACTCGAAGGCCGCTTGCGCGCTTACATGCGCTGGAACGCCATGGCCATGGTGGTCAAGGCCAACCGCCTCAACCCCGAAGACGGCGGCGACTTGGGTGGTCACATCAGTTCGTTCCAATCGCTGGCGCACATGTTTGCGGCCGGCTTCAACCACTTCTGGCACGCCGACAACACCGACGACGGGGGCGACCATGGCGGGGACTTGCTCTACATCCAGGGCCACCGCGCGCCAGGCATTTACGCCCGCGCCTTGTTGGAGGGGCGCCTGAGTGAGGAACAGCTGCTCAACTGTCGGC
>JBEIEH010000274.1:0-3456 GCA_040383055.1 Burkholderiaceae bacterium
CGCTGCAGGTCCTTCATGATGTTGAGTACCTGGGCCTGAACGCTCACATCAAGCGCCGAGGTGGGCTCGTCGCACACCAAAAACTCGGGGGCGGTGGCCAGGGCGCGGGCAATCGAGATGCGCTGGCGCTGGCCACCCGAGAACTGGTGCGGGTACTTGCCCATGTCTTGTGCCGACAAGCCCACCGAGGCCAGCAACTCAGCCACCCGTTCGCGCAGCTCGCTGGGCTGGCGGATCAGGCCATGCTCTTGCAAGGGCTCGCCCACGATGGCCTGCACCGTCCAGCGCGGGTTCAGGCTGGCATAGGGGTCCTGAAAAATCATCTGGATGCGTTGGCGCAGGGTGCGCGCATCAGACGACTTGAATGCGGCATGGGCGTCCTGCCCGTCAAATTGAACACCGCCGCGAGTGGGCTCATACAAGCCAACGAGCAGCCTAGCCACGGTGCTTTTGCCGCAACCCGACTCGCCCACCAGCGCCAGGGTCTGGCCCCGCTCGATCTGAAAGCTCACCCCATCGACGGCGTGCAGCAACTGGCGCGGCTTGCCCTCGAGCACGCGGTTGAGCCAGGGCGGCGAGACATCGAAGGTCTTGGCCAGGTCATGGGCCTGCACCAGGGGTTTGCTCGTGCTCATGCTTGGCCCTGGGTGTGCAGCCAGCAGGCCGCTTCGGTGGCGCCTGCGGGCATGAGGTTGGGTCGCTCAACCCGGCATCGGTCGTGGGTCTGCGGGCAGCGGGGGTTGAAGGCGCAGCCGCTGGGAATGGCGTTCAGGCGTGGCATGGCCCCTTCGATCTGGCTGAGGTCCTGGCGGTCGACTTGCATGTCGGGAATGCAGGCCATCAGGCCGCGGGTGTAGGGGTGGGCTGGTTGGCCGATGACCTGGCGCACCGGCCCAATTTCGGCCAGGCGCCCGGCGTAGAGCACAGCCACCCGGTCGCAGGTTTCGGCAATCACCCCCATGTCGTGGGTAATCAGCATGACGGCCGCGCCCCGGTCTTTGCACACCTTCTTGAGCAGGCCGATGATCTGCGCCTGAATGGACACATCGAGTGCGGTGGTGGGCTCGTCGGCCACGATCAGCTGTGGCTCGGCCGCCAGCGCCAACGCAATCACCACCCGCTGGCGCATGCCACCCGAAAACTGGTGTGGGTAGTGGTCGATGCGCTGCTCGGCAGCCGGAATGCCGGTGTCTTTGAGCAATTGGATGGCGCGCTGGCGCGCCTCGGTCTCGCTCACATCAAGGTGGGTGGTGATGGTCTCGATCAATTGCCGACCGACCGAATACAGCGGATTGAGCGAGGTCAGCGGGTCCTGAAAAATCGCACCAATTTTGCGCCCACGGATCTTGCGCATCTGCTCATAGGGCAAGTTGTCGATGCGCTGGCCTTCGAGCAGGATCTCGCCTGAGGCAATGCGCCCTGGCGGCTCCAGCAGGCCGATGATGGACGCGCCGGTCAGCGATTTGCCCGCGCCGGATTCGCCCACCACACCGAGGATCTCGCCCGGCGCGATGTCAAAAGATATACCGTCGAGCGCGCGCAAGGTGCCACGCCGGTTCGGAAACTCCACCACCAGATTCTTGACTTGTAACAGGCTCATTGCAGTCTCGGATTCAAGGCATCGCGCAGCCAGTCGCCCAGCAGGTTGACCGATAGGGCGATCAGCACCAGCATGACCCCAGGGAAGATGGTGATCCACCACTCGCCAGAAAACAGATAGTCGTTGCCGATGCGAATGAGGGTGCCCAGCGACGGTGAGGTCGGCGGTGCGCCCACACCCAAAAAGGACAGTGTGGCTTCGGTGAGGATGGCGGTGGCCACCTGGATGGTGGCGAGCACCAGCACCGGCCCCATCACGTTGGGCAGCACGTGCCGGCGCATGATGCGCAGCGGCGCCACACCCGTGACGCGCGCTGCCTGTACGTACTCCTTGGTGCGCTCCACCAAGGTGGATCCGCGCACCGTGCGGGCGTATTGCACCCAACCGGTCAGGGTGATCGACAAGATCAGCACGCCAAAAGCCAGCGATTCGTGGGCGTTGGGAAACAGCGCCCGGCCCACGCCAGCGATCAGCAGCGCCACCAAAATGGCCGGGAAGGACAGCATCACGTCGCACAAGCGCATCAGCAGCGCGTCGACCCAACCGCCCAAAAAGCCCGCCAGCAAGCCCAGTGCCACACCGATCACCACCGACAACACCACCGAGGCCAGGCCCACCGCCAGCGAGATGCGCGCGCCGTACATCAGGGCCGACAAAATGTCGCGCCCTTGATCGTCGGTGCCCAACACAAAGGCGGCCGATCCACCCTCGGTCCACATGGGCGGCAAACGGGCGTTGGACAGCTCCAGCGTCGCCAGATCAAAGGGGTTGTGCGGCGCCACCCAGGGGGCAAACACCGCACCAAACACACAAATGAAGGCGATCACCGCCGCCACCACCGCCGTGGGCGAGGTGCGAAAGCTGTAGCCAATGTCGCTGTCGAACCAGCGGGCCAAGGTGGATATCACGGCTGAGGTCTCCCGATCACTTCTTGACGACAAAGTAGCGGAACGGCATGGAGTTGTCGGCGCGCTGCGCCAAGCTCACGTGGTTGCTCACGCCCCACGCCAGCGCCTGCTGGTGCAGCGGCAGGTGACCGATCTCATCGGCGTGGATCTGGAAGGCCTCCCGGATCATGGCGTTGCGCTTGGCTTGATCGGTTTCGGACTGCACCTTGTTGGTCAGCTCATCGACCTTGGCGTTGCAGTACGAGCCCAGGTTGAACTGGCCAGCGCCCTTGTCGTCAGGGCAGCGCATCAAGGCGTTGAGCACGTTGTGGGCGTCAAAGGTGGACGATGTCCAGCCCAGCAGGTAGAAGCTGGTGTCGCGGCGCAAGATCTTGGGGAAGTAGGTGCCCTTGGTTTCGGCCTGCAAGTTCACCTTGACACCCACACGCGCCAGATTGGCCGCCACCGCTTGGCAGATGTCTCCGTCGTTCACATAACGGTCGTTGGGGCAGTTCATGCCGACCTCAAAGCCGTTGGGGTAGCCGGCCTCGGCCAACAGCTTTTTGGCGGCCTCCGGATCGTAGGGCAGGCGTTTGTTTTGTGCGGCGTCAAAACCGTTGATGCCAGGGCCGATCATCAACGCGGTGGGGGTGGACGCTCCCCGCATCACCACGCGCTGGATGGTGGCGATATCAATCGCTTGGTAGAAGGCCTGACGCACCCGCTTATCCTTGAATGGGTTCTTGCCCTTCACGTTCGAATACTGCAATTCGTCGCGCTTTTGGTCCATGCCCAAAAAGATGGTGCGCAGCTCGGGACCTTGCAACACCTTGGCCTGGCCGCTGCCGTTGATGCGGGCCACATCCTGCACAGGCACCGGCTCCATCACATCGATCTGTTTGGACAGCAGCGCCGCCACCCGGGTGGCGTCGTTGCCAATGGGGGTGTATTCCACATCGGTCACATTGC
>JBEIEH010000275.1:0-3421 GCA_040383055.1 Burkholderiaceae bacterium
CGGCGAGTGTGCGCAGCTGCTCTTGCACGCTGCGCAGGTCGTTGGGGGCGTGTTCGCCGTCGATGACGAGCCAGTCAAAGCCGGCCAGGGCGCAGATTTCGGCGGCGCTGGCGTGGGCCAGGCCCATCCACAGGCCAATTTGGGGGCGGCGCTCGCGCAGGGCTTGTTTGAAGGGGTTGGTCGGGGTCAGCATGGTGGGTGGCTCTGAAAGAACAGGCGACCACTGTATCCACCGGCTCCGGCGGGTCAGTCACCCCGGCGGCACAATGTGCCGATGCACCGCCTACACGCCCTGATTCCGTCTGAATACCCTCTGCTGCAAGCGCCGATGGCTGGCTCACAAGGCGCCGCGCTGGCGCTGGCGGTGTGTGCCGCTGGTGGCGTGGGCGCCCTGCCCGCGGCCATGCTGGCGCCCGACACGCTGGCGGCCGAGCTGCAGCGCCTGCGCGACGGCGCACAGGGCCGGCCGTGGAACGTCAACTTTTTCTGCCACAGCCCGCCGGTGCCCGACCCAGCGGCCGAGGCGCGCTGGCGCGAGGCGCTGCGGCCGTTTTACGCCGAGGCGGGCTTGGACGCGGCCAGCGTGCCGGCGGGCGCGGGGCGGGTGCCGTTTTCGCACGCGGTGGCCGATGTGGTGGAGCCGTTTGCGCCACCGGTGGTGAGCTTTCATTTCGGCCTGCCGGCGCCGGACTTGCTGGCGCGGGTGAAGGGCTGGGGCAGTGTGGTGCTGTCGTCGGCCACCACGGTGGACGAGGCGCTGTGGCTGCAGGCGCACGGGGCGGACGCGGTGATTGCGCAGGGGCTGGAGGCGGGCGGGCACCGGGGCATGTTTTTGACGCGCGAGCTGGGCACCCAAATGGGCACGCTGGCGCTGCTGCCGCAGGTGGTCGCGGCGCTGCGGGTGCCGGTGATTGCCGCCGGCGGCATTGCCAGCGCCGAGGGCGTGCGCGCCGCGATGGCGCTGGGCGCGGCGGGGGTGCAGGTGGGCACGGCCTATTTGTGCTGCCCCGAGGCGAACACCAGCGCCATTCACCGCGCCGCGCTGATGAGCGAGGCGGCGCGCCACACCGAGCTGACCACGCTGTTTTCTGGCCGGCCGGCGCGCGGCATCGTCAACCGGCTGATGCGCACGCTGGGGCCGCTGCACCCGGCAGCGCCGGCCTTTCCGCTGGCCACGGCGGCGGTGGCACCGCTGCGCGCGCACTTTGAGGCACAGGGCAGTGGCGATTGTTCGCCGCTATGGGCAGGACAAAACACCAGCGGCTGCCGCGCGGTGCCGGCGGCGGAGTTGACGCGGGCGCTGGCCGAAGGCTTTAAGCCTGCGCCGCCAACCGGCGGTTGAGCCAGCGCTTCAAGCTGTCGAGCCGCTCGCTGTGGGTGAGCGCGGTGTGCAGATCGTCCACGCGCTGTTGCAGCGCGGCGGCCTCGGCCTGCAAGTGTTGTTGCAAGGTGTCGCTGCGCGCCACGGCGCCGGGGGGCAGGCCGGCCTCGTGGGCGAGTGTGGTTTGGCGCTGGGCGCGTTCGCGCTCCAGGTCGGCCACCTGGCGTTTGAGCAGGGTGGTGAGCTGCGCCAGCCGCGCGTCGTCGGTGTCGCTGAGCTGGTGTTCGGGCACCAGGTTCAGGTCGCGCTGCAGGCGCAGCAGGGTTTGCACGTCGCCGCGTTCGTAGGCGGCGTTGGCCTCGCTCATGCGGGCGGTTTTGTGGGCGCGCAAATCGGGGTCGGGCTCGCGGTCGGGGTGCAGCGCGCTGGCCAGTTGGCGGTAGATGCGGCGCGCCTCTTGCGCGGGGTCGGCCGGGGGCGGCGCGTCGGGCGCGGGGGTGGTCTGGCCCTGGCGCGCTTGGCGGGCGGCGGCTTTGGCGGCTTTTTTGGCGCGCGCGGCTTCGCGCTCGGTGTGCCACTGCTGGCGCGCGGCGTGCAGCACGTCGTCCGGGTCGACGGCGCTGTCGGCACCGTGCAGCGGGCGGCCAAAGTAGCCTTCCAGCTCGCTGCGCAGGGCTTGGGCGGCGGCGCGCCGCAGATCGGCCAGGCTGTCGCGGCTGTGGCGGTCGTGCAGCGCGGTCATGTCGGCGGCCAGGGCGGCGTCGCCCGATTCGGCCAACGCGCGGGCGTGTTCGCACAGGGCTTGCGCAGCGGCCGCGCGGTGGCGCGGGCCCAGCCCGCCGTCTGGTGCGTCTTGCAAGGCCGCGTCTAGCGCCCGCACCAGATCGGCCGCCAGGCGCTGGGCTTGGCGCTGCAGGGGCACGGTGGCGCGCAGGCGCTCGTCGCGCTGCCACTGGGCCAGGGTGTCGATGTCGCTGAGCTGGGCGCGCAGCTTGTCGACCCGCTGCAGCTGCAAGCGGTAGGCGCGCACGGCCGGGCGTTCGGTGGGGGCGGCGGGCGGGGTTTCGGCCAGGCTTTGCTGGCGGGCGGGAAGACGCGAAGGCATGGCCGCACTGTAGGGCATGGGCGCGGCCCGCCGAGTGCGATGGCCCTGCCACAATGCCGCCCATGGCCAAAGACAAAACCCACTACAGCTGCACCGAATGCGGCGGCACCAGCGCCAAATGGCTGGGCAAGTGCCCGCACTGCGGCGCCTGGAACACGCTGATTGAAAGCGCGCCCGAGGCCGCCAGCGGCGCCACCAAAAACCGCTTTGCGGCGCTGGCGCCCAGCAGCGAGGTGATGGCGCTGTCCGACATTGAGGCCAGCGATGTGCAGCGCACGCCCACCGGCATTGGCGAGCTGGACCGGGTGCTGGGCGGCGGCATGGTGGAAGGCGGCGTGGTGCTGATCGGTGGCGATCCGGGCATTGGCAAATCGACGCTGCTGTTGCAGGCGCTGGACGCGCTGCAGCGCCAGCCGCTCAATACGCTCTACGTGACGGGTGAAGAAAGTGGCGCCCAAGTCGCGCTGCGCTCGCGCCGGCTGGGCATTGAGGGTTCGCAGGTGCAGGTGCTGGCCGAAATCCAGCTCGAAAAAATCTTGGCCACGCTGGCCGCGCGGCAACCGGCGGTGGCGGTGATCGACTCGATCCAGACGGTGTATTCCGATCAGCTGACCAGCGCCCCGGGCTCGGTGGCGCAGGTGCGCGAATGCGCGGCCCACCTGACGCGCGCGGCCAAAGCCAGCGGCACCGCGATTGTGTTGGTGGGCCATGTGACCAAGGAAGGCGCGCTGGCCGGCCCGCGTGTGCTGGAGCACATGGTGGACACGGTGCTGTATTTCGAGGGCGACACCCACAGCAGCTACCGGCTGATCCGCGCCATCAAAAACCGCTTTGGCGCGGTCAATGAAATTGGTGTGTTTGCCATGACCGAACGCGGCCTGAAGGGTGTGAACAACCCGAGCGCGATTTTTCTGAGCCAGCACAGCGAACCGGTGCCCGGCAGCTGTGTGTTGGTGACGCTGGAAGGCACGCGCCCCATGCTGGTGGAGGTGCAG
>JBEIEH010000276.1:0-3282 GCA_040383055.1 Burkholderiaceae bacterium
CCCACCTGCTTGGCCGCCGCGTAGAACTGGCCGCTCATCAACTGCGCGAGGTAGCGGTTGAGCGCACCCACCGGAGGAGAAATGGACATGTCGTTGTCGTTGAGCACCACCAGCAGACGGCCGTCTTCGACGCCAGCGTTGTTCATGGCTTCAAACGCCATGCCTGCGGTCATGGCGCCGTCGCCGATCACCGCAATCGCCTTGCGCGACTCGCCCTTGATGCGAGCGGCCATGGCCATGCCGAGCGCCGCTGAGATGCTGGTGGACGAATGCGCAGTGCCAAAGGTGTCGTACTCGCTCTCGCTGCGGCGGGGAAATCCACTCAAGCCGCCCAACTGGCGCAAGCTGTCCATGCGATCGCGCCGACCGGTGAGGATTTTGTGCGGGTAAGACTGGTGCCCCACATCCCAGATCAATCGATCTTCGGGTGTGTTGAACACGTAATGCAGCGCGATGGTGAGCTCGACCGTGCCCAAGTTGGAGCTGAGGTGGCCACCGGTGCGCGACACGCTGTTGAGCACATAAGCGCGCAATTCGTCGGCCAAGCCGCCGAGTTGGCTACGCGGCACTCGGCGCAGATCGGCGGGGTCGTTGATGGACTGAAGCAAAGTGGTCATGGCCATGAATGTGGTGTGGTGGCGCTTGCTGTCAGTGTTGGCGCTGGCCCACCCAGTCGCACAGCGCGCGCAGGCGATGGGTCTGAGTCAAGCCGCTGGCGTCCAGTGCTTGGTGGGCGGCGTCCAGCAGGCGGTGGGCATGGGCGCGCGCGGCGTCCAAACCCATGAGCGCCACGTAAGTGGGCTTGTCGGCTGCGGCGTCTTTGCCAGCGGTCTTGCCCAAGGTGGCCGAGTCGGCGGTCACGTCGAGTACATCGTCGATGACTTGAAACGCCAGGCCAATGTGTGCGCCATAGCTGTGAAGGGCCTCGCGGGCCTCTGCCGCCACAGGCGCGGTCGCTGCCCCCATGGCCACACTGACGCGCAGTAAGGCGCCGGTTTTCAGGCGGTGCATGGCTTCCAGCGCGGTCTGGTCCAAGGCCACACCGACGCTGGCCAAGTCCACCGCTTGGCCACCGGCCATGCCCATGGCACCAGCGGCCTGCGCCAACTGGCGGCACCATTGGGCGGCCAGAGCATCGGGCACCTCGCTGCTGTCGGGCGCGAGCAACTCAAAAGCGAGAGCCTGCAGCGCGTCGCCCACCAACAAGGCCTGAGCCTCGCCAAAGGCCACGTGCACCGTGGGTTTGCCTCGCCGCAGCACGTCGTTGTCCATACACGGCATGTCGTCGTGCACCAGCGAGTAGGCGTGGATCAGCTCAATCGCGCAACCCGCGCGCAGCGCCAGCGCGGTCGAGCCGCCCACCGCTTCGGCAGCCGCCAGCGCCAGCAAAGGGCGCAAGCGCTTGCCGCCGTCGAGCACCGCGTAGCGCATGGCTTGGCCCAAACCCGCCGGCGCATCGGCCGGCACCCAAGCGTGCAGTGCGGCCTCCACCTCGGCTTGGCGCTGCTGGCGCCACTGGGCAAAACCGACCAAGCTCTCGCCGGCGCTCATGCCCCATCCCAGGGTTTGAGGGTCTCGCCGTCGAGCACCTTGATTTGTTGTTCCACCGCTTGCAATTGCTCGCGGCAATAGGTGAGCAAGGCGCTGGCGCGTTGGTACTGGCCAAGCAGTTGGTCCAGCGGCAGTTGGCCGCCTTCGATGCGAGCCATCAGGGCTTCCAGTTCCTGCAAAGCCTCTTCGTAGCTGGCAGCCACTGGCTGGGCGGCGCTGGTGCGGGCTTTGCGGGCGGGGGTGTCGGGAGGGGTCATGCCAGCGATTTTAGTGGTCGCCTCATACCCCTTTGCACGCTCCATACCCGACCCCCTGGCAGGGCCGAACCCCCGGGGTACAATCGCGCCTCTTTTTTTCATCACGACGGGCACCCGGTGCCCGGAGGGACGCAGCACTTCCACCCTTCCCGCGCTCATTCGATGTTGTCGTAACAGCGCTTTTCCCTGCCCCTTCATAGGGGGAGTCTTTAGGTCAGGACATCATGTCTGATTTGAGTCTTCAGCTTCAGCAGGCCACAAGCCAACTGCCCGTTTCCAGCTATTTCAGCGAGGCGTTGTTCCAACGGGAACTCGACACCATCTTCCAGCGCGGGCCCCGCTATGTGGGGCATGTGAACGCGGTGCCCAACCCCGGTGACTATTTCGCCCTGCCGCAAGAGGGTCAAGGCCGAGCCTTGGTGCGCACCGCCCAAGGCGTGGAGTTGGTCTCCAATGTGTGCCGTCACCGCCAAGCGGTGATGCTCAAGGGCCGAGGCAATCTGCAAGACAACGCCAAAGGCCACGCCGGTGGACAGATCGTGTGCCCGCTGCACCGCTGGACCTACAGCGGTGGCCAAAGCGCCAACGACCGCCTGGGCCAATTGCTGGGCGCGCCGCACTTCAGCCACGACCCCTGCGCCGACCTTCAGCGTTACCCGCTGCGCGAATGGAACGGCTTGCTGTTTGAGGACAACGGCCGAGACATCGCCGCCGATCTGGCCAACATGGGCCCGGTGCACGACTTGAGCTTTGAAGGCATGGCCCTGGGCCACGTGGAGCTGCACACCTGCAACTACAACTGGAAGACCTTCATTGAGGTCTATCTGGAGGACTACCACGTCGAGCCCTTCCACCCCGGCTTGGGCAGCTTTGTGACCTGCCAAGACCTGCGCTGGGAGTTCAAGCCCGAGTACTCGGTGCAAACCGTCGGGGCCCACAACCTGTCGACACAGTCGGGCAGCCCGGTGTACCAGCGCTGGCACGAGCAACTCATGCGGTACCGCAACGGCGAGCCACCGCAGCATGGCGCCATCTGGCTCACGTATT
Organism: Burkholderiaceae bacterium; assembly: GCA_040383055.1. Classification (GTDB taxonomy): domain Bacteria; phylum Pseudomonadota; class Gammaproteobacteria; order Burkholderiales; family Burkholderiaceae_C; genus Hydrogenophaga. The sequence goes on from JBEIEH010000276.1 coordinate 2,856, forward strand.
ACCCCCACATCATGGTGGAGTGGTACCCGCATGTGCTGACGGTCTCCACCCTGCACCCCCTTGGTGTGGACAAGACGCTGAACATGGTGGAGTTCTATTACCCAGAAGAGATAGTGGCGTTTGAGCCGGAGTTCATGGAGGCGCAGCGCGCCGCCTACATGGAAACCTGCGAAGAAGACGACGAAATCGCCGAGCGCATGGACGAGGGCCGCAAGGCTCTACTTCAGCGAGGCGACAACCAGGTCGGCCCCTACCAGAGCCCGATGGAAGACGGCATGCAGCACTTCCACGAGTGGTACCGCGCCCGCATGGCAGACGATTTGTCTCTGCTGGAAACCCGCTGAAAGCGCCGATGCATCCACCGCGCTCCGGCCCAGCCCTGTGGATGCTGCTGTCGTCCTTGGTGTTCGCCATCATGGGCGTGTGC
>JBEIEH010000277.1:0-3270 GCA_040383055.1 Burkholderiaceae bacterium
CCATCGAGCAATACCCGTTCAACCCCAACGGCAGCCCCGGCGGCCTGACGGCCGTGACCACCGCCGACGGCCGTTTCACCGCCATGATGCCGCACCCCGAGCGGGTGTTCCGCAACGCCCAAATGAGCTGGACCGACCTGGGCGCCACCGGCGGCATCGACGCGTTCAGCCCGTGGATGCGGATCTGGCGCAACGCGCGCAAGTGGGTGGGCTGATGGTGGCAAGGGTGCTGCCACTGCCCGCCGATACCGTCGAGGCCTATACCCGCGACGGTGCGGTGGTGCTGCGCGGGGTGTTGAACACCGAGGAATTGGCCGTGCTCACCCGGGGCATCGAGCACAACCTGGCCCAACCCAGCCCGTTGGCGCTGGTGGCCAGCGAACCCGACGACCCGGGGCGCTTTGTCGAGGACTTTTGCACCTGGCAGCACAACGCCGACTACGCCGCCATCCTGCGCCACTCGGCCCTGCCGCACCTGGCCGCACAGCTGATGCGCAGCGCCGGCGTGCGGCTCTACCACGACCACATGTTGACCAAAGAGGCCGGCACCCGAGCGCCCACGCCGTGGCACCAGGACCAGCCTTACTACAACGTCAGCGGCGTGCAGAACGTGAGCTTCTGGATCCCGGTGGACCCGGTGCCGCTGGCCAGCACCCTGCGCTTTGTGGCCGACTCACACACGGGCACCTGGTACATGCCGCGCACCTTCCGCGACCAACAGGCCAAATGGTTTCCCGAGGGCACGTTGGCCGAGCTGCCGCCCATCGACGCCGATCCCGAGCGTTACCGCCAGCTGGCGTGGGCGCTGGAACCCGGCGACTGTGTGGCCTTTCACATGCTCAGCCTGCACGCCAGCAGCGGCACCGGACCGGGCTTGCGCCGGCGGGTGTTCTCAGCCCGGTATGTGGGGGGACGACGCGCGCCACGCGCTGCGGCCCTGGCGCACCTCGCCGCCGTTTGCGGGGCTTGAGCAGCGCCTGCCCGATGGCGCGGCGCTGGACGATCCGCTGTTTCCTGTGGTCTGGCCCGCCGCCTGACAGGCGGGCCAAGCGGCGTCATGCGCGCCTGCTACAGTGCGCGCTTTTAAAACTTTTGGAATATCCATGGCTTCCAGTTTGCTCGTCCTGCTCGACGACATCGCCACCTTGCTCGACGACGTGGCCACCATGACCAAAGTGGCCGCGCGCCAAAGCGTGGCTGCGGCCGACGATGTGGCGGCCATGACCCAAATGGCCGCCAAAAAAACCGCCGGCGTGCTGGGCGACGACTTGGCGCTCAACGCCCAGCAGGTCACCGGCGTGAACGCCGACCGCGAGCTGCCGGTGGTGTGGGCGGTGTGCAAAGGGTCGCTGCTCAACAAAGCCATTTTGGTGCCAGCGGCGCTGTTGATCAGCGCGTTTGTGCCCTGGCTGATCACGCCGCTGCTGATGGCGGGTGGCTTGTTCCTGTGTTTTGAGGGTGCCGAAAAACTGTTGCACGCGTGGTTGCACAGCCGGGCCCAAGACGAAGCCCACCACACCGAGCTGGTGCAAGCGGTGCAGGACACGCAGGTCGATATGGTGGCGTTTGAGAAAGACAAGATCCAAGGCGCGGTGCGCACCGACTTCATCTTGTCGGCCGAAATCATTGTCATCACCTTGGGTGCGGTCGCCACCGCACCGTTTGCCCAACGGGTGGCGGTGCTGATTGGCATTTCGGTGCTGATGACGGTCGGTGTGTACGGCTTGGTGGCCGGCATCGTCAAGCTCGACGACGCTGGACTGGCGCTCAGCCGCCGCGCGTCGGCCGCTGCGCAGGCGCTGGGCCGTGGCTTGTTGCTGTTGGCGCCCAAGCTGATGAAGGCGCTGTCGGTGTTGGGCACCGCCGCCATGTTCCTGGTGGGCGGTGGCATCTTGCTGCATGGCGTGCCATCGCTGGGCCACGCGGTGGAGCACGCCACCGCCGCCTGGGGCACCCTCGGCGCCTTGGCCAACAATGTGGTGGGTGGCGTGGTGGGCGTGCTCGCCGGTGCGGTGGTGGTGGGTGTGGTCCACCTGGCGCAGCGCTTTCGAAAGCCCGCCCACTGACGCGCGCGGCGCTCAGGTGGGCGCGATGACGTCGCCGATCGCGTAAAAGTGACCGCCTGCCACATGGTGCAGGCTGCGCAGGGCCGGTTCGGCGCCCTCAAAATGCCAGCGCCCGTTGGCAAACACGCGCGGGTCGGCCCAGGCGGCCAGCACCTCGGCCAAGATCAGGTCGTGTGGGCCGGCCACATGGGCGGTGGCTGGCAACACCCGGCATTCCATCTGCGCGATGCAGCCGTGCACCAGCGGTGTGCCGGTGAGCGCGCCCGCCTTACACACCACCCCGCAGCGCACCAGTTTGTCGGGGTGATCCAGCCCACTTTCGCCGCCCACCGCGCGGGTCATGTCGGCTTGTGCCACACAGGGCACGTTCAGGCTCAGCACACCCGAGGCGTCGATCAGCCGGCGGGTCAGCGTGGCTTTGTCCACCACCACCGCCACCTTGGGGCTGTCAAAGTCCAGCGGCATGGCCCAGGCGGCGGCCATCATATTCATCCGCCCGGCGTGAGCTGAGCCCACCAGCACGGTGGGCCCGTGGTTGATCAGCCGGTAGGCGTGTGGCAGCTCAACGGGGTGCACCGTGCCGTCCTCAGGCCAGCTCGGCGATCAGCTCAATCTCCACGCACGCGCCCATGGGCAACTGCGCCACACCAACCGCGCTGCGGGCGTGTGCGCCCACGGTGCCGCCAAACACCTGACCGAACAGCTCGCTGCAGCCGTTGGTCACCAGGTGTTGCTCGGTGTAGGTGGCGGTGCTGTTGACCAGGCTCATCACCTTGACGATGCGCTTGACGCCATTGAGGTCGGTGCCGGCCGCGCGGCAGGCCGCTTCCAGCGTGCCCATCAGGTCGATCGCCACGGCGCGGGCGGCGGCTTTGCCTTCTTCGGTGGTCATGGTCAGGCCGAGCTGGCCGACCCAGGCAGCGCCGTCGCGTTTGGCGATGTGGCCGCTCAAAAACACCAGCTTGCCGGTCTGCGCAAAAGGCACATAGGCGGCGGCGGGCACCGCCACTGGCGGCAGCGTGATGTTCAGGGCTTGCAATTGGGTGTAGACGGACATATCGGGTCTCCAGATCGGACAAAAACAAAAGCCCGCAGTGTACGCACTGCGGGCACAGCCGGTGGCGCCGGTTCGCGCTACCGCGTTGGCACCGGCGTCAGCGCTTCAGGGGTAGAGGCCACGCAAATCGCGCGCGTGCAGGATGCG
>JBEIEH010000278.1:0-3269 GCA_040383055.1 Burkholderiaceae bacterium
AGCCAGAGGTGACGGTGATCCATCAGGAACTCGACCCCGTGCTCCTTTGGACTTATCGGATAGTCTTGAGTCAACTGGACAATCTCAAGGCTCTTGATATCGATTTCAAAGACCCCGGGCCGTTTGGGATGCTCGCGAGGAATGCCCGTGACGATGATCGAAGACTCCTGCGTCACCGTTTCGACCCCGGTCCAGGTCGATTCGGCGACATCTTTCTTTGAGAATGGCCAAGGTCGGCAGAATGAAGCGTTCGCCGCCAACGCCCACCAGCATCCCATCGATGATGGCCAGTGTCAGCGGCAAGAAGATATTGAAGGTGGTGCCCTCACCGGGCACCGAGTCGATGTCGATGCGCCCCCGCAGGCGGTTGATGCTGCCACGCACCACGTCCATGCCCACCCCACGTCCCGAAATGTCGGTCACTGTGTCGGCTGTGGAAAAGCCGGGCAGAAAAATCAGGTTGTAGATGTCTTTTTCCGATGGAGCGCTGTCGGCGCTGATCAGGCCGCGCTGCAGGGCTTTGTCCAGAATTTTTTGTGAGTTGAGGCCCTTGCCGTCGTCGCGCATGCGGATCAGGATGCCTCCACCCTGGTGGGCCGCGTGCAGATAGATGTTGCCCTGGGCGGTTTTCCCTTGCTCGACGCGGTCGGACGGCGCCTCAATGCCATGGTCCACCGCATTGCGCATCATGTGCAGTAGGGGATCGGCCAGTTCTTCGACGATGTTGCGGTCCAGTTCGGTGTCTTCTCCGCTGAGGTGCAGCTGCACCTGCTTGTTTTGCGAGGTGGCCAAATCTCGCACCAAGCGGGTCATTTTTTGGAACGCCGAGTGAATGGGCACCATGCGCAGCGACATGGCGTTGTGCTGCAAGTCGGTGGTGATGCGCGAGAGTTGGCGCAAGTGGCGTTCGAGTTCCCGGTCGTCTTGCCGTTGCACCAAGGGGTGCTGCACCACCATGGACTGCGCGATCACCAGTTCGCCCATCAGGTCGACCAGCGCGTCGAGCTTGCGGGTGTCGAGCTTGACGTAGCTCGCTAAGTTGTCTGCACGCGCAGCGATTGTGGTGGACGCTTGGCTGTTGGCAGGCGCTCGTTCCTTGCTGGGAGCGGCAGCGGCGGGACTCGCGGTTGGCGCGCTCGCCGGACCAATGGCCACCGGTGATGGGGCGGGTGCGCTGACAAGAGATTCGCGCCGTTCCGTCAGGGTCTGGGCGCCCTGTATCAAATCGTTCAAGGCGTCTGTCAGGGGGGATGATTCCGGTTCCTTGTCTGGGGTCGGTGCGGTGGTGCTCCGCTCGCTCACTGCGGGTGCGGGTGGCGCTTCTCCCGCCAGACAGGCTTGCACGCGTTCGAGCAGCGCTGCCGTGGGTACCACAATGCGTTGTCCTCGCCCCTCGCCGGCCAGTTGTTTGGCGATGGCGTCCACGTAGCGCTGCAGGGCGTCACCACCGGCCAGAATCAACTCGATCACTGTGCGTGTGATGCTCAATTCGTCGCGCCGCGCCGCGTCCAGCAAGGACTCCAACTGATGAGCGAGGTTTTTGATGGGCTCGATACCCAGAAAACCTGCGCCGCCTTTGAAAGTGTGAAAGGCCCGGAACACTTGGTTCAGCGTGTCTTTGTGTCGCGGGTTTTCTTCCAGTATTAGCACGCTTTGCTCGACCTGGGTCAGCAAATCACGGCCTTCGTTGCAGAACTCGTTGAGCAACTCCAAGTCGTCGCTTGGGGAAATGGAAAAGCCGCTGATCTCGTGATCGATCTCGGTCAGTGGATCGTCGGGCGGCAGCACCGTGACAGGCGCAGTGGGTGCCGGTGCTGTGTAGAGCGCGCCGGTGAACCGTTCAAATGAGGCTTGCAACCCGTCGATGTGTTGCTGCTCAAGTCCGCCGTCTCCCAAAGCTTGTTCACATAAGCTCAACGACCATGCGAGTTCTTGTTGTACGTTGGCCTGCGCTTGGGTGGACGGTTCTTGGCTCAGGTGTTGCAAAGCCAAGACCATCTGGTCCAGGCCTTGGCTGCGGCCGGGCGACAGGAAAGCCATTTCGGTGGCGATTTCCTGCAGCAATGATTCGACATTGGTGTCCAGCATGATTTATTCGGTAATTTGCTGGATATTAGCAAATAGAGTCCGAAATTGAAATCAATACTAGATACTAATAATTGGATGTCGGAAATGACTTTTATTACTAATTAATTCAGTTTTGGCGTGGCGCAGCGTTCAGCTGCAGCTCACGCTGCCACAACCCGACATGGTCACGCTCTGGATACGCGAGGGATCGGCCAAGGTTTCGGTCACCGAATCGAAGCCCACGTTGTGCAGGTGCTGGGCCAAGCCGGCGTCCATGGTGGCGGCGTGGCCCGGAAACCATTCCGCCAATGCCTCGGCCAGCCGGGTGATGATCTCGGTGTCGCCCTGCTCGTAGTGCTCAATCACCGCGCGCATGGTTTCCAAAATGGTCGCGTGGTGCGAGGCGTGGCAGTTGTCGGCGGAAAAGCCGGTGGCCAGCATCCAGCGCTCTTCTTGCGCAAAGTGCTCTACCGTGTGTGCCAGAAACGCCAGGTACAGCGGCATTTGCTGGTCTTGGGGGGTGGCCAAGATCTGGTTGAGCTGGTCGGTGAACTCGCGGTGGGTGTCGTCCATGCGGGCGTCCCCAGTGAGCAGCGACTCGGTCCAGGGCAGTGTGGTGGTGGTCTGTGTCATGGCCAAGCTCCTTAGGCGCCCAGGCGGGCGCGGTGGCGTGCGATTTGTGCGGTGACTTGTGACGGCGCGGTGCCGCCCAAAGTGTTGCGCGCTTCCAGCGAGCCGCGCAGGCTCAAGCAGTGGTACACGTCTTTGTCGATGGCGGGGTGAAAGCCCTGCAGCACGTTCAGCGGCAATTCCGACAGATCGCAGTTGTGGCTGGTGGCGGCCTTGACGGCGTGGGCCACGGTCTCGTGCGCGTCGCGGAAGGGCAGGCCTTTTTTGACCAGGTAGTCGGCCAGGTCGGTGGCGGTGGCGTAGCCCTTTTTGGCCGCGTCTTCCATGGCCTGGGCGTTGACGGTGATGCCGCCTTCCTTGGCGCCGGTGGCCGGGTTGAACTGGCCGCCAACCATCTCGCAGAAGATACGCAGGGTGTCCTTGAGCGTGTCCACGGTGTCGAACAGCGGCTCTTTGTCTTCCTGGTTGTCCTTGTTGTAGGCCAGCGGCTGGCCCTTCATGAGCGTGATCAGGCCCATCAAGTGCCCCACCACGCGGCCGGTCTTGCCGCGCGCCAGCTCGGGCACATCGGG
>JBEIEH010000279.1:0-3262 GCA_040383055.1 Burkholderiaceae bacterium
ATGTGGACACGCTGGCGTACTGCTGAAGCGGTGAGCCGGTAGTCAGAGAGTTACCAAGCGGTTACAGCAGGTGTGCGACGCCTGCTTGCTCGTCCTGCAGTTCTTTCAGGGTCTTGTTGATGCATTCCTGAGAGAACTCGCAAATTGGCAGGCCTTCGACAATCTTGTACTCGCCGCCTTCGCAGGTGACGGGGTAGCCAAACATCACTTCAGCGGGAATGCCGTATTCGCCCTTGGACGGGATGCCCATGGTGACCCACTTGCCGTTGGTGCCCAGAGCCCAATCGCGCATGTGGTCGATGGCGGCGTTGGCAGCCGACGCGGCCGACGACAGGCCACGGGCTGCGATGATGGCCGCGCCACGCTTGCCCACGGTGGGCAGGAAGGTGTTGGCGTTCCAGTCGTGGTCGTTGATGGTGTCCTTGACCGACTTGCCACCCACCGTGGCAAAACGGTAGTCGGCGTACATGGTGGGCGAGTGGTTGCCCCACACACACAACTTTTCGATGTCGCCCACGGCACAGCCGATCTTGGCGGCGATTTGCGAAGCGGCGCGGTTGTGGTCCAAGCGCAGCATGGCGGTGAAGTTCTTGGCCGGCAGATCGGGGGCCGACTTCATGGCGATGTAGGCGTTGGTGTTGGCTGGGTTGCCGACCACCAACACTTTGACGTTGCGCGAAGCCACGGCGTTGAGCGCCTTGCCTTGCACAGTGAAGATGGCGGCATTGGCGGCCAACAGGTCAGCACGCTCCATGCCGGGGCCGCGCGGACGGGCACCCACCAGCAGCGCGTAGTCGGTGTCTTTGAACGCGGTCATCGGGTCGCTGTGGGCTTCAATGCCAGCCAGCAGCGGGAAAGCGCAGTCTTCGAGTTCCATGATCACGCCCTTGAGCGCGTTCTGGGCTTTTTCATCCGGGATCTCCAACAGCTGGAGGATGACGGGCTGGTCTTTGCCCAGCATTTCGCCCGAGGCGATGCGGAACAACAGGGCGTAACCAATTTGACCTGCAGCGCCAGTGACAGCGACGCGGACGGGCTTCTTGCTCATGAAAAACTCCAGAGAGGCGTTGATGAAATGGGGCGAACGGACGCGTTGCAGCACCGCCGATACCAGCTCCGAGTGTACTCTGGTAAACCCTGAAACGTCAATTTGTCTTATGTCTTATATAAGATATGATTCACCCCCGAAACCGACGTGTAACCCATGAGTCAGCCTCCCCTCTCTCCCAACGAAACCGGCACCTCCGCGCCGGCCGGGGAGGCCGTATCTGCCCCCGCTGTCACGCCCGCGTTCAGCCCGCTCTACCAACAGATCAAATCCCTGATCCTGCGCAGCATGCAGGCAGGCGAATGGAAGCCTGGCGACATGATCCCGAGCGAACTGGAGCTGGCCGCCCGCTACCGCGTAAGCCAAGGCACGGTGCGCAAAGCCATCGACGAACTGGCCACCGACAACTTGGTGGTGCGCCGGCAGGGCAAGGGCACCTTCGTGGCCACCCACGCCGAGCAACATGTGCAGTACCGCTTTTTGCGGGTGCAGCCTGACGAGGGCAGTGCCGACACCCAAGGCCCAGCGCAGCGGCGCATCATCGAATGCCGTCGTTTGCGTGCACCAGCCGAGGTGGCGCGCCAATTGGGCCTGCGCACCGGCGACGCGGTGCTGCTGGTCAAGCGGGTGCTGGCCTTTGCCGGCCAGCCCGCCATTTTGGAAGAGGTGTGGCTGCCGGGTGGGCCGTTCAAAGGCTTGTCGGTCGAAACACTGAGCGAAGATAAAGGCCCGATGTACGCCCTGTTTGAAACCGAGTTTGGCGTGCGCATGGTGCGGGCGGTGGAAAAAATCAAAGCGGTGGGCGCCGATGCGGCCACCGCCGACTGGCTGCAGGTGAGCCCAGGCCACCCCCTGTTGAGCGTTGAACGTTTGGCTTACACCTACAACGATGTGCCCATGGAATTGCGCAGAGGCCTCTACCGCACCGACAGCCGCCACTACCTCAACGAACTCAACTGAGATGCGCGCTCAAGTACCCGATTTGTCAGCCTTCGTTATGCTGCGTTGCAATAGAATGCGCGGTTGGTTACAGGCGGTTACCGACCGCTGAGCCACGCGACGACACCCGAGTTTTTCGTGTCCCTCTCGAAGAAAGACCACCATGCCTGAGTTGACCCCTCCGCGGCGCGAGTTCCGCAACATCAACGCCCTCAACGACCTGCCCACCTACCGTTTGCCAGCGGCCGGCTGGGTGTCCATCCTGCACCGCATCAGCGGCGCCTTGATGTTCCTGTTGCTGCCGCTCATCGTGTGGCTGTTTGACACGTCGGTGAGCTCTGAGATTTCTCACGACCGCTTCCAAGCGGCGTTCGCCGCTGGCATCGGTTTTGTACCGGGCTGGTTTCTCAAACTGGTGGTGCTGGCCATCATTTGGGCCTACCTGCACCACCTGATCGCCGGCGTGCGCCACCTGTACATGGACATGACGCACTCGGTGACCAAAGAGTTCGGCAAGTCGTCGGCCGTGGTGACGCTGGTGCTGAGCATCGGCTTGACCGTGGTGCTGGGCGCCAAGTTGTTTGGCCTGTACTGAACCCGCACAAGGAAGGAAACACCATGTCCGTGAATTACGGTTCCAAACGCGTCGTCACTGGCGCTGGCTATGGCATGCGCGACTGGCTGGCCCAGCGCGTTACCGCCGCCTTGTTTGCTCTGCTGACCCTGATTGTGGTGCTGCAGGTGATCTTCACCAGCGGCCCCTTGGGCTATGAAGGCTGGGCGGCGATTTTTGCACCCCAGTGGATGAAAGCGCTGAGCTTCGCTGTGTTTGTGGCGCTGGCTTATCACATCTGGATTGGCATGCGCGACATCTGGATGGACTACGTCAAACCCGCTGGCATCCGTCTGGTGCTGCACGTGTTCACCATCGTTTGGCTCGTGGCCTGCCTGGGCTGGGCTGTTCAAGTTCTCTGGAGACTCTGATCCATGACCACCACCGCATCTCTCTCCAAGCGCAAATTTGACGTTGTCATCGTCGGCGCTGGCGGCTCTGGCATGCGCGCCTCGCTGCAGCTGGCGCGCGCTGGCCTGAAAGTTGCCGTGCTCTCCAAGGTGTTCCCCACCCGTTCGCACACGGTGGCGGCTCAGGGCGGCATTGGCGCCTCGCTGGGGAACATGAACGAGGACAACTGGCACTACCACTTCTACGACACCATCAAAGGCTCCGACTGGCTGGGTGACCAAGACGCCATCGAGTTCATGTGCCGAGAAGCG
>JBEIEH010000280.1:0-3261 GCA_040383055.1 Burkholderiaceae bacterium
CACCGCCCTCGGGGCCATGAGCAAACTGTCTGCTCTGGTCACCACCCTCGGGGCCATGGTCAGACTGTCTGCTGTGGGAGCGCCGCCCTCGGCGCGATGGGGCGATTGATCAAGCACAGTCCTTTTCCCAAGGCCCCATCGCCGCGAGGGCGCGGCTCCCACACCACACCAGCCCCAATGACCTTTTCCGGCCTTCTTCAGGGTTTAGTGGCTTTTTTCGCTGGGACGCGCTTGCGCTCGGCCACCGGCTTGACCGGTGAGCTGTCGGGCGCCTTGATCGCCGGGAGCGACGACAACTGCCCTTCAGTCAGGGTGTCGAGCTGGAATCGACCACTCTTGTCCCATAGCCAGATGTCGGTATAAACCACCGCGCCCATCTGGGCAGGTGCCGGGAAAGGCGCCGCCGCACGCACCATGCGTTCAATCTCGGCCACCACTTCAGGGGCATGTTTGGGCTCGCGCATCCAGTCGAGTCGCCGCACCGCACCGCGACCGTCAATGGAGACATTGAGCACACCCACCGCATAAAGCAGCGGGGGCAGCTTGCCTTTGTAGATGCGATCACTGTGCCGCTCGTACAAATGCAGGGCGCCGTCGCGGCGATAGGCCAGCGGGGTGGCGGCAGACGCAATGCGTTGGGGTGGCGCCAGCGCTTCGGGGGTGGGCGCCGGTACTGCCACCACCGGCGGTGCCGCCACCACCGGCGGTGCGACCACCACTGGCGGGGCGGGTAGCAGCGGCGGCGCCACGATGACTGGCGCCGGTTGCGCAACAGGCTCAAGAGCACCCACGGGAGGAGCCGGAGGCGGCGGTGGTGCAGAAACCACCGGCGGGCGGGGCGGCGTGGTGCAGGCAGCCAGAGCCAACAGCCATGCCGCCGCCCCCAAACGCAGCAGGCTTCGGTGCAGGCCGGCTCGGTGGCCGTCGTTGGTGAGTGTCGAAGTCATGATGGCCTCTTTGGGTCGGCTATGCTCTTGCCGGCTGGCCATCCTGATGAAGGCCGTCGAGCCGCACCCGACTAGGCCCGCATTGTCTACGCTTTGAGGCACAGGGCACAGCAGGGTCTGCCCCAGTCCAAAGCCCTTACCCATGAGCGCCTGCGCCGACCTGATCAAGCTCCTGCTGCCAGCGCTGGCCCACGCGCCGGCCATTTTGGTGACCGTGGGCCAGACCCAAGGCTCGGTGCCGCGCGAAAGCGGCACCTGGATGGCCGTGTTCGAACACGCGGTGGTGGGCACCATCGGCGGCGGTCACCTGGAATGGCAGGCTGTGGCCCGTGCGCGCGAACTGCTGTCCAACACGAACGCACCTGCCAACGCCGAACGGTACGCGCTCGGGCCCTCGCTCGGTCAGTGTTGCGGCGGCGCGCTGACGCTGCAGTTTGAACGCATTTCGCATGCCGATGCACCGCGCCTACGCACCAGCCTGCGGCCTGCTTTACAGGACTTGGCTCTGTTTGGCGGCGGCCATGTGGGCCAGGCCATCGTGCGACTGATGCTGACCCTGCCCTACCAGGTCACCTGGATCGACAGCCGCGACAGTGTGTTCCCGGATGATCTGCCCGAGCGGGTGCGCTGCGAACACTCGCAACCGGTCGAACGGGCGGTGCAGGATCTGCCAGCCGGTTCACAGGTGCTGATCATGAGCTTCAGTCACGCCGAAGACCTGGACATCGTCAGCCAGTGCCTGCTGCGTCAACGTGAGCGGGCCGACTTGCCCTTTGTGGGCCTGATCGGCAGCCAGACGAAGTGGGCCGTCTTCCGCCGCCGCCTCTTGGCGCGGGGCTTTACCGAGGTCGAGCTCGATCGCATCACCTGCCCGATCGGCGTCGCGGGCATCCGGGGCAAGGAGCCGGCCGTCATTGCGGTGGCGGTGGCTGCGCAGTTGCTCATGAGGCGCTGAGCCCAGCGGGCCCGCCCATTCCTGCCTGGCCCTGGGCTGGACCCCGGGCAGCGAACTGTATACACTTGCGCCGCCGCAGCGGAGCCCGCCGCGCAGCCCGCACCCGGGCTGCCGATGTTGCTGTCGCGGTTCCTGGGTCCCCACAGCGCCCGCAGTGGTGGGGACCACTGGTGAAGACACCGGCTTGGGGGCAGTGCATCGAACTGCCTCGAGCCGGATCACCCATCAAGGAATCCGCATGGACAGCTATCTTCTCGATTGGGCCAATCTGCTGCTGCGCTGGCTGCATGTCATCACCGCCATTGCCTGGGTCGGCTCTTCATTCTACATCGACTTTCTCGACTCCTCGCTGACCACGCCAGCCGACGAGAAGTTGCGCGCCGAAGGCGCCACCGGCGAGTTGTGGGCGGTGCACGGCGGCGGGTTTTATCACCCGGTCAAGTACGCGGTACGCCCGCCGACGCTGCCGCCACACCTGCATTGGTTTTTTTGGGAAAGTTACAGCACCTGGCTGTCGGGTATTGCGCTGTTTTCCGTGTCCTACCTCTGGCAGGCAGGCACCTATCTGATCGACAAATCCAAGATGGACTGGGCGCCGACCTCGGCGGTGCTGGCGGCGCTGGCTTTCTTGGTGGTGTTCTGGCTGCTCTACGACCTGATTTGCCGGGTGTTTACCCAACGCAAGAATGGCGAGGCATGGATCGGCGCGAGCGTGCTGCTGCTGGTCTGTGTGGCCTCCTGGCTGGCCTGCCAATGGTTCGCCGGTCGCGCCGCCTTCTTGCTGGTCGGCGGCATGATCGCCACGGCCATGAGCGCCAATGTGTTTTTCTGGATCATCCCGGGTCAGCGCAAGGTGGTGGCCGCCATCAAAGCGGGCGAACCGGTGGACCCGATCCACGGCGTGCGCGGCAAGCAGCGCAGCGTTCACAACACCTATTTCACGCTGCCAGTGATCTTCGCGATGCTCAGCAACCACTACAGCTTCACCTGGAACCATCGCCAGAACTGGCTGGTGCTGATCCTGATGATGTTCGCCGGCGCGGCCATCCGGCAGTTTTTTGTGCTGCGCCATGGCTACAAACTCGGTCGCAACAAGCATCCCCTGCCCTACGCGCTGGTGGGCCTGGCGGTGCTGCTGGGCGTGATCGTCTGGCTCAAACCGGCACCGAAGGCGGCCGTCGCTCCCACTGCGAGCGTCGCGGTGGCCTACACCCAGATCCAGCCGGTGCTGGCTCAGCGCTGCTACATGTGCCACGGCGAGCAGGTGCAAATGAAAAACGTGCGCGTGGATTCGGCCGAAGCGGTACAGCGCAACGCTCAGGCCATCTACCAGCAAGTGGTGGTGAGCAAGCTCAGGCC
>JBEIEH010000281.1:0-3260 GCA_040383055.1 Burkholderiaceae bacterium
ATCCTGCTGCGCGGCACCAAGCGTGAAGACGTCGAGCGCGGCCAAGTGCTGGCCAAGCCCGGCTCGATCAAGCCGCACACGCACTTCACCGGCGAGGTCTACATCCTGTCCAAGGAAGAAGGCGGCCGCCACACCCCGTTCTTCAACAACTACCGTCCCCAGTTCTACTTCCGTACCACGGACGTGACCGGCTCGATCGAGTTGCCGAAGGACAAGGACATGGTCATGCCTGGCGACAACGTCAGCATCACCGTCAAGCTGATCGCCCCGATCGCCATGGAAGAGGGTCTGCGCTTCGCCATCCGCGAAGGTGGCCGCACAGTCGGCGCCGGCGTGGTTGCCAAGATCATTGCGTGATGTGTCTGAATCGGTTGGTGGCTGCGCGCGCCAACAGGTTGTAGCAAGCAACAGCGTAGGGGTATAGCTCAATTGGCAGAGCGTCGGTCTCCAAAACCGAAGGTTGGGGGTTCGATTCCCTCTGCCCCTGCCACCTGATGCGGCAAAGTCCGCAAAAAGGTGGTTCACAAGCCCGCCGAAGTCTCCAAGACCTCAGGTGGGCTTGATTGTCTGAAAAGACCGGTGGGCCAGCGGGCTGCTGGTGAACTTCAAGTTGAATGTGATGGCCACTCAAGACGTTGAAACCGTGCACGTGGGTGCGGACAAAGCCAAGGTTGCTGCAGCCTTGGCTTTGCTTGTTGGTGGATTTGTGGCGTTCTATTTGCTGACGGCCCAGGGTGCTTTGGCGCAATGGGGGGCGTTTTTGGTGCTGTTGGCTGCCGCCGTGGCTGTGTTTTTCACCTCCGAGTCTGGACGTCAGTTGGCTGCATATGGTCGGGATTCCTGGCGTGAAGCCAAAAAGGTGGTCTGGCCAGCCCGTCGCGAAGCGATGCAAATGACGGCCTACGTCTTTGCCTTTGTGTTTGTGATGGCGCTGTTCCTGTGGCTGACCGACAAGACGCTGGAGTGGGTGTTTTACGACCTCATTCTGGGGTGGAGATGAGTATGACGGAATCGACAAGTCTTGACGTGGCACCTGCGGAGGGTATGCGTTGGTATGTGGTGCACGCCTATTCCGGTATGGAGAAGGCGGCCGAGCGCAATATCATCGAGCGCATCAACCGCGCCGGCATGCAGAATAAATTTGGTCGCATTTTGGTGCCCACCGAAGAGGTGGTGGAGATGCGCAATGGTCAGCGGCGCACCACCGAGCGCAAATTCTTCCCTGGCTATGTGCTGGTGGAAATGGTGATGGACGATGACACTTGGCATTTGGTCAAGCACACCAACAAGGTGACGGGCTTTGTTGGCGGGGCTAAGAACCGCCCTGCGCCGATTTCTGAAGCCGATGTGCAGAAGATCGTCAGCCAAATGCAGGAAGGCACCGACAAGCCTCGCCACAAGGTGGAGTTTGAGGTGGGTGAATACGTCCGCGTCAAAGAAGGTCCGTTTGCAGACTTCAACGGCACGGTGGAAGAAGTGAATTACGAGAAGAACAAGTTGCGGGTGTCGGTGACGATTTTCGGTCGCGCCACGCCGGTGGAGCTTGAGTTCTCACAGGTTGAAAAAACATAAGCCCTGCGGCGGTTGTTTAACAAGTGGCACAGGCGGATCGCCCCGGCGTCTGTGTTGAGCGTTCATACGGGGTCATCACCGCGAGGAGGCTTGCGCAAGCAAGCCGATTGAACTCGCAGGAGTTTATTCATGGCGAAAAAAATCGTCGGCTTCATCAAGCTGCAAGTGCCAGCCGGTAAAGCCAACCCATCTCCCCCGATCGGTCCAGCGCTGGGTCAGCGCGGCCTGAACATCATGGAGTTCTGCAAGGCGTTCAACGCCCAGACCCAAGGCGTTGAGCCTGGTCTGCCGCTGCCGGTGGTGATCACCGCCTTCGCGGACAAGAGCTTCACCTTCATCATCAAGACCCCCCCGGCTACGACGCTGATCAAAAAGGCGATCAAGCTGGACAAGGGCTCTTCGGTGCCGAACAAGAACAAGGTCGGCAAGATCACCCGCGCTCAGCTCGAGGAAATCGCCAAGACCAAGATGAAAGACATGACCGCCGCCGATCTCGACGCAGCCGTCAAGACCATCGCCGGTTCTGCCCGTTCCATGGGCGTCATTGTGGAGGGCGTGTGACATGGCCAAGCTGACCAAAAAGCAAAAAGCCTTTGAAGGCAAAGTCGACAGCAACAAGCTGTACGCTATCGCCGATGCGCTGAGCATCGTCAAGGAATGCGCCAACGCCAAGTTTGACGAGTCGATCGACGTGGCGATCCAGCTCGGCGTGGACGCCAAGAAGTCCGACCAAGTGGTGCGTGGCGCCGTCGTGATGCCCAACGGCACCGGCAAGACCAAGCGCGTGGCGGTGTTCGCCCAAGGCGCCAAGGCCGAAGAGGCCAAGGCCGCTGGCGCCGACATCGTGGGCATGGACGATCTGGCCGCCGATGTGAAGGCCGGCAAGATGGACTTCGACGTGGTGATCGCTTCGCCCGATGCGATGCGCGTGGTGGGTACCTTGGGTCAAGTGCTGGGTCCACGTGGCCTGATGCCCAACCCCAAGGTCGGCACTGTGACGCCCGACGTGGCCACCGCGGTGAAAAACGCCAAGGCCGGTCAGGTGCAGTTCCGTGTCGACAAAGCCGGCATCGTGCACGGCACCATTGGCCGCCGTTCTTTTGACGCCGACAAGCTGCAGGGCAACCTGGCGGCGCTGATCGACGCGCTGAACAAGGCCAAGCCTGCTACCAGCAAGGGGGTGTACCTGCGCAAAGTGGCTGTGTCGTCGACGATGGGTGTGGGTGTTCGCGTGGACACCCAGTCGCTGAACGGCTGATTGGCCAAGCAGAATTCGGTGATCGGCTTCGGTTGATCGCCGGGTGTGGTGGGTCCGGTGGCGCATGCGCCGCAGGGGCCATCCAAGACCGTTGGTGTCTCCCCTCGCGGGTGGACTTAAATGTGACTCAGCCAACGCAGATGGCGATCCCGCTGCAGATGGAATCATCTTCCAAAACAGTTGGTCGCTGCAAGAAAGGCGTGCCGCCAAGCCCTCGGGTGCAACGGCACATTTAAGGAGTAGACCTTGAGTCTGAATCGCAGTGAGAAAGAAGCGGTCATTGCTGAAGTGACCAGCCTCGCCGCTAAAGCTCAAACGCTTGTGATCGCGGAATACCGTGGCATCACGGTCGCCGACATGACCAAACTGCGCGTTGATGCTCGCAGCAAGGGTGTGAGCCTGAGTGTTCTGAAGAACACCCTGGCCCGCC
>JBEIEH010000282.1:0-3239 GCA_040383055.1 Burkholderiaceae bacterium
ATCTGCTGCCCGCGCTGCACGCTCCCACCAACTCTGAGGCCGGCCCACACTGGGTGGCCGAAGAGGTGCTGCGCGCCACCGCCCTCGCCCTCATGGCCTGGGCCAACGGCCTGCAAGGGGAGCGCCAGCCCGAGGCCGACGCCCAGACTTTCTGGCGCTGGGTCTGGCCCGAAATGGCCCAAAGGCGGGCGGTGGCGGCGGCCATGGGCTGAGCTGCCGCTATGCTTGGTGGTTTGTTCGCCGAAACGCCTCGCTCATGACCGCCAAGTCCCCCGCCGTCGCCAGCGCCCTGCGCCGCCCCCGCAGCACCCACCCGCGAGCCTCTGCCGCCGTGCGGCCGCTGGCGCTGTCCGACGCCTTGGACACCTCGTATCTGGAAACCCTGCTGGGCTACAACGCGCGGCGCGCCGCGCTCACGGTGATCGCGGTGTTCTTGAAGCGCATGGAGCCGCTGGGCCTGCGGCCGGTGGATTTTTCGGTGCTGACCCTGATCGCCCATAACCCGGGCGCCACCTCGCGCCAAATTTGCAGCGCGCTCGACATCTTGCCGCCCAATCTGGTGGGCATGCTCAAAAGCCTGCAAAAGCGCGGCTTGGTGGTGCGCCGACCACACCCGAGCGACGGTCGGGCCCAAGGGCTGCACCTCACGCCCGAGGGTGTGGCCCTGCAGGCCCAAGCCCAAGCCGAGGCCAGCCGGCTGGAACGCGAGGACGTTGGCCTACCGCTTAGCCCAGCAGAGCTGGACACTCTGATCGGCCTGCTGCAGCGCGTGTACCGCCGCTGAAGCGCCGATCACGCACCCGTCGGTGAGGCCAGCACCACCTGCCGCTGCTGTCCCAACAAGCGTCCGCCCAGCGTCACCACATCGCCCTCGCTCAAATACAGCGGCGGCTTGTGCCCCATGCCCACCCCCGGAGGTGTGCCAGTGGGAATCACATCACCAGGCTGCAAGGCCATGAACCGGCTGAGGTAGCTCACGATCTGCGCCACGCCAAAAATCATGGTGCGGGTGTTGCCGCTTTGGCGCCGCACGCCATTGACGTCGAGCCAGAGGTCCACGTCCTGCACATCGCCCAACTCGTCGGGCGTGACCAGCCAAGGGCCAATCGGGCAATGGCTTGGGTAGCTTTTGCCCTTGATCCACTGGCCTTCCAGCTCCATTTGGTAGGCGCGCTCAGACACATCGTTGACCAAACAGTAACCGGCCACATGGTCAAGCGCCTGGGCCTCGCTCACATGCCAGGTGGGCTGGCCAATCACAATGCCCAGCTCCACCTCCCAATCGAGTTTCTGCGCGCCCGGCGGCAGCCAAATGTCGTCGTTCGGCCCGCTGATGGCGCCGTTGTGTTTGCTGAACACAATCGGCTGGCTGGGGGCCTTGAGTCCGGCCTCGGCAGCGTGGTCGGCGTAGTTCAGGCCAATGCACACCACATTGCCCACCCCGCCCACACAGGGGCCCAGGCGGGTGGCGGCGTCCAGCAAGGGCAAGGTCTGCGGGTCGATGGCCGCCAGCCGGGCCATAGAATCGCGCCCTAGGGTGTGAGGCCCGATGTCGGCGATCACGGCGCTCAGATCGCGCCAACCGCCATGGGCGTCCACCAGACCAGGTTGTTCGGCCCCGCGTGGGCCGTGTCGAAAGAGCTTCATGGGCGAGCCGTCCAAAAAAAGAAGCCATTCTGACAAAAGCCCCTTGAAATCCCGAATGGCCACCCCAAATGACCGTGATCGGTCAACGCCGCCGGTCTTGACCTTTGTTTTCTCAATCGCACACACACCATGAGCGCAAGCCCAGAGTCACAGATCCCTCCCACCGCCAGCCCGGAAGCCACCGAGGCCGCAGCAGCAGCCCAAGCGCACGACCAAGCCCAGAGCCTGGAACAAGAGCTGGCCCAGCTCAAGGCGCAAAACCTCGATTTGGCCGACCAGTTTTTGCGTGCCAAAGCCGAGGCCGAAAACGCCCGCCGCCGCGCCGACGAAGAGGTGAGCAAAGCCCGCAAATTCGCGGTCGAGAGCTTTGCCGAAAGCCTGCTGCCGGTGGTCGACAGTCTGGAAGCCGGTCTGGCCATTCAAGAAGCCACCGCCCAGCAGCTGCGCGAAGGCTCTGAAGCAACCCTCAAGCAATTGAGCGCCGCGTTGGAGCGCAACAAAGTGCTGCAAATTGCGCCAGCGGCAGGCGCCAAGTTCGACCCCCACCAACACCAAGCCATCAGCGTGGTGCCGGCCGACCAAGAGCCCAACACCGTGGTGGGCGTGCTGCAAAAAGGCTATTCCATCGCCGAGCGTGTGTTGCGTCCCGCCTTGGTGACGGTGGCCGCGCCCAAATGACAAGGCGCCCTTGAATTGGCGCTTGTCTCCCTCATTTACACATCAGTTTCAATCATTTCTCTTCGGAGCAGAACATGGGAAAAATCATCGGCATTGACCTGGGCACCACCAACAGCTGCGTGGCCATCATGGAAGGCAACACCACCAAGGTGATCGAAAACGCCGAAGGCGCACGCACCACACCGTCTATCATCGCCTACCAGGAAGACGGCGACATTCTGGTCGGTGCCCCCGCCAAGCGCCAAGCGGTGACCAACCCCAAGAACACCATCTACGCCGCCAAGCGTCTGATCGGTCGCAAGTTCGAAGAAAAAGAGGTGCAAAAGGACATCGACCTGATGCCCTACACCATCGCCAAGGCCGACAACGGCGACGCCTGGATTGAGGTGCGCGGCAAAAAAATGGCCCCACCCCAGATCAGCGCCGAAGTGCTGCGCAAGATGAAAAAAACCGCCGAGGACTACCTCGGTGAAGAAGTGACCGAGGCCGTCATCACCGTGCCCGCCTACTTCAACGACGCCCAGCGCCAGGCCACCAAAGACGCTGGCCGCATCGCCGGTTTGGATGTCAAACGCATCATCAACGAGCCCACCGCTGCGGCACTGGCCTTTGGTCTGGACAAGCAGGAAAAAGGCGACCGCAAGATCGCGGTGTACGACCTAGGCGGTGGCACCTTTGACGTGTCCATCATCGAAATCGCCGACGTCGACGGCGAAAAGCAGTTCGAAGTCCTCTCCACCAACGGCGACACCTTCCTGGGCGGCGAAGACTTTGACCAGCGCATCATCGACCACATCATCACCGAGTTCAAGAAAGAATCCGGCGTCGATCTGGCCAAAGACGTGTTGGCCCTGCAGCGCCTGAAAGAAGCCGCTGAAAAAGCCAAAATCGAGTTGTCCAGCTCCGCAGCCACC
>JBEIEH010000283.1:0-3230 GCA_040383055.1 Burkholderiaceae bacterium
CGATGCGATCGGCAAACACAACGAGCGCGACCCGGCGCGTCAGGTGCTGTTCCTCAACTATTCCGCTGTGGAGCCCAGCCTGACCAACGAGCGTTGTAGCTTCTGGCATTTCCGCTTCGACGCCCACGCCGACATGCGCATGGCGGCGCTGATGAACGTGATCCGCGACGACAAGGCGCTGAAAAACATCTACCTGATCGGTCAGGACTACAGCTTTGGCCAGGCGGTGTTGTCCGAGGCGCGCAAGCAGCTCGCGGCCCAGCGGCCCGATGTGAAGATCGTCGGCGACGAGCTGCATCCGATGGCGCGAGTGAAAGACTTTTTGCCCTACGCGACCAAGATCAAGGCCAGCGGCGCCCAAGCCGTGCTGACCGGCAACTGGGGCAACGACCTGACGCTCTTGATCAAGGCGGCGCGTGAAGTGGGCTACGAGGGGCGCTTCTATACCTTCTACGGCAACGCCCTGGGCGCACCCGCCGCGATTGGCGACGCCGGCATCGGCAAGGTGGTGGCGGTGGCCGAGTGGTTCCCGAACGCCGAAGGCAAGTCGTCCGAGGTGTTTTACGACGCCTTCCGCCAGCGTTTCCCACGCCCAGCCGACGACTATGTGCACCTGCGCATGCAGCTGATGATTGAGGCGCTGGCCCAGGCACTGGAGCGCGCTGGCGCCAAGGGCAGCATTGGCGCTGCTGCGGTGGCCGCCGAGCTGGAGCGCGCCGAGGTGCGCATGGCCGGCCAGACCGGTGCCATGCGCGCGGCCGACCACCAGCTGCAGCAGCCGCTGATGGTGGCGGTGATGGACCGCAAGGGCGCGCCCGGCGTCAAGTACGATGTGGAAGGCTCTGGCTACGGCTTTCGGGTGATCCGCACCCTGAGCGCCGCTCAGGCCGAACTCCCGCACCGCTGCACCATGAAGCGGCCCTGATTTTTCTGCTGCCGACCCATGCACCACGACCTGCATCTTGCCCCCGCTCTCCATCATCTGCGACCGGTGGTTGCCGGCCTGGAAGGCTCGCTGATCCGCGAGGTGGCCAACGCTGGCATGGGGCGCAGCGATGTGCTCAAGTTCTGGTTTGGCGAAAGCGACGCGGTCACGCCCGAGCCGGTGCGCCAGGCGGCTGTCGCATCCCTGCTGGCCGGCGAAACCTTCTACGCCCACAACCTCGGTCTGCCCGAGCTGCGCGCCGAGCTCGCCGCCTACACCGCGCGGCTGCACCCGCATCAGGGTGCCGACCACTGGCTGGGGCGCACGGTGGTCACCTCGGGTGGTGTCAACGGCCTGATGCTGGCCGCACAAGCCGTGGTGGAGGCGGGCGACGAGGTGGCGGTGGTCACCCCCATTTGGCCCAACTTGGTGCAACAGGCCCGTGTCATGGGCGGGGTCATCAAGCCCGTGCCTTTGCAGGTGCGCGATGGCGCCTGGGTGCTGGACATGGCCGCTTTGCAGGCCGCCGTGACGCCCGCCACCCGCCTGCTGGTGCTCAACGCACCCAACAACCCGACTGGCTGGACCCTCAGCCGCGACGAACAACAAGCCATCCTGAACCACTGCCGCCAAACCGGCACCTGGATCTTGGCCGACGAGGTGTATGAGCGCTTGTATTACGGCGAGGGCGAACGCCAGGCTGCGCCCAGTTTTCTCGACATCGCCGAGCCTGAAGACCGCTTGCTGGTGGCGCACAGTTTTTCCAAGAGCTTTCTCATGACGGGCTGGCGCCTGGGCTGGCTGGTGGTGCCACCCAGTGTGTTGGAGCAAATGGGCAAGCTGGTGGAGTTCAACACCTCGTGTGCGCCGGTGTTTGTGCAGCGCGGCGCGGTGCAGGCGCTGCGGGGCGAGGCCGACATCACCCCCGCCTTGGTGGCGCATTTGCAGACCTGCCGCGACACCTTGGTGGACGCCTTGTTGCAAGTGCCCGGGCTGACCTTGGCGCGGCCGCTGGGCGGTATGTACGCGTTTTTCCGGGTCGACGGGCAGGGCGACAGCCTGACCTTGGCCAAGCGCCTGGTCACCGAAGCTGGCCTGGGTTTGGCGCCGGGCAGCGCCTTTGGCTCCGAGGCCGAAGGCTGGTTGCGCTGGTGTTTTGCCAGCCAGCAGACCGATCGCCTGCTGCAGGGGGTGGATCGCCTCTCGGGTTGGCTGCGTCGCACTGGGCTATAATGCCCGGTTGCTGTGCCAAACACACGGCAATTCACGCCCGATGTGGCACGGTTTGTGTGCTGCGCCGGGACGCCCGTCACCTACAAGGTAATTTTTATGATCGCTCAAAACGTCAAGGCCGAAGTCATTGCGGCCAACGCCCGCGCTGCCAACGACACTGGCAGCCCCGAAGTGCAAGTGGCCATCCTGACCGCTCGCATCAACGAACTGACCCCCCACTTCAAGACCCACGCCAAAGACCACCACGGTCGCCGTGGCTTGCTGCGCATGGTCAGCCGCCGTCGCAAGCTCCTGGACTACCTCAAGTCCAAGGACGCTGAGCGCTACCTTGCTCTGATCCAGAAACTGGGCCTGCGCAAGTAATTTCGCGCCGGAGATTGCACGACGCAACAAGCGCCTGAGTTGGTTCGCTGGCTCAGGCGTTTTGCGTTGGTTCTCCGGTCGAATGTCCACCGGAAGCGAGACACCCAGATCGAAGCTGTGTCATTCCACCATTGCAGGCGGGCCTGTGCTGATGGAATGGCATCGTGTTCTGGACCCTGGCTCCGGTTGTCTGGCCCGCTGATCGGGCCGTTGTTCAACGCAAAGCCCTGCTTTGCGCACAGGAGTTCACCATGAGCCTATTTAACAAAGTCACCAAAACCTTCCAGTGGGGCCAGCACACGGTCCGCATGGAAACCGGCGAAATCGCCCGCCAATCGTCTGGCGCCGTGCTGCTCGACATGGACGGCACCGTGGTGCTGGCCACTGTGGTCGCCAAGAAGGACGCCAAAGCCGGTCAGGACTTTTTCCCGCTGACCGTCGATTACCTTGAGAAAAGCTACGCCGCTGGCAAGATCCCCGGCAGCTTCTTCAAGCGCGAAGGCCGCCCCAGCGAGTTTGAGACCCTGACCAGTCGCCTGATCGACCGTCCGATTCGTCCGCTGTTTCCAAAGGGATTCCGGGACGAGGTGCAGATTTTGTCGAACGTCATGTCAAGTGACGGAGAGAACGATCCGGACGTACTGAGCATTACAGCGGCCAGTGCTGCTCTGATGGTATCGGGTTTGCCGTTTCGTGGTCCGATCGCGGC
>JBEIEH010000284.1:0-3225 GCA_040383055.1 Burkholderiaceae bacterium
CCCCCAAGGCGGTCGCAAGCACCCCAACCAAGACTTCATCCAAGTCGACACCACCAACATCCTGTTCATCTGTGGTGGGGCGTTTGCTGGGCTGGAAAAAATCATCGAGGCCCGGGCCGAGCCGGCTGGCATGGGTTTTGGCGCGGCGGTGCGCAGCAAGGCCGAAAAAGCCCGTGCCGACACCTTCAAAGACGTTGAGCCCGACGATCTGGTGAAGTTTGGTCTGATCCCCGAGCTGGTGGGCCGCTTGCCGGTGATCGCCAGTTTGGCCGAGCTGACCGAAGACGCGCTAGTGGATATTCTGACCGAGCCGAAAAACGCGGTGGTCAAGCAATACGCCCAATTGCTGTCGATGGAAGGCGTAGAGCTGGAGGTGCGACCCACCGCGCTGCGTGCCATCGCTCGCAAGGCGCTGGCACGCAAAACCGGCGCGCGCGGTCTGCGCTCGATCATGGAAAACGCGCTGATCGACACCATGTTCGAACTGCCGAGCACCAACAACGTGGAAAAAGTGGTGGTGGATGAGTCCACCATCGACGAGAACAAACCGCCTCTGCTGGTCTACCGCGAGGCGGCCAAACAGGCCTGAGTCGCCATGGGCTTTGCCGGCACACCGATCAACCCCAGCAGCCTCAGGGTTGATCGGCCCGGTTTCATCCCCAACTGAACGCTTTGACGAGGTTGACTATGTCCGGACACACCCCTTTGCCTCCCGAGCCGCTCACGCTGGCCCTGCTGCCGCTGCGCGATGTGGTGGTTTTCCCCCACATGGTGATTCCGCTCTTTGTGGGTCGCCCCAAGAGCATCAAGGCGCTCGAAGCCGCTATGGAGGCCGAGCGCCGCATCATGCTGGTGGCGCAAAAAGCCGCCGCCAAAGACGAGCCTGCCGCCAGCGACATGTTCGATATGGGCTGTGTGGCGACCATTTTGCAGATGCTCAAACTGCCCGACGGCACGGTGAAGGTGCTTGTCGAGGGGTTGCAGCGCGCCAAAGTGCTGTCGATCGAAGACGGCGAATCGCATTTCACCGCCGAAGTCACGCCGGTGGACCCCGCCACCGAGATGCGCGACGTGCAGGCGACCGAAATCGAGGCTTTGCGCCGCGCGGTGATGCAGCAGTTTGACCAGTACGTCAAGCTGAACAAAAAAATCCCGTCCGAGATCCTCACATCCATCTCCAGCATCGACGACCCCGGTCGTCTGGCCGACACCATCGCCGCGCACCTGCCGCTCAAGCTGGAGAACAAGCAGGTGGTGCTCGACCTCGATCCGGTGGCACAGCGGCTGGAAAACCTGTTTGGCCAGTTGGAGCGCGAAGTCGACATTCTCAACGTCGACAAACGCATCCGTGGGCGTGTCAAGCGCCAGATGGAGAAAAACCAGCGCGACTTCTACCTCAACGAGCAGGTCAAAGCGATCCAGAAAGAGCTGGGCGAGGGCGAAGAGGGCGCCGACATCGAAGAGATCGAGAAAAAGATCAAGCTCGCCAAAATACCGGCCGAGGCCCGCAAAAAAGCCGATGCCGAACTCAAAAAGCTCAAGCTCATGTCGCCCATGTCGGCCGAGGCCACGGTGGTGCGCAACTACATCGACGCTTTGGTGGGTTTGCCTTGGAGCAAAAAAACCAAGATCAAGCACGACCTGGCGTTGGCCGAAGAAGTGCTCAACGCCGACCACTTTGGCCTAGAAATGGTCAAAGACCGCATCTTGGAAGACCTCGCGGTGCAGCAGCGGGTCGACAAGGTCAAGGCGCCGATCCTGTGTTTGGTCGGCCCTCCAGGCGTGGGCAAGACCGCTCTCGGCCAATCCATCGCCAAATCCACGGGGCGCAAATACGTGCGCATGGCCCTGGGTGGCATGCGTGACGAAGCCGAGATTCGTGGGCACCGTCGCACCTATATCGGCGCTTTGCCTGGCAAGGTGCTGCAAAACCTGAACAAGGTCGGCACCCGCACTCCGCTGTTCCTGCTCGATGAAATCGACAAGCTGGGCACCGATTTCCGCGGTGACCCGTCCTCGGCGCTGTTGGAGGTGCTCGACCCCGAGCAGAACCACACCTTTGGCGACCATTACGTCGAGGTCGACTTCGACTTGTCGGACGTGATGTTTGTAGCCACATCGAACTCGATGAATATCCCGCCAGCGCTGCTCGACCGCATGGAGGTGATTCGCCTCTCGGGCTACACCGAGGACGAAAAAACCAATATCGCGATCCGTTACCTGCTGCCCAAGCAGATCAAGAACAACGGCATCCGCGACGGCGAAATGGACGTGCGCGAAGACGCGGTGCGCGACATCGTGCGCTACTACACCCGAGAAGCCGGCGTGCGTTCGCTCGAGCGCGAGCTCTCCAAAATCTGCCGCAAGGTGGTCAAGGGTCTGCTGCTCAAGAAAATGGCGCCAACGGTGGTGGTCACCGCAGAGAACCTGAGCGTGTTCCTGGGCGTGCGCAAGTACTCCTATGGCCGCGCCGAGGCCCAAAACCAGGTCGGCCAGGTGGTCGGCTTGGCCTGGACCGAAGTCGGTGGAGACTTGCTCACCATCGAAGCGGCGCTCATGCCCGGCAAAGGCAACGTCACGCGCACCGGTCAGCTTGGTGACGTGATGAAAGAGTCGGTGGAAGCCGCGCGCACCGTGGTGCGCAGCCGCGCGCGGGTGCTGGGCATTCGCGACGAGGTGTTCGAGAAAAAGGACATCCACATCCACGTGCCCGATGGGGCCACGCCCAAGGACGGGCCCAGTGCTGGCATTGCCATGACCACTGCCATGGTGTCGGCCCTAACGGGTATTCCGGTGCGGGCCGATGTCGCCATGACCGGTGAAATCACCCTGCGCGGCGAGGTGACTGCCATCGGCGGTCTCAAGGAGAAGCTGCTGGCGGCGCTGCGCGGTGGCATCAAAACGGTGCTGATTCCCGAAGAGAACGTCAAAGACTTGACCGAGATTCCGGACAACGTCAAAGAAGGGCTTGAGATCGTACCGGTCAAGTGGATCGACAAGGTGCTGGCGGTGGCTTTGGAGCGCCAGCCCATACCGCTGACCGAAGAGGAGATCGCGCAAGCCGCAGCGGCAGCGAAGCCGGTGGCGCCTGTTGAAGGCGCGGTCAAACATTAAAGGTTTGAAAAGGCGGCTTTTTTGCTGCTATAATGCGAGGCTCTGTACGCAACACGTTGTGCTCAGAACATGCGGGCATAGCTCAGTTGGTAGAGCGCAACCTTGCCAAGG
>JBEIEH010000285.1:0-3218 GCA_040383055.1 Burkholderiaceae bacterium
CCTTCGCCATGGGCGACGGCAATGGGCAGGCGCAAACCGGCCAGCCCAGCGAAAAACAGCGAGGGCGAATCCAGCACCTCTACCAAAGACAGGCGTGCCTCAAAGCGCTCGCTCTGGTTGGTGGTGAAGCGTGGCCAGTCTTGGGCGCCGGGAATGATGTCGGCCAGCTCGGCAAACATTTGGCAACCGTTGCACACGCCCAGGCCAAAGGTGTCTTGGCGCGCAAAGAAGCCTTGGAATTGCTCAGACAGCGCCGGGTTGAAGGTGATGCTGCGCGCCCAACCAATGCCCGCACCCAGCGTGTCGCCATAGCTGAAGCCGCCACAAGCGACCACGCCCTTGAAATCGGCCAGCTTGGCGCGCCCGCTTTGCAGATCGCTCATGTGCACGTCGTAGGCTTCAAAACCCGCCTGGGTGAAGGCGTAGGCCATTTCCACATGCGAGTTCACACCCTGCTCACGCAGGATCGCGACCTTGGGCCGCGCCAGGAGCACAAACGGCGCGGCCACATCCTCGGCCGGATCGAAGGTGAGCGCCACATGCATGCCAGGGTCGCTGGGCAAGCCAGCGACGGCGTGTTCGCTGTCGGCACAGGCCGGGTTGTCGCGCTGCTGGTTGATCTTCCAGCTCACGCTGTCCCAGACCTGTTGCAGGTCGAACAGGCTGGCGCTGAAAATGGTCTTGGTGTCGCGCCAGATCTGCAGTTGGCCTTTGCCCACATCGAGCGCCGACGACGCGGGACGCGTCTTGCCCACAAAGTGGCTGTGTTTGGACAGACCAAACTCGCGCAGCGTCTGCATCACGTCGTTGCGCTCGGCGGTGCGCACCTGCAGCACCACACCCAGCTCTTCGCTGAACAGCGCCTTGAGGGTCAGTTCCTCGCGGCGGGCGCTGACTTGCTGCGCCCAGTTCTTGGCGTCGCCGGTGTCCATGCGGCTGTCGCTGATACCGTCGCCTTCGACCACCAGCATGTCGATGTTGAGCGCCACACCCACCTGGCCGGCAAAGGCCATTTCGGCCACGGTGGCCAGCAGGCCGCCGTCGCTGCGGTCGTGGTAGGCCAAGATCTTGCCCTCGCGCCGCAGGGTGTTGATCGCGTCGACCAGGCGCACCAGGTCTTGCGAGTCGTCCAGATCAGGCACCTCGTGGCCGGCTTGGCCCAGGGTCTGGCCCAGCACGCTGCCGCCCATGCGGTGCTGGCCTTTGCCTAGGTCGATCAGCACCAGCGTGGTGTCTTCGGTCTCGCGGTCAAGCTGTGGCGTGAGTGTGCCCCGCACATCGGGCAGCGTGGCAAAGGCGCTCACGATCAGGCTCACCGGCGAGGTGACCTTTTTCTTGTCAGCACCAGCCTGCCACTGGGTGCGCATCGACAGGCTGTCCTTGCCCACTGGAATGCTGATGTTGAGCGCCGGGCACAGCTCCATGCCCACCGCCTTGACCGTCTCATACAGCGCGGCGTCTTCACCAGGCTCGCCACAGGCCGCCATCCAGTTGGCCGAGAGCTTGACGCGCCGCAGCTCGATCGGTGCGGCCAGCAGGTTGGTGATGGCTTCGGCCACCGCCATGCGACCAGACGCCGCGGCGTCGATGGCCGCCAGCGGCGTGCGCTCGCCCATGCTCATGGCCTCACCCTGCAGGCCGGCGTGGTCGGCCAGGGTCACCGCCACATCGGCCACCGGCACCTGCCAAGGGCCGACCATCTGGTCGCGGTGGGTCAGGCCACCCACGGTGCGGTCGCCGATCGTCACCAGGAAGCGTTTGGACGCCACCGTGGGGTGGCTCAGCACGTCGATCACGGCTTGTTGCAGGTCCACACCGGTCAGGTCCATCGGCTGGAACTGGCGCTGCACCGTCTGCACATCGCGGTGCATTTTGGGCGGTTTGCCCAAAAGCACATCCATCGGCATGTCGACTGGCTGCACCAAAACCCACCCCACACCCCCCAGCGCGGGCGGGGGCGGGCGGGAACTCGGCGCCCCCCGGGACACCACCACCGCGCCGACGGTCAAGTGCCTCTCTTCGGTGGCCACACCCACCACCGCAAACGGGCAGCGCTCGCGCTCGCAATAGGCTTGAAACTCCGGCAGCGACTCAGGCGCAATCGCCAGCACATAGCGCTCCTGGCTTTCGTTGCACCAGATTTCTTTGGGCGCCAGGCCCGACTCTTCCAGCGGCACCGCGCGCAAATCAAAACGCGCGCCCCGCCCCGCGTCGTTCACCAGTTCGGGGAAGGCGTTGGACAGGCCACCCGCACCCACGTCGTGGATGAACAGAATGGGGTTCTTGTCGCCCTGCGCCCAGCAGTGGTTGATGACCTCCTGAGCACGGCGCTCGATCTCGGGGTTGCCGCGCTGCACCGAATCGAAGTCGAGCTCGGCCGCGTTGGTGCCGCTGGCCATGGAACTGGCCGCGCCACCGCCCATGCCGATCTTCATGCCCGGGCCGCCGAGCTGGATCAGCAGCGTGCCGGCCGGGAAGTCGATCTTCTTCGTCAGACCCGCGTCGATCTGGCCCAGGCCACCCGCGATCATGATGGGCTTGTGGTAGCCGCGCTGCACGCCGCCGACCTCGGCCTCGTACTCGCGGAAATAGCCCAGCAGATTGGGCCGGCCGAATTCGTTGTTGAAGGCGGCGCCACCCAGCGGGCCCTCGGTCATGATCTGCAGCGGGCTGGCCATGTGTTCCGGCTTGCCGCCGGGCTGGTCGCTCAAACCGCCCCAGAGTTTGGACACGGTGAAACCGGTCAAACCCGCCTTGGGCTTGGAGCCCCGGCCGGTGGCGCCCTCGTCTCGGATCTCGCCGCCCGCGCCGGTCGACGCGCCGGGGAAGGGCGAAATCGCGGTCGGGTGGTTGTGGGTTTCCACCTTCATCAGGATGTGGTGCTGCGCGGCTTCGGCCACATAGGCCGGGGCGGCGTCGGTGCGTTCCACCCGCGCCACAAAACGCTCGAGCGTGTGGCCTTCCATCACCGAGGCGTTGTCCGAATACGCCACCACCGTGTGCTGCGGGCTGGTCTGGTGGGTGTGGCGGATCATGCCGAACAGGCTTTTGTCCTGCGGCACACCGTCGATGGTGAACTGCGCGTTGAAGATTTTGTGACGGCAGTGTTCGCTGTTGGCCTGGGCGAACATCATGAGTTCCACGTCGGTCGGGTTGCGGCCCAGGCCGGTGAAGGCGTTGACCAGATAGTCGATCTCGTCGTCGGCCAGCGCCAGACC
>JBEIEH010000286.1:0-3208 GCA_040383055.1 Burkholderiaceae bacterium
ACCTGAACACCGAAGCGGGTCGCGCCAACGCAGGCCTGCGGGTCGCCTACGCTCGCGTGTTGCTTGACCAGCAGCGCATGGGCGACGCGCGGCAGCAACTGCAAGACCTCACCCGCAGCCGACCCAAGGCGGCGGAAGCCTGGCTGCTGCAAGCGGGCCTGGAATTGCAAGAGAAAAAGCCCGACGACGCCCAGCGCTCGGCCGAGCGCTTTTTGGCTCTCGCACGCGACAGCGGCAACGAACGCCTGTTGCGCGCCATGAACCAAGCCTATTTGATCTTGGCACAGGCTGCCGAGCAACAACAGGACTACGCCAGCGCCAACGCTTGGCTCGACAGGGTGGAAAACCAAGACGAGGTGCTGGCGGCCCAGGTTCGCCGGGCCTCTTTACTGGCGCGCCAAAACCGCATGGCCGACGCCCGCGCGCTGCTGCGCAAATGGCCCGAGCGCCGCCCCGAAGACGTGCGAGTCAAATTTGTCGCCGAAGCCCAGTTGCTGCGCGAATTCAAACAGTTCGACGCCGCCTACGCCGTCTACCAAGAAGCCATGCAGCGTCTGCATGAGGACAGCGACCTGATGTACGAAGCCGCCATGGCGGCCGAACGTGCTCAGCGCCTCGACGAGATGGAACGTCTGCTGCGCCGGGTGATCGCGCTCAATCCTGAACAAGCCCACGCCTACAACGCTCTGGGTTACTCGCTGGCCGACCGCAACCTGCGCCTGCCCGAAGCCCGTCAATTGATCGAAAAAGCGGTGACTTTGGCGCCCAACGACGCCTACATCCGAGACAGCTTGGCCTGGGTTGCGTTTCGCGAAGGCAATCTGCCCAAGGCGCGTGAGTTGCTGGAGTCCGCCTACCGCCAACAACCCGATGCCGAAATCGCCGCCCACTTGGGCGAAGTGCTGTGGGCCATGGGCCAGCAAACAGAAGCCAGGCGCATCTGGCGCGAAGGACTGCTGCTGTCGAGCGACAACGAAACATTGCTTGGCACACTCAAGCGGCTCAACGTACAGCCATGAAACGACGCAGCGCTTGCTTGGCCTTCTTGTGCGGCCTCGCGTTGGCGGGCTGCGCCACCCCGCCCGGATCGCGTGACGACCCCCCGCACAATTGGAGCGGCCGCTTGGCGGTGCAGGTGCACAGCACCCCCCCGCAGTCGCTCACCGCGGGATTTGAGCTGAACGGTTCGTCCGAGGTCGGCGAATTGCGTCTGCACTCACCGCTGGGCACCACATTGGCCATCATCCGCTGGCGGCCGGGCATGGCACAGCTGCAACGTGGCAGTGAATGGACAGAAGCTGACAGTCTGAATGCTTTGTCCGAACAACTGCTGAGCACCGATATCCCGGTGGCGGCCTTGTTCAACTGGCTCGAAGGCCGAAGCACCGAAGTGCCCGGATGGCAGGCCGACCTGAGTCGCATCACCGAAGGCCGTCTGAGCGCCGTGCGGCAATCGCCTTTGCCCTCCGCCGAGCTGCGGTTGGTGCTGGATCGCTGAGCATGGGCCCCACCGAACTGCGCGGACTGGCCGCGCCCGCCAAGCTCAATCTGTTCCTGCACGTCACTGGGCGTCGGGCCGACGGCTACCACCTGCTGCAGTCGGTGTTTGTGCTGCTCGACTGGTGCGACCACATCGATGTACGGCTGCGCGAAGACGGTCGGATTGAGCGCCACGACACCCAAGCTGGCTTGGCATTGCCCACTGACGACCTGTGCGTACAAGCGGCGCGCGCCTTGCAGCAAGCCACCGGTTGCCGCCTGGGCGCCAGCATCGTGCTGCACAAGCACCTGCCGGCCGAAGCCGGCTTGGGCGGCGGCTCGTCCGACGCGGCGACCTGCTTACTGGCGCTCAACCACCTGTGGGGTCTGCATTTGTCGCGTACCACCTTGGCCGATATCGGCTTGTCCTTGGGCGCCGATGTGCCGTTTTTTGTGCATGGCCGCAGCGCTTGGGTCGAAGGCATTGGCGAGCGAATCTCACCCTTGCCGGTGCAAGAAACCGGCGTGGTGGTGCTCAAGCCGCCCGTGGGCGCGTCCACTCGCGACATCTTCACCGCCCCCGACTTGTGCCGCCACACACCCGCCGTTAACCCCAGCGCATGGCCAGTAGCGAACGAGCTCTCCCCCGCCGCCCTGATGCAGGGCACCCACAACGATTTGCAGCCCGTGGCCACTCGTCTGTGCCCGTCTATCGGCGAAGCCATCGTTTGGCTGGAGCGCCAGGGCTTGACCGCTCGCATGAGTGGTTCGGGCTCGGCCGTCTTTGCGCTGGCACCCGATCGTTGCGAGATAGAAACAGCGCCAGTGGGTTGGACGCTAAAAAAATGCCGGATTTTGCGCAAGCACCCTGTTTTTGATCTTTGTTCGGGCTAGAATAGAGGGCTTGATGCAGTCAACAACGTGTGTTGTGCATCACCTGCACAGGTTTTCGGTGGTTTGATGCTTCGGTTTCAAACAGCCTGCGTAGGGGAGTCGCCAAGTTGGTTAAGGCACCGGATTTTGATTCCGGCATGCGAGGGTTCGAGTCCTTCCTCCCCTGCCAAATGTTCATTGCCCACCGGGCAAAACATCCCGGACGTTCATGCGAAAGCCGCATGAACGTCTTTTTCTTGGGTCACGCGCAGTCCGCCATCCCTGAAAACTTCGATCCAGCCGAGTCCCACCATGCAGGTACAAGCTCCCGACTTCATGATCTTCACCGGCAACGCCAACCCGGTGCTGGCCGCAGAAATCGCCCAGCACCTGGGCACCCAGCTGGGTGCGGCCAATGTGGGCCGCTTCTCCGACGGTGAGGTCACCGTCGAAATCACCCAGAACGTGCGCGCACGCGACGTGTTTGTGATCCAGTCGACCTGCGCCCCGACCAATGAGAACCTGATGGAACTCATCATCATGGTCGACGCTTTGAAGCGCGCCTCCGCCGCCCGCATTTCGGCCGTGATCCCCTACTTCGGCTACGCCCGCCAAGACCGCCGCCCACGTTCGAGCCGGGTGCCAATCTCGGCCAAGGTGGTCGCCAATATGCTGCAGACAGTGGGCGTCAACCGCGTGTTGACCATGGACCTGCACGCCGACCAGATCCAGGGTTTCTCTGACATCCCGGTCGACAACATCTACGCCTCGCCGGTGCTGCTGGGCGACCTGCGCCAGAAAAACTACCCCGACCTGCTGGTGGTCTCGCCCGATGTGGGCGGTGTGGTGCGTGCTC
>JBEIEH010000287.1:0-3204 GCA_040383055.1 Burkholderiaceae bacterium
CGATGACGAGCATGTTCGGCCCTTCGCGGAAGCAGTCCACGGGGCAGACATCGACGCAGTCGGTGTACTTGCAACGGATACAGGCTTCGGTGACAACATGGGTCATGGTATGGGTGGGTGAAAGCGGTAAACAGGTTATTTTAGTAGTTCGCTTGCTCGGCGCGGCGCATGCCCGCGACGTGGGTGCGGGCGTTGCGACAGTGCAGAGCGCAGCGTGGAATGTGCCGAGAGCTTAGGCCACCATCAGCGCGCCCGCCGTGCGGTGCGATGCGGTATCGACCAAGACCAGCGCGCCTTGGGAGCGCACTTGGGCGTAAGGGCGGGCGGCGATGGGTTCTTGCAGCGACAGCTTTACACGGGCGATGGTATTGGCCGCGAGCTGGCTTGCTGCTGTGGCTTGCAGGGTGTGGATGTCGAGCTGGTGGTCGATGGCTTTGACCTTGGCTTTGACCCAGCGGTGGCCGTGCAGCGCCCAGTACACCCGCCCGGGCAGCAGTGGCTCGTCGTCCAACCACGCCAGGGTGCCTTGCAGTTCGCGCAGGCCGTTGGCGCTGTGTGTGCTGGGGCTGTCGTCCCAATCGTCGCCCGCCAGGGTGTCTGCGGTGGCGTCGGCCACCAACCAGTCGCCGCGCGACACATCCACCTCTCGGTCCAGCACCAGTCCCGCGCTGCGGCCAGCGCCCACCGCGCTGTCTTGCCGCACATGATTGAGCACCTGCGCCACCACCGCGCGGTGGCCACTGGGCAGCACACGCACCGTTTGGCCGACCGCGGCAAGTCCGGCCGCCACGCGTCCCCAAAACACCCGGCGCCCTTGGCTGGTGACGCCCGAGTCGTGGAACAATTCCACCCAATGCACCGCCAGTGCAAAAGCCGCGTGTTGGTCGGCCGGCGTGACCGGCAGGTCTTGCAAAATGTCGAGCAGGCTGGGACCGCTGTAGCCGCACCAGGCGGGTTGGGCCTGCACCACGTTCCACCCGGTCAGCGCCGAGACTGGTACGACCGCGTGCACATCGATGCCAGCCTGAGCTGCAAAGCCGCGCAGCGCCGCCTCAATATGCCGGTAAGCCAAAGCCGGGTCATCCACCGCATCGAGCTTGTTGATGGCAAACACAATGGAGGGCACACGCAGCAGTTGCACCAGCAGCGCATGGCGTCGGGTTTGTGGCAGCAGCTGCAGATCGGGCTGGCGCCAGTCGAGCTTGATGGCATCCACCAGCACCACGGCCGCGTCGGCACTCGATGCGGCCGTCACCATGTTGCGGGTGTATTGCTCGTGGCCCGGTGCGTCGCCGATGATGAATTTGCGGCGCTCGGTGCTGAAGTAGCGGTAGGCCACGTCGATGGTGATGCCTTGTTCGCGCTCAGCGCTAAGGCCGTCGGTCAGCAGCGCCAAATCGGTTTCACCTTGGCGCTGCACACCGGCCAAATGGTCCTGCAGCACCGCTTTGGTGTCGACCAATAGCCGACCGATCAGCGTGCTTTTGCCGTCGTCGACCGACCCACAAGTGATGAAGCGCAAAGCCGTCTGGGTGTCGAGAGAAGGAGAAACAACTGAGTTCATACAAAAGTTCCGAGCGAAATGTCTTGATCCAGAACACCACCTATCCGGTTTCGCCGGTCGATTGGTGTTCCCCCCCAGTGGGGGGGATGCGCCACAGGCGCAGCGCGGGGGGCGTCAAAAGTACCCGTCTTTCTTGCGCTTCTCCATCGAAGCGTCCGACGTCTTGTCGTCCATGCGGGTGGCGCCGCGCTCGCTCACATCGGCCGCCAGTGTCTCGATCACGATGTCGTCGGGCGTCGCCGCCAGACTCGGCACCGGGCAAGTGCAAGTGATGTCGCCCACGGTGCGAAAGCGCACATCGCGCACCACCACCGGCTCACCCTCGCGCGGGGGCGTCAGCGGCGTCACCGGCACCAGCAGGCCGCGGCGCTCCACGACCTCGCGCGGGTGGGTGTAATAAATCGAGGGCAGGGCAATGTCTTCGCGTGCGATGTATTGCCACACGTCGAGTTCGGTCCAGTTGCTGATGGGGAAGACCCGGAAATGTTCACCGGGGTGGATGCGGGTGTTGAACAGGGTCCAGAGTTCCGGGCGCTGTGCTTTGGGTTGCCATTGACCGAAGCTGTCGCGGTGGCTGAAGATGCGCTCTTTGGCGCGCGCTTTTTCTTCGTCGCGGCGGGCGCCACCGATCAGCGCGTCAAAGCGGAACTCCTCAATGGCTTCGAGCAAAGTCACGGACTGGTGGGCGTTGCGGCTTTCACCGGGGTGGGCCAGGCGCACCGTGCCGCGCGCCATGGAATCCTCCACACTGCGCACAATCAACTCAGCGCCGAGCTCACGGGCACGTTGGTCGCGGAAATCGGTCACTTCGGGGAAGTTGTGGCCGGTGTCGATCATCAGCAGCGGGTAGGGAATGCGCCCCGCGCCAAAGGCCTTTTCGGCGCACTTGAGCATGACCAGCGAGTCCTTGCCGCCCGAGAACAGCAGGGCGGGGCGCTCAAAAGCCCCGGCCACTTCGCGCAGGATGAAAATGGTTTCCTCCTCCAGCGCGTCGAGGTGGGCGTTGGACAGGGCGTGGTGTGACAGCAAATCGTGTTCGGTGCGGGCGTTCATGCGTTGACCTCTGTTGTGTGGGCGGCTTTGACGTGCAGGCCGCACTCTTTGGCGGATTCGTCTTCCCACCACCAGCGGCCGGCGCGAAAGTCCTCGCCGACGCTGATGGCACGCGTGCAGGGCGCGCAGCCGATGCTGGGGAAAAACGCGTCGTGCAGCGGGTTGTAGGGCACCTGGTGCTGGGCCACAAAGTGCCAGACGTCGCCCCAGGTCCAATCGGCCAGCGGGTTGATCTTGACGCGGCCGTCTTCCTCGACAAAGTCGGGCACCTCGGCGCGGGCGTTGGACTGTTCGCGGCGCAGGCCGGTGATCCAGCCGTTTGCGCCGCTGAGCGCGCGCTGCAGCGGCTCAAGCTTGCGCACGGCGCAGCAGGCTTTGCGCAGCGTCACGCTGTCATACATGGCGTCATCGCCGTGCTCGCGCACAAATTGCACGACGTGTTCCTGCACCGGGCGAAACACCTGCACGCTGATGCCGTAGCGCTGCTCGATCGTCGGCACCAAGGCCAAGGTTTCAGCGTGCAGCTTGCCGGTGTCGAGCACAAACACCGACACCGGCACGCCGGCCTGCTGAATCAGCTCGGTCAC
>JBEIEH010000288.1:0-3198 GCA_040383055.1 Burkholderiaceae bacterium
AGCTGGCCCTGGCCGCCCACCGGCTGCTGCTGGCCAAGCGCCCGGATGCGCTGCTGATTGTGGCGCCACGCGATGCCCAGCGCGGCGCCACGGTGGCGGCGCTGTGTGGCCCAGGTACACCGCAGCGCAGCCAGGGTGTGGCGATACCTACCACAGCCGCGTGCTACGTGGCCGACACCATGGGCGAGCTGGGCCTGTGGTACCGGCTCAGCCGAATGGCCATGGTGGGCGGTTCATGGGCACCGGTGGGCGGGCACAACCCGTTTGAAGCCACCGCCTTGGGCAACACCGTGCTGCACGGGCCCCAAGTGGCGAATTTCAGTGAGAGTTATGCCGACCTGGACGCCCAAGGCCTGGGTGTGCTGGCCCACAGCGCTGAACAGATCGCCGCCACCGTGGCCGAGGTGTGGTCGGCCGTCGCAGCGCCCGACACCGGCGACGCCGGCCCCACCGAACGGGCGGCGGCGCACATCCAACAATTGCTCAAGCTGCTGCCACCAGCGGCGACCTGAGACAGTCTCGCCTCAGTGCGCGGCAGCGCCCAGCACCGCGTCCGGCTTGACCGCGCGCAAGAGCGCGAGCATATCGCCTTCGATGCGCTGCAGCGCATCGGCCGTGTGGCCTTCAAAACGCAGCACCAACACTGGCGTGGTGTTGCTGGCGCGGATCAGGCCAAAACCATCGGGCCAATCGACCCGCAAACCGTCGATGGTGGTGGTCTGCGCTGGCGCGTCGAAGTGCGCTTGAGCGACCATCTGCGCCACCAGCGTGTGGGGTTCACCTTCGGCACAGGCCACGTTGATCTCGGGCGTGCTGTGGCTGGTGGGCAAGGCGTGCAGCACCGCGTTGGCGTCGGGGCTGCGGGTGACGATCTCGAGCAGGCGCGCACCGGCGTAGCTGCCGTCGTCGAAACCGAACCAGCGCTCTTTGAAAAAGATGTGACCGCTCATCTCACCACCGAGCGGGCTGTTGAGCTCCTTCATGCGCGCTTTGATCAGGCTGTGGCCGGTTTTGTAGATGTGCGGCACACCACCGGCTTGCGCAATCGCAGGGGCCAGGCGCTGCGAGCATTTCACGTCAAACACAATGGCGCCGCCCGGCGCACGCGACAGCACGTCGCGCGCGAACAGCACCATCTGCCGGTCCGGATAGATGTTGGTGCCGTCGGCGGTGACGATGCCCAAGCGGTCGCCGTCGCCGTCAAACGCCAGGCCGAGCTCGGCACCGGTCTCGCGCAGGGCGCGCTGCAGGTCTTGCAGGTTTTCGGGCTTGCTGGGGTCGGGGTGGTGGTTAGGAAAGTGGCCGTCGACCTCGCTGAAGAGCTCAACCACCTCACAGCCCAAGGCACGGAACAGCGCGGGCGCGGTCGCTCCCGCGACGCCGTTGCCGCAGTCCACCACCACCTTGATCGGGCGCGCGAGCTTCACATCGCCCACGATGCGCTCGCGGTATGCCGGCCACACATCGGCCTCGCGGCGCTGGCCGGGCACAGGCGCGTCGGGCACACCGGCTTCCATGGCGCGGCGCAGGGCCTGGATCTCTTCGCCATAAATGGCGCGGCCACCGAGCACCATCTTGAAGCCGTTGTAGTCCTTGGGGTTGTGGCTGCCGGTGACCTGGATGCCGCTGCGGCAGAGCGTGGCCGCCGCGAAATACAGCATGGGCGTGGTGACCATGCCCACATCGATCACGTCCACCCCGCCGGCCAGCAGACCGCGCACCAAGGCTTGCGACAAGGCCGGGCCGCTCAGGCGCCCGTCGCGCCCTACGGCCACGGTGCGCTGCCCTTCGGCCAAGGCGGCTTGGGCAAAGGCGCGGCCCAGGGCTTCGGCCACCGCTTCATTCAAAGTGCTGGGCACCACACCCCGGATGTCGTAGGCCTTAAAAATGGATGCGGCGAAAACGCTCATGGTTCTGTCCCTGTTGAATCGTCAAATGTCGTAAATCTGCAGCACGCCTTGCACCGCGCCGTCGGCACCCAGCACCACCAGCGCGCCGATCTTGCGCTCCAGCATCAGGGCTTCGGCGTCGGCCAGCTTCATCTCGGGCGCCACGGTTTTGGGCTGCGGGCTCATGATGTCGGCGGCGCACACCGCCGCCAAGGCGTCAAAGCGGTCTTCAAACCGGTCAAAGGCGCGGCGCACGTCGCCGTCGGTGATGATGCCGGCCAAGCGCGCGCCGTCCATCACCAGCACCAGGCCCAGCCGCCCGCGGTTGATGGTGTGCACCACCTCGCGAAACGGCGCCTGCGGCGCGCACTGCGGCAGTTCGTCTCGGCGCATCACATCGGCCACACGGGTGAGCAGCTTGCGGCCCAAACTGCCACCGGGGTGAAAGCGCGCAAAGTCTTCGGGCTGAAAGCCCTTGAGGGTCGACAAGGCCACCGCCAGCGCATCGCCCATCACCAATGTGCAGGTGGTGGAGCTGGTGGGCGCAAGGTTGTTGGCGCAAGCCTCGCGGGCCACACCCACATCCAGCACAGTGTGGGCGTTGCGGCCCAACGTCGATTCGGGCTTGCCGGTCATGGCCACGATGGTGTTGCCCTGGTGCTGCAAAAACGGCAGCAGGCGAATGACCTCTTCGGTCTCGCCCGAGTTGGAGATCAAGAGCGCCACGTCGATGGGTTTGATCATGCCCAGATCGCCGTGAAAGGCCTCGCCCGGGTGCACAAAAAACGCTGGCGTGCCGGTGGACGCGAGCGTGGCCGCGATCTTCTGGCCAACAATCCCGCTTTTGCCCATGCCCAGCACCACCACCCGCCCACGCATGGCGAGCATCGGCTGCACCGCCGCGTCAAACGAGGGGCCCATGCGATCGAGCATGGCCTGCACCGCCGCGAGCTCGGCTTGGATCACCTCACGGGCGACCAGCAAAGACTGCGTCATGCGCCCTCCTGCATCAGCCGCCGCACCTTGTCGAGGCATTCGGGTGTGTCCACACCGGGGCCGGTGGGCGCCACTTCCCAAGCGCGGATGCGCACGCCCGCGTGCAGCAGGCGCAGCTGTTCGAGCTTTTCGGCGAGTTCTTCCATCGGCTGCGGCATGGCGCTGTAGCTGGCCAGCACCTCGCGCCGGTAGGCGTAGACGCCCACGTGCTTGAGGTAACGCGCGGCCGCGGCCTCGCGCGGGTAGGGAATCGGGCTGCGGCTGAAATACAGCGCGTCGCCGTTGCGGGCCAACACCACCTTCACCACGTTCG
>JBEIEH010000289.1:0-3195 GCA_040383055.1 Burkholderiaceae bacterium
CACCTCGCTGCCGGTGCCGGCGGTGGTGGGCACCGCAATCAGCGGCGGCACGCCGTCGGTGATCTTGGGCGATCCGCCTTCGATGGTGGCGTAGGTCTTGAGCGGCCCGGGGTGTGCCACGGCAATCGCCACGCCCTTGGCGCAGTCGATGGCGCTGCCGCCACCGAGCGCAATCAGGCCGTCGCAGCCCTCGGCCGCAAACACCGCCGCTGCCGCGCGCACCGCCGCCTCGGTCGGGTTGTTGGGGGTCTGGTCAAACACCGCCGCCATGCCAGCGGGCAGCTGGGCCAGCACCTGGTCAAGCAAGCCGGCCGCGCGAATGCCCGGGTCGGTCACGATCAGCGGGCGCGCCATGCCCACGCGCTCGCATTCGTCTTGCAGGCGCTGCACCACGCCAAAGTCCAGCAAGATATTGGTGATGTACAGAATCTGAGACATGCGTGCTTCCTGTAAGGTGGCGGGTGTCGCCAAAACTATCACCGCCGCTGTGGCGGTGCTGTCACCCGCATGTCGTTGCACCAAAGCCCCCGCCATTTGCTCACCCCCGCGATGCGCGGGGTGATCGACCGCATCCACCGCGCCGGCCACCCGCCCATGCACGCCATGAGCCCCCAACAGGCCCGCGCGTTTTACGAAGCCGGGGCCGGCGTGCTCGACATCCCGCCCCACAAAATGGCGCGGGACGAGGCGCTGAGCATCCCCACCCGCGACGGCCACACGGTGCCTGCCCGGCTGTGGGTGCCCCACAGCGCCCAGCCCGCCGCCAACGCCCAGGGGCAGCTGCCCGTGTTGCTGTACCTGCACGGCGGCGGCTTTACCGTGGGCAGTGTGGCCACCCACGCGGCGCTGTGCCGCCACCTGGCCCACCTGGGCCACTGCGCGGTGCTGTCGGTGGACTACCGGTTGGCGCCCGAACACACGTTTCCCACCGCCGTGTTGGACGCCTGGGACAGCCTGGCCTGGCTGCGCCAGCAGGCCGCCACCCTGGGCCTGGACGCCGAGCGCGTGGCCGTGGGCGGCGACAGCGCGGGCGGCACCCTGGCCATCACCACCGCCTTGCACGCGCGCGACCAAGGCTGGCCGTTGCGCTTGCAGCTGCTGTTTTACCCCGGCTGTGTGGGCCACCAAAACACCGCCAGCCACCGCCAGTTTGCGCAAGGCTTCATCCTGGAAGAGCCGCACATCAGCTACTTTTTTGGCCACTACCTGCGCAGCGCGGCCGACCGAGACGACTGGCGCTTTGCGCCGCTGGACGGCGTGGATGAACAGGGCCATCAGCCCGACCCCAGCGGCGTGGCCCCAGCCTGGATCGGCCTGGCCGAGTGCGACCCGCTGGTGGACGAAGGTGTGGCCTGGGGCGACCACCTGCGCCTGCATGGCGTGCCGGTGGACCTGGAGATTTACCGGGGCGTGGTGCACGGCTTCATCCAGTTTGGCCGCGCCATTCCCGAAGCGCTGCAAGCGCACAACGACGCGGGCAGGGCGCTGCGGCAGGCCTTCGAGAACTAATTTCTATCTGGCCATTTCTTTCAATGTTTGCAAAAATGTCAATATTGTTTGTCTTGGACATTTTTGGAGCATGGAATGAGTCGGACCCGAAATCGGTTGGTGTGTGTGGTGGCGGCCCTGGCGGCATGGGGCGGCGGCGCCTGGGCGCAAGACGGCGCGGTCAGCATCACGGCGGGCGCGCAGCCGCGCGACGTGGTGGTGTCGGTGCAAAACGGCGCCAACAACTGCGGCATGGAGATCCGTTTCGGTGATGGCCGAGATGTGAAAAAACGCCTCGAAGCGGGTGAGGTCTGGACCGTTAACCACACCTACGCGGCCGACGGCAACTTCGGCATTCAGGCCGAAGGCGTGATGGTGGTGCGTGGCCTGCGCACCGTAGGTCCCTGTGGCTTTGGCAACCAGGCCCTGCTGGCGGTGGCCGGCGGCAATGCCAGCCTGCAAGTGGCCACTGCCGCTCCCGCACCAGCCGCCGGTGGCGCACAGGCCGCTGCGCCTGCAGCCCCCGCAGCGGCCCAGGGCGCGCACCAAGACATGGTGCTCATGGTGCGCAAAAGCGGCAGCGCCTTGAAGTTTGTCAACACGCTCGATGGAGGCAAGCGGTTGAACAACGCCGATGAGCTGGCGCGCAGCGGCAGCACCTTGTGCATCGTCAAGTTTCCCAACGCGTATGGCAGCTTGCCCGACGCGTCGGTGGACGTGGTGGCGCGGGCCGAACTGCGGCGCTATTTCCGAGAGCTCACCAACGGCAAAGACGTGAACCTGCGCAACACCGAGTGCATCGTCAACGACGGCGCCAACGCCAGCTTCCGGGCCTCGTCTGACCTGGTGCTGGTGCAGCGCCAGGCGCTGCCCATTCTGGCCAATGGCTCGCCCGAATTTGCGCAGGGCTACGAGGCGCTTAACGAGATCAGCCATACCAGCCTGTTCGCCACGGCCGACCAAATGCGCCAAGCCGAAGCGCGTCGCCAGCAAGCGGTGGCCAACCGCGCGCAAGAGCTCGACACCCTGGCCCAAGCCAACTCGACCGACAAAGTGGGCTCCATCGCGTTTGGGGTGCCGCGCAGCTCGGGCGCGGTGGCGTTCTGCACCTTGTCGTACGACGGCGAGCAAGGCGCGGCCATTCTGGCCTACGCCCACCGAGGCTTTGCCACCCAAAGCGACGCTTTCCGCGCACAGGCCGAACGTTCGCGGGCCACGGTCGACACCAATCGGACCTACGCCAAGGCCTACGCCAATGTTGAGGCTTTGTACGAGGCCCGCCAGACCAAACCCGAGGAATGCCTGGTGTACGTCGACTTCCCTGCCAACCTGAAAAAGGTCGCAGCGGCCATGCAGCGGGACGGCAAGACCGCTCCGGTGATCAACGAACTGGTGGCGTCGACCGAGCTGCGCGACGACTGGGCCAAGAAAACCGGTTACCGCCAATACGCCGAATACCAAACCGCTCGCGACATGAAGGTCAACGCCCAGCAATACAAACAGCTGGGCGAATACCGCATCACCGACAAAGCCGGCCTGGACGCTGCCGTGCGCGAGATGCAGGCGAGCCGCTACGCCACCGGCAGCGACGTGGGCGACGTGCTCAGCTACCTGAAAGACAAGGCCGAGGCGGCCGGCCGGTCCGGCGCCACCGCCGTGAGCGTGCGCGACGCCCGCCAAAAAGCCGCCCGCGAAGCCGCCGAGGCC
>JBEIEH010000290.1:0-3123 GCA_040383055.1 Burkholderiaceae bacterium
TGGACGCCGCCACGCTGCGCGACTGGGGCGCTTGCATCGCTGCCGCGCGCCAGCGGCTGCTGGCGCAGGACAATCTCTGCGCACACCTGCTGGCGCTACACCCCTGACGGACCGTAAGGCGTTGAGGCGCCATCGACGAACACGGTAAAATCGCGGGTTTTGCGCGCCACGGCGCCAAAAACACCCGGCCAGGGATGGGCTCTTTGATGGGCCAGACTCCGCGTCTTTTGCCCACGGCCTTTGCACCAGGCCTCCGCTGGCCCAACCTCACTGGAAACCTTATGAAAATCGCTCAAGAAATCCGCGCTGGCAACGTGATCATGCACGGCAAGGACCCCATGATTGTGCTGCGCACCGAATACGCCCGTGGTGGCCGCGGCGCCGCCACCGTGCGCATGAAGCTCAAAGGCCTGCTCGGCAACATCGGCACCGAAGTGGTGTTCAAGGCCGACGACAAGATGGACCAGATCATTCTGGACCACAAAGAGTGCACCTACTCCTACTTCGCCGACCCGATGTATGTGTTCATGGACGCGGACTACAACCAGTACGAAGTCGAAGCCGGCAACATGGGCGACGCGCTGAACTACCTAGAAGACGGCATGTCGGTGGAAGTGGTGTTCTACGACGGCAAAGCCATTTCGGTGGAATTGCCCACCAGCGTGGAACGCGTGATCACTTGGACAGAACCGGCCGTCAAGGGCGACACCTCGGGTAAGGTCATGAAGCCCGCCAAGATCGCCACCGGCTTTGAAGTCGCCGTGCCGCTGTTTGTGGCACAGGACGACAAGATCGAAATCGACACCCGCACGGGCGAATACCGTAAGCGGGTCTGAACGCCCCCCGCGCCGCTGCGCGTCACCCCCACTGGGGTGCGGCACCAGCCGGCTGGCGGAGCCAGTCCGGCGGTGCCCTGACCAAGGCATAGCGCTCCGGTCGAATTCTGGATCTGCTTAACGACTCCTCAAAAAGGCTCCTTGCAAGGGAGCCTTTTTTCTTGGCTGATACGCTCTTGCCATGGACCTCATTGCCCGCATTGCCGACGTCATCATTCCGGTGTTTCTGATTGTGGCCGTTGGCTACGGTTATGCGCGGCGTTCGGCGCCCGACCTGTCGGTGTTCAACCGAATTGCGCTGGATGTGCTGGCGCCGGTGCTGGTGTATTCGGCGCTGGCAGCCAAGGACTTTCACCTGGCAGACCATGTGCCGCTGCTGATCGGCGGCACGGTGCTGATTCTGGGCAGTGGCCTGCTGGCCTGGCCACTGGCGCGGGTCTTGGGTGCGCAGCCGCGCACGCTGGTGCCGGTGGTGATGTTCAACAACTGCGGCAACATGGGCCTGCCGCTGGCGCTGTTGGCTTTTGGCCCAGCCCACTTTGGCGCAGCGGTGGCGCTGTTTTCGGTCAGCAACCTGTTTCACTTCTCGGTTGGTGCGCGCATCACCAGCGCCTCGGCGCGCACGCGCGATCTGCTGACCAGCCCACTGATGATCGGCACCGCGCTCGGTTTTGCCAGCGCGCTGACCGATGTGCGTCCGCCCGATGTGCTGCTTTCCGGGCTCAAGCTGCTGGGCGACGCGCTGCTGCCGATGATGCTGTTTGCCCTGGGCGTGCGCCTGACTTCGCTGACCCGCCAGGGCCTGGCGCTCGGTTTGTTGGGCGCACTGGCGCGGCCGCTGCTGGGTTTGGCGATTGGCATCCCCTTGGCCTGGACTTTGGGGCTGGAAGGTGCAGCCCGCGGCCAGTTGCTGCTGTTTGCCGCGCTGCCGCCGGCGGTGATGCAGTTCATGCTGGCCGACCGCTACCAGCAGGAGCCCGACAAGGTGGCTGCCATGATCATGCTGGGCAACGCGCTGGCGGTGGTGTTTGTGCCGCTGGCCTTGGCCATGGGTTTGTGACGACCGCCCTTCAAAGGCCCGCCACAATAGCGCTTTTGTGATGTGGAGGATGTGCCGTGGACGCCAACCGTTATTTGAATTCCAGTCGCTTGGCCGATGCCTGGGCCGATCTGCAAGCCCACGCCAGCGACGGTGCCACACTGGAGGCTGACGCCTACCGACTGGCCTTTGCCGACCCTGAATTTCTGCTGCGCCGCGAAACCCGTGGTATCCGTTTTCAGCTGGAGATGCTCAAGCCCGACTTGGCGCAACAAGCGCTGGGCGTGGACAACACGGTGGTGGTGTTCGGCAGCGCCCGGGTGCGCGACACC
Source organism: Burkholderiaceae bacterium (assembly GCA_040383055.1). GTDB lineage: Bacteria > Pseudomonadota > Gammaproteobacteria > Burkholderiales > Burkholderiaceae_C > Hydrogenophaga. Next base: position 2,208 of record JBEIEH010000290.1, read on the forward strand.
GAGACCGCCCACGCGGCCTTGGCGCAGGCCGAGGCCAGCGGAGACACGCGAGCCATCGCCAAAGCCCAGGCATTGCTGCGCAACGCTCACCACTACGAACAAGCGCGGGCGTTTGCCCGACTGGTGGCGCAGTACAGCGCGCGCTGCCCAGCGAGCGAGCGCTTGTTCATTTGCACCGGCGGTGGCCCGGGCATCATGGAAGCCGCCAACCGGGGCGCCCACGACGAAGACGCCCTCAACGTGGGCCTCAACATCGCTCTTCCGCATGAGCAGGAAGGCAACCCCTACATCTCACCCGAGTTGTGCTTCAAGTTCCACTACTTTGCGCTGCGCAAAATGCATTTCATGATGCGCGCCAAGGCTCTGGTAGAGTTTCCGGGTGGGTTTGGCACGCTCGACGAGCTGTTTGAAGTGATTACCTTGGTGCAATGCCGCAAGGCCAAGCCGGTGCCCATTTTGCTGTTTGGCAGCGACTATTGGAGGCGCCTGCTCAACCTAGAACTGCTGGTCGACGAAGGCATGGTGTCGCCCGAAGACTTGCAGCTCTTCCTGTATGTGGACGAGCCGCAAGCGGCCTGGGACGCGATCGCTGCGTTTTACGGCCTGGGGCAATAAGGGACCGGACCGGGCCTCAGCTGGGCCGGTGCGGGCCCAGTTCAGGCGGCATCGGCGCCTTGCTGCGGGTCTTGAGGTGCAGAGCGGCCTGTGCCATCAGGTTGGCCGACACCGGGGCGGTGACAAACACAAACAAGGTGATCAGCAGCTCGGCAATGCCCGGGCGCCCTTGGCTGGCCGACACCAGCAGCGACGCCAGCAGCACACCGCCCACCCCGAGGGTCGACGCTTTGGTCGGCGCGTGCAAACGCATGTAAAAGTCGGGCAGACGCACCAAACCAATGGCGCCCACCAGCAAGAA
>JBEIEH010000291.1:0-3093 GCA_040383055.1 Burkholderiaceae bacterium
ATGTGGCCAGCGCCAAGCGGCGCGTCTTCGGCGCGGTGGGCATCGACATGATCGCGGGCCCCAGCGAGATCCTGGTGCTGGCCGACGGGAGCACGCCTGCCGATTGGGTGGCCATGGACCTGTTCAGCCAGGCCGAGCACGACGAGCTGGCGCAGAGCATTTTGTTGTGCCCCGACGCCGCCTACATCGACGCGGTGCAAGCCGCCATCGACCGCCTGCTGCCCACCATGCCACGGCGCGAGATCATCGCCAAATCGCTCAACGACCGGGGCGCCCTCATTCTGACGCGCGACATGGCTGAGGCCTGCGCCATCAGCAACCGCATCGCGCCCGAGCACCTGGAAGTTTCCAGCCAAGACCCGCACCAGTGGGAGCCGCTGCTGCGCCACGCGGGCGCCATCTTTTTGGGCGCCTACACCAGCGAAAGCCTGGGCGACTACTGCGCTGGCCCCAACCACGTGCTGCCCACCAGCGGCACCGCACGCTTTTCGTCGCCGCTGGGCGTGTACGACTTCCAAAAGCGCAGCAGCCTCATTGAAGTGAGCCAAGCCGGCGCCCAGCCGCTGGGCCGCATCGCCGCCGAGCTGGCCTATGGTGAAGGCCTGCAGGCCCACGCCCGCGCCGCCGAGTTGCGCCTGAACCCTGTGCCGCCCATGCGGGAGCCCACATGAGCGCCCACCCGACCCTGATGCAGCGCATCCGCCAAGACGTGCAGTCCATGCACGCCTACGCCATCCAAGATTCGGTCGGCATGCTCAAGCTCGACGCCATGGAAAACCCCTTCAGCCTGCCGCCTGAGCTGCAGCAAGCCTTGGGTGAGCGCCTCGGCAAACTGGCTCTCAACCGTTACCCCGATGGTCGTGTGAACGACCTGCGTGCCGCGCTGGCCGCCTACGCCGGCATGCCCGAAGGCTTTGAGATCATGCTGGGCAACGGCTCGGACGAGTTGATTTCCCTGCTGGCCATGGCCTGTGATGTGCCAGGCGCTTCCATTCTGGCCCCCGTGCCGGCCTTTGTGATGTACGCCATGAGCGCCCAGCTGCAAGGCCTGACCTTTCATGGCGTGCCGCTGACCGCCGACTTTGAACTTGATGAAGCGGCCATGCTCGCGGCGATTGCCCAGCACCGCCCGTCCATCGTGTACCTGGCCTACCCGAACAACCCGACCGGCAACCTCTGGGACGACGCGGTGATCGAGAAGATCATCGAAGCCCAGGGCGCCCAAGGCGGCCTGGTGGTAATGGACGAGGCCTACCAGCCCTTTGCCAGCCGCAGCTACATCGATCGCCTGGCCAAGCACTCGCATGTGCTGTTGATGCGCACGCTCTCCAAATTCGGCCTGGCCGGTGTGCGGCTGGGCTACATGATCGGCCCCAAGGCGTTGGTGGCCGAGATCGACAAGGTACGCCCCCCTTACAACATCAGCGTGCTCAACTATGAGTGCTCGCTCTTTGCGCTGGAGCATGCCGAGGTGTTTGACCAGCAAGCCGCAACCCTGCGCGAAGAGCGAGCTCGCTTGTTGCGCGAACTGAGCGCTTTGCCCGGCGCGCAGCCCTTCCCCAGCGAAGCCAACATGATTCTGGTGCGTGTGCCCGACGCGGCCAAAGCCTTTGACGGGCTCAAGGCGCACCGAGTGTTGGTCAAGAACATTTCTAAAATGCACCCATTGCTGGCCAACTGCCTGCGCCTGACGGTGGGCACGCCGCAGGAAAACACACTGATGCTGGCCGCCCTCAAGGAATCGCTATGAGCCCGACCCTCCCACGCACCGCCGACGTCACCCGCCAAACCGCCGAGACCAACATCCGCGTGGCCGTCAACCTCGACGGCACCGGCCAGTCCAAGCTGTCCACCGGCATCGGCTTTCTGGACCACATGATCGACCAGATCGCCCGCCACGGCCTGATCGACCTCGACATCGCGTGCGAAGGCGACCTGCACATCGATGGTCACCACACGGTTGAAGACATCGGCATCACCCTGGGTCAAGCCTTTGCCAAAGCCGTGGGCGACAAAAAAGGCATTCGCCGTTATGGCCACGCCTATGTGCCGCTGGACGAAGCCTTGAGCCGTGTGGTGATCGACTTCAGCGGCCGCCCCGGTTTGCACATGGACGTGACCTTCACCGCCGGCATGATCGGCGCGCTCGACACCCAATTGGTGTTTGAATTCTTCCAAGGCTTTGTGAACCACGCCGGTGTGACGCTGCACATCGACAACCTCAAAGGCCACAACGCCCACCACCAGTGCGAAACCATCTTCAAGGCCTTTGCCCGGGCGCTGCGCGCCGCGCTGGAGCTGGACCCGCGCTCGGCCGGCGTCATCCCATCCACCAAAGGCTCTTTGTGAGCGTGCGCCCATGAACCCACACACCGTCGCCGTGGTGGACTATGGCAGTGGCAATCTGCGCTCGGTGTCGCAAGCGGTGATGCACGCCGCCGCCGGCACCGATGTGCGGGTGGTGGTCACCCAATCGGCCCAGGCGGTGCGCGATGCCCACCGCGTGGTCCTGCCAGGCCAAGGGCACATCGCCGACTGCATGCGTGAACTCGCCGCTTCGGGCCTGCAAGACGCGGTGATGCACGCCGTCGCGCACAAGCCCTTGTTTGGCGTGTGTGTGGGCATGCAAATGCTGCTCACCCACAGCGAAGAGGGCGACACTGCCGGGCTGAATCTGCTGCCTGGCGAGGTGAAGCGCTTTGACCTGGCAGGCCGCACCCAGCCCGACGGCAGCCGCTACAAAGTGCCCCAAATGGGCTGGAACCGCGTGTTCCATGCGCTGGGCGACAGCCCCTCGCACCCGGTGTGGGCCGGTGTGGCCGACGGCGCGTATTTCTATTTTGTGCACAGCTTCTACGCCAGCCCCGCCAACGCTGCCCATGTGGCTGGCGAAGCCGATTACGGCGGGCGCTTTGCCTGCGCGCTGGCCCGCGATAACATCTTTGCCACCCAGTTTCACCCCGAAAAAAGCGCTGACCAAGGCTTGGCGCTCTATCGGAACTTTCTCACCTGGAACCCCTAAGACGCCTCCGTGCGCCATTCACCATGCTGCTGATTCCCGCCATTGATCTCAAAGACGGCCAGTGTGTTCGC
>JBEIEH010000292.1:0-2975 GCA_040383055.1 Burkholderiaceae bacterium
CAGCGCAGCACGCCGCCGGCCTCGCATTCGCGCAGCAGCACGTCGATCAGGTCTTGCGCCGAGCGGTCACAAAACAGCTGGCCTTTGTGTTTTTCGTGAAAGGGCACGCCGTGGCGCTGCAGCAGCTCCACAAAATGCGCCGGCGTGTAGCGCGACAGGGCCGATCGGCAAAACTGCGGGTTCTCGCCCAAAAAGTGTTTGTGCGGCGCGCGCACGTCCAGATCGCGGTTGGTGAAGTTGGCTCGGCCGCCGCCCGAGATGCGGATTTTTTCTGCGACCTTGGGGCTGTGGTCGAGCACCAGCACTCGCAGGCCGCGCTGCCCGGCCACGCCGGCACACAACAAGCCGGCCGCACCGGCCCCGATGATGACTGCGTCGAAATGTGACATGGCCCGCAGTGTAGGCGGGCTGCGGCTTGGCTCAGGCGGCGCGCTGCTGGGCTGTGTTGTCGCTAGCCCCCACCGCCGCCACCCCCCGCACCACATCGCCCACCACCATCACCGCCGGGCTGCCCAGGCCTTCGGCTTGCAGGGTGGCGCTGAGTTGCCCCAAGGTGGTGACGGCGTGGTGTTGCTGCGGCAGGGTGGCGTGCTGCACGATGGCCACCGGGGTGTGGGCGCCCAGGCCGGTGAGCAGCTCGGCCTGAATATGGTCGGCGCTGGACACACCCATGTAAATCACCAAGGTGAGTTTGGCGTCGCGCGCGGTGGCGGCCAGGGCGCGCCAGTCGGTGCCGGCGTCGCCGGGTTTGGCGTGGCCGGTGATGAACACCACGCCATGCGCGTGGTCGCGGTGGGTGAGCGGCGCGCCCAAGCTGGTGATGCCGGCCAGGCCAGCGGTGATGCCGTTGACCACGTCCACCGCAATGCCTTGCGCGCGCAGGTGTTCCACCTCTTCACCGCCACGGCCAAAGATGAAGGGGTCGCCGCCCTTGAGGCGCACCACCACCTCGCCGTCGCGCGCGGCTTGGATCATCAGCTTTTCAATAAATGCCTGGGGCGTGCTTTGGCAGCCGCCGCGTTTGCCCACATACACCACGCGCGCCGTCGGCTGCGCGTGCTGCAGCACGGCGTCGTTCACCAGATCGTCCACCAGCAGCACGGTGGCCGCCGCAATGGCTTTGGTGGCCTTGAGGGTGAGCAAATCGGGGTCGCCAGGGCCGGCGCCCACCAAGGTGACGGAGCCGGGGGAAAAAGGCGATGGGGTGGCGGTGTGCATGGCTCGAGGTCGATAAATCAGCAATGCGGCGATTTTTGCGGTTTCAATATGAATTCGGGAAATAAGCAAAAACGGCCGCCCCGATACACTGCCGCCCATGCGAATCCTCGGCATTGAATCTTCGTGCGACGAAACCGGTGTGGCCTTGGTGGACGCCGGTGGCGACGGTGTGCCCCGGCTGCTGGGCCACGCGCTGCACAGCCAGATCGAGATGCACCAGGCCTATGGCGGTGTGGTGCCCGAGCTGGCCAGCCGCGACCACATTCGCCGGGTGCTGCCGCTGACCGACGCGGTGCTGGCCCAGGCTGGCTGCACGCTGGACGATGTGGACGCGATCGCCCACACCCGGGGGCCGGGGCTGGCTGGCGCGCTGCTGGTGGGCTCGGGCGTGGCGGCGGCGCTGGCCTTTGCGCGCGGACTGCCGCTGATACCGGTGCACCACCTGGAAGGCCATTTGCTCTCGCCGTTTTTGAGCGCCGACCCACCCGAATTCCCCTTTGTGGCGCTGCTGGTCTCGGGCGGCCACACGCAGCTGATGCGGGTGGATGGGGTGGGGCGCTACGAGCTGCTGGGCGAAACCATCGACGACGCGGCCGGTGAGGCGTTCGACAAAAGCGCCAAGCTGCTGGGTTTGCCCTACCCCGGAGGGCCAGCGCTCTCGCGGCTGGCGCAGCAGGGCGATGCCACGGCGTACAAATTCCCGCGTCCCTTGCTGCACAGCGGCGATGTGGACTTTTCCTTTGCCGGCCTGAAAACGGCGGTGCTCACCCAAGTGAAGCGCCTGGCCCACGCCGCGCTCGAAGGCCCGGCCAGCGCGCAGTTGGCGCTGGGCTTGAGCGAGGCGCAAAAGGCCGATGTGGCCGCCAGCGTGCAGGCCGCGATTGTGGAGGTGCTGGTGAAAAAGTCGCTCGCCGCGCTCAAAGCCACCGGGCAACAACGCCTGGTGGTGGCCGGTGGCGTGGGGGCGAATGCCTTGCTGCGCCAGCAGCTCAACGCCGAATGCGAGCGCCGCCGGGTGCGGGTGCATTACCCCGAGCTGCATTTGTGCACCGACAACGGCGCCATGATCGCGCTGGCCGCCGGCATGCGCTGGCGCGCCGGGCTGGTGCCTCCGGGCGCCAGCGGCCACCGCTTTGACGTGAAGCCGCGCTGGCCGCTGGCCGAGCTGGACGCGGCCTGAGCCCCGGCCGGCGCAAGCCGGCGCGGCGCATACCGCATGGGGAATCGCCCAAGGCCATGCAGTAGACTGCCGCGCACTTCAGACAAGGACTCCCCATGAGACACGTTTCCCTGTGGCGCCGCCGCTGCCTGGCGGCCCTGGTGTTGGCGCTGGCTGGCGCAGGTTCGGCCACCGCCCAAACCGCCCCGGCGCCGACCGGCGAGCCGATCCGCATCGGCATGATCGAAATGCTCTCAGGCCCGTTTGCCAACACCGGTGAAGCGGTGCTGCGCAACCTGATCTGGGCCACCGAGCGAGTGAATGCGCGCGGCGGCGTCAAGCTGCCGGCGGCCCTGGGCGGCGCTCGCCCGCTGGTGATCGAGCGCTTTGACAGCAAGGGCCAGACCGAAGAGGCGCTGGCCATGCTGCGCGGCGCCATCGACAAGGACATCCGCATCGTCACCCAGGGCAACAGCTCGGCGGTGGCGGCCGGGCTGATCGACGCCATTGGCAAACACAACGAACGCGACCCGGCGCGCCAGATGCTGTTCTTGAACTATTCCGCTGTGGAGCCGAGTCTCACCAACGAGCGCTGCAG
>JBEIEH010000293.1:0-2955 GCA_040383055.1 Burkholderiaceae bacterium
GGGCCGGCGCCACACTGGCTGGGGCTGTTGCTCCGGCGTACTTGGGTTCACACTGCAGGCTTTGCGGCGCTGTGCGCCACCCCATGTCAGGAGACCCCATGACCACGCTCAATGTCAACGGTCGCGCCCAGTCGCTGGACGTCGACCCCTTCACCCCCATTTTGTGGGCCTTGCGCGATGCGCTGGGCCTGACCGGCACCAAGTTTGGTTGTGGTGCGGCTTTGTGCGGCGCTTGCACGGTGCATGTGGACGGGCAGGCGGTGCGCTCGTGTGTGACACCGATTGCCAGCGTGGCGGGGCGACAGATCACCACCATCGAAGCCGTCACCGCGGGCGAGGACCGGGTGGGCCGTGTGGTGCGCGACGCCTGGGTGCGCCACGACGTGGCCCAATGCGGCTACTGCCAGAGCGGCCAGATCATGGGCGCCACCGCTTTTCTGAAATCGCTCCCCAAGGGCGCGCAACCCACCGAGGCCCAGATCGACAGCGCCATGGCCGGCCATGTGTGCCGCTGCGGCACCTACGCACGCATCCGCGCCGCCATCGCCGACGCCGCCCGTGCCCTGGCCTGAAGGAGACCGCACCATGATCCACACCGCCATGCAAGACATGCCGCGCGCCCTGCAACACTTGCTGGAGCGCGACGCCCCGACCCACAGCGAGCCGCCGCGTCGCACGTTTTTGAAGCTCAGCGCTGCAAGCGGTTTTGCGCTGGGCGTGTTTCCGCTGCTGGCGCAGGCCCAGGGTTCGGCCGCTGCGCCGGCCGGGCTCAAACCCACCCAGCGCCCCGGCGCGTTCGTGGCCATCGCGGCCGACGGCACCGTCACCGTGACGGTCAACCGGCTGGAGTTTGGCCAAGGCGTGCAAACCGCCTTGCCCATGGTGCTGGCCGAAGAGCTGGACGCCGATTGGTCGAAGGTGCGCAGCCAGCTCGGCACCAACGACATGGCTTACGCCGACCCGCTGTTTGACACCCACCTGACCGGTGGGTCAAATTCGATCAAGAACAGCTTCACCCAGTACCGCGAACTCGGCGCTCGCACCCGGGCCATGCTGGTGCAAGCGGCGGCGGCCCGCTGGGGCGTGGACGCCACCAGCTTGCGCACCGAGCAAGGTGTGGTGATGGGCGCCGGAGGTCGGCGCGCCAGTTATGGCGAGCTGGCCGAGGCCGCCATGGCCCTACCGGTGCCTGAGAGCGTCATCCTGAAAGACCCCAAACAGTTCCGTTTGATCGGCCAGCCCACCACCCGGCTCGACGCCGCCGCCAAAAGCAGCGGCCAGCAGAGCTTTGGCATCGACGTGCGCCGCCCCGGGCAGCTGACCGCCGTCATCGCGCGCCCGCCGGTGTTTGGCGCCAAGCTGCAGTCGCTGGACGACACAGCCGCCCGAGCGGTCAAAGGCGTTAAGGCGGTGCTGCGGGTGGCGCTGGACCGTGGCGCTGAGGGCGTGGCGGTGATCGCCACCGGCTACTGGCCAGCCAAGACCGCGCGCGAGGCGCTCAAGATCGTTTGGAACACCAGCGCCGTGGAGAAGCTGGACAGCGCGGCTCAGCTGGCGCAGTACCGCGCGCTGGCGGCCCAACCGGGTGCCAAACACTTTGACGCCGACATGGCGCCGCTGGCCAGTGCTCCGCGCACGATCGAAGCCGAATTTGTTTTCCCCTACCTGGCCCACGCGCCGATGGAGCCGCTCAACTGCACAGTGGAGCTGAGCGAGCAGGGCGCCACGCTCTGGGTCGGCTCGCAAATGGCGGGGCTCGACGGCATGGCCGCTGCCCGCACGCTGGGCCTCAAGCCCGAGCAGGTGCGGGTGCAGGTGCAATCGGCCGGCGGCGGTTTTGGCCGGCGCGCGGTGCCCACCAGCGACTACCTGGTGGAGGCCTGCAGCATCGCCAAAGCGGCCCAAGTCGCCGGCCTGCGCGCGCCCATTCAAACCCTGTGGAGCCGCGAAGACGACCTGCAAGGCGGCTACTACCGCCCGATGCACCTGCACCGCGCTCGCATTGGTTTTGACGCCCAAGGCCAGGTGCTGGCTTGGGACCATGTGATCGTGGGTCAGTCGATTGCCGCCGGCTCGCCGTTTGAGCCCATGATGTTGAAAAACGGTGTCGACGTGACGGCGGTGGAAGGCATGCGCGCGCCGTATCCGCTGCCGATGCGCCTGACCGTGCACCACCCCAAGCTCAATGTGCCGGTGCTGTGGTGGCGCGCGGTGGGCAGCACCCACACCGCTTTTGTCATGGAAACGCTGATCGACCAAATCGCCCGCGACACCGGGCAAGACCCGGTGGCCTATCGCCTGAAGCTGATGGGCGACGCCCACCCGCGTCACCGTGCGGCCTTGCAGCTGGCGGTAGAACGCAGCGGTTACGGCAAGAAATCCTTGCCCGCTGGTCGCGCCTGGGGCGTGGCTGTGCACGAATCGTTTGATTCGGTGGTGGCCTATGTGGTGGAAGCGTCGATCAAAGACGGTCAGCCGCAGCTGCACCAAGTGACCGCCGGGGTGCATTGCAATCTGGTGGTCAACCCGCGCACGGTGGAGGCGCAGGTGCAAGGCTCGGCGCTGATGGGGCTTGGCATGTGCCTGCCGGGCGCGGCCATCACCTTCAAAGACGGGGTGGTGCAGCAGAAAAACTTTGGCGACTACACCGTGGCGCGCATCACCGACATGCCGGCGATCAGCGTGCACACCGTGCCCAGCGCCGATCCGCCCACTGGCATGGGCGAGCCTGGGTTGCCGCCGCTGGCGCCGGCCTTTGCCAACGCCATCGCACGCATCACCGGCAAGCCGCTGCGCGAGCTGCCATTCAAGCTGGCGTGAACCGACACAACGCAGGAGAAAAAATGTCCTTCACCATCGTTTTGGGCGGCGGCTGTTTCTGGTGCACCGAGGCGGTCTACAAGGAAGTGCGCGGTGTGCTCGACGTCGAGTCTGGCTACAGCAACGGCCAAGCCC
>JBEIEH010000294.1:0-2953 GCA_040383055.1 Burkholderiaceae bacterium
TCGTGGAGCTGCTGCGCCAGCGCTCGCGCCCGTATTTGTTTTCCAACACCGTGCCACCGGCGGTGGCCGCCGGTTCGCTCAAGGCCGTTGAGCTGCTGAGCGCCAGCACCGAGCGGCGCGACCGGCTGGAGGCCAACGCACAGCGTTTTCGCGCCGCCATGTCGGGCTTGGGCTTTCGGCTGTTGGGCGACGGACACCCCATCGTGCCGGTGTGGCTGGGTGAGGCCCAGCTGGCGCAGCGCGTCTCGCAGCGGCTGCAGCAAGAGGGGGTGCTGGCGGTGGGCTTTTTCTACCCTGTGGTGCCGCAAGGTCAGGCGCGCATCCGGGTGCAGCTGTGCGCCGACCACACGCCTGAGCATATCGACCGAGCGGTGAGCGTGTTTGGGCTTGTGGGACGGGAGTTGGGGGTGCTCCCCTGACACCCTTGGTGGGTCGCGAAACTCCTTGATAAAAGCCCTTTGTTGGTGGGTGCCAACAAAGGGCTTTTGCTCTTGCGGTTGTGGGCGGTGGACAAATACATCGAATTGCAATTTATGAATTGTCAATTTAAAATAAATTATCAAAATTAATAACTTAATAATAAATTGCTAGATATGCGACTGGCATGCAATGGGTAAAAACTTTCTTTTGACAGAGCAAGTTAGCGGGCTGGCCACGCACCTATCTGTAGTGCCGGGGGTTCGCCAAGCTGTGCCCATTCGGGCGAAGGCTGGCGCTCAGTATTTGCTGACCGTGGTGGGCAGCAACGACAGTCCGCGTCAGTTGCTGGTGCTGCGTCGAGGCGACGACTTGGCCTTGGTGTTCTTAGATGAGGCGGTGCCCAACGGCGCACCTGACCTGGTGATACAGGATTTCTTTGTTCATCAGGATGTCAATCTCTTGGGCTTGGGCGGCGACGGCCGTTTGATGACTTATGTGGCGCAAGCGGCCGACATGGAGCTGCATCTGGCCTTGCTGCAGTCCTCAGAGCACGCCCTGCTGACCCTGTCCAAGCCATTGACCAGCGCGGCATTGGGAATACCCGTGCATCCCATGGTGTTGGGCGGTGGAGGCATGGTCGCCGGTGTGGCGGCCACTGCTGCCACTCAGTATTCCTCTTCTTTGGCAGGACCACCCGATGCGCCGCGGCTGGCGTTGCAGACACTCAGCACGGGGGCGGTTCAAGTGGACATGTGGGCTCCCGCTGGTACCCGTGTGTGGGTCGAGTTTCCTGACGGAACGCTTACCAGTGCGTGGACAAACGCTTCGGGGTGGGCCCGTGTGGCCAGCACCACCTCGCAGCCTGTGGGTTGGGTCAAAGGCACCTCAGAAAACACAGCGGGTCAACGGAGCGCTCCCACGCTTAACGAGTACTTGGCTCAAAACAGCGACGATACGAGTGCACCGGCTGCACCGGAGGCACAAGTGCGTGCCGATGGCAGTGGGTTGACCGGTCAAGCGGAACCCGGCAGCGTTGTGTGGGTGCGACTGGACTCCGGTGCTGTGTTGGGGTCGACCGTGGTGTCTGCAGAGGGCTATTTTGAGCTGAGCTTTGCGGCCCCCATGCTGGATGGCGAGCGGCTGGAGGTCAGCGCGCAGGATGCTTCCGGCAACCTCAGCGATGCTCTGGCGCTGCAGGCGCCAGACGCCATCGCGCCTGCGCGTCCTGCCTGGCGTTTGCTTGCGTATGTCGACGACGCGGGCAATGTCACCAGCCAGCGCAGTGTGGCAGAGGCGACGGATGACATGCAACCGGGTTTTTGGGTGGGGTCCGAGTTGGCCGGTGTGCCATTGCTTTATGTGGACGGTAGAGTGGTTGCGGCGGATTACAACCCAAGGTCAGGGGTGATGACGCCCGATGTGCCGCTGTCCGAAGGTGCACATCAAATCGCGTTTTCCATTCGCGATGGCGCGGGTAATGAGAGTCCACTCAGTGAGACGCTGACGATCGAGATAGACACCGAAGCGCCCGAACTAACCCATGCACAGACCTCATGGGAGGGAGCGCTTAGCGCGCGCATCGCACAAGCAGATCAAAACGTGCACGCTGACGTGCGAGGTTTGTCCGACGGCGCTGTTGTCGAGTTGATGGTGTTCAACCGCGTGTACACATCGCGTGTGGTGAGTGGGCGTGTGGACTGGTCCTTATCAGCCGAGGATCTGTTGACCGTGTCTGAGGGCTCGACTTGGTCGCCGGTGATTCGGGCCGCAGACGCAGCGGGCAACCTGGCAGTGTTGGCGTTGCCTGGTTTTGTGGTCGATCGCGCAGCACCGAATCAACCGCCTCCCATCACCGCATTCGTGGATGCGACAGGGCCACTGCAGTCCGACGGCAGCAGTGCTGCTGTGAGTGATGAACAGCAGCCCGGTTTGCGTCTTCCGCCACGCTTGGACGACCGGGTGATTCTGTATGTCAACGGCACGGCAGTTGACGCAGTCTATGACGCTGCCCGTGGCGTCTTGAGGCCTGTCGAACCTTTGGCGAGTGGCCAACGTTATAGGTTGAGCTACACATTGACCGACGCCAACGGCAACGAGAGCTTGCCGAGCGATCCGCTTGCTCTGACTGTGGATGTAACGGCCCCAGTGCTGAGCGAACTGTCAAGCCTGGTGGTCGCTGAGTCGGTGGCCGCAGGGCAATCGATACATGCCTTTTTTGCAACTTCTGAGCAATCATTGCGTTTTTCGATATCTGGTGCAGATGCGGACCGGTTTGATTTGGACGAGTCGACGGGTGTTTTGCGCCTGCGGCAATCGGTTGATTTTGAATCGAATCATGCGTTTCATATTGCTGTACGGGCGACCAATGAGACGGGGCAGTTCGATGAACGCGAGATATTGGTGCAGCTTGCCGATGTCAACGATCACGCCCCGGTGTTCACCAGCGGCACCAGCGGCGTTGTGGAAGAGAACGCCAGCACCAGCACCGTGATCTACACGGCCAGCAGCAGTGACGCCGACGGCACGCTGGCCA
>JBEIEH010000295.1:0-2941 GCA_040383055.1 Burkholderiaceae bacterium
AATTCGACTTCATGGGCGGCTCCATGGGCTCGGTGGTGGGCGAGCGCTTTGTGCGCGGGGTCGAAGAAGCCATCGCCCAGAAGGTTCCCTTCATTTGTTTCACCGCCACCGGTGGTGCGCGCATGCAAGAGGGTTTGCTGTCGCTGATGCAAATGGCCAAGACCAACGCGGCGCTGACCCGCTTGGCCAAAAAAGGCCTGCCCTACATCAGTGTGCTGACCGACCCCACCATGGGCGGTGTGTCGGCGGGTTTTGCCTTTGTGGGTGATGTGGTGATCGCCGAGCCCAAAGCACTGATCGGCTTTGCTGGGCCGCGGGTGATCGAAAACACGGTGCGGGTGAAACTGCCCGACGGTTTCCAACGTGCCGAATTCCTGCAGGAAAAAGGCGCGGTGGACTTCATTTGTGACAGGCGTGAGCTGCGCAGCCAAGTGGCCCATGTGTTGGCCATGCTGCAACGCCAAAGCGCCGACGCGGTCAGCGCAGATTAAGCCCACCATGGACACCTCACCCCTGGGCTTGCAGCAACTGCCACTCTTCCCGCTCAAAGCGGTGCTGTACCCGGGTGGCTTGTTGCCGCTGCGGATTTTTGAGCTGCGCTACCTCGACATGATTGGGCGCTGCCAGCGCAACAAAGCGCCTTTTGGGGTGGTCATGCTCACCGAAGGCGAAGAGGTGCGGCAGGTCTTGGAGCACACCGAGATCCAAGCCTCTGGCTTTGTCCGCGAATCGTTTGCCAAGGTCGGCACCTTGGCGCAGATCCACACCGTGGACAAGAGCCAGGCTGGCGTGTGGATGGTGGAATGCCAAGGGTTGCAGCGCTTTGAGATCGAAGCCACCCAACAACTGCCGCACGGCCTGTGGACCGCCGATGTGCGCCTGCTGGAGCCCGATGCGCCGGTGGAGGTGTCAGAGCACCTGCAGCCCGCGCGCGACGCGCTGCAACAGCTGCGCGACAACCTGCGCAAGCACCAACCTCAGGCACTCGACCAGTTGCCACTGCGTGAACCTTTTCACTGGGACGATTGCGGCTGGCTGGCCAACCGCTGGTTAGAGCTGCTGCCGCTGCCGCTGGACATGAAGCAGCAGATGCTGGCGCTGGACAACCCGATGTTGCGGCTGGAGCTGGTGGCCGATCAGCTCGAACGCATGGGCGTGCAGAGCTGAGCCAGCTCAGGGCAACAAGCCCAGGGCGTGCTGGTAACGCTCGCTGAGCACCAGATCATCCCACGGCATGGCCGGGCCTCTGGCCAGCAAAGCGCGGCGGCGCTGTTCGCTGGCCTCCGACGGTGTCCACACACCTTGCATCACCGCCTGCGACAGGCCTTCGATGGCGTCGTCGATGGGAGCGCCCTCGTCGACCACGGACTGGTTGCACAGCAGCAGCTGATCGCAACCGGCCTCCAAGGCCAACAAGCCCGCGTCCACAAAGTCCAGCGCTTGGCCGCCCACCACCCGGGCCGCCGCCATGCTCAGGTCGTCGGTGAACACCGCGCCGCTGAAGCCGAGTTGCTGGCGCAGCACCGTTTGTAGCCAAGTGGCGGAATATCCCGCTGGCAAGCTGTCCACTTGGGGGTAGATCACATGCGCGGGCATCACCGCCTTGAGCGTGGCCGACAACCAGGCGTAGGGCTGGGCGTCGTCTTTCAGGATCGCCCCCATGCGACGGCTGTCCACCGCCGTGTCGTGGTGGGTGTCGGCGCTGGCGTAACCATGGCCTGGAAAGTGTTTGCCGCAATGCGCCACATCGGCAGCGGTCAGGCCCTGAACCAAAGCCTGGGCCAAAGCGCTCACCACCTGGGGATCGCGTGCGAAAGCGCGATCGCCTATCACCGCGCTGCGGCCGTGGTTCAGGTCCAGCACCGGCGCAAACGTCATGTCCACGCCGCAGGCGCGCAGCTCGGCGCCCATGACATAACCCACCGCCACCGCCACGTTCATGGCGTGCAGCGCTGGGCCGGCTGCGGCCTCGCCGCGGCGCGGCTCACGCGCCCACAGCTCGCCCAAGCGGGCCATGGCCGGCAGGTGGGTGAAGCCGTCGGTGCGAAAGCGCTGCACCCGCCCGCCTTCGTGATCGACGGCGATCACCAGGTCTTTGCGCACCGCCTTGATTTGTCTGCACAGGGCGGTGAGCTGGCGCCGGTCTTTCCAGTTGCGGCCAAACAAGATCACACCACCAACAACAGGGTGCGACAAACGGGCGCGGTCGTGGTCGCTCAGGCGCAGACCGGCAACGTCAATGAACAAAGGAGCGTGCATCAGGGTTTCTCCACCACCACCGAGCTGGCGGCGTAATCGGTTTCGTCGGTCACGGACACATGGGCCACCCAGCCCTGCGCGTCGAACCATTGTTTCAAGGCGCCGTGCAGCACCAGCTGCGGTCGCCCACTGGGGTCGTTGAGGATTTCGCAATGGCGCCAGGTCATGGGCATGCGCATGCCCAATCCAATCGCCTTGGAGAACGCCTCTTTGGCAGAAAAGCGCGTGGCCAGATACCGCACACCGCGTTGTGGCCAGCGCGCCCGGCGCGCTTCCCACACCTGCAACTCCTGCTCACCCAAAATCTTGTGCGCAAAGCGTTCTCCTTGGCGCTCCAGGCTGGCCTGGATGCGGCGGATGTCGCACACGTCTGTGCCCAAACCGACGATCATGCGGCGCTGGCCGATGGCGCCAGACAGGCGAGGTAAGCCGCCACCGCCGAGGCGTAGCCCAGTTCCAGCGCGTCGCCGATCAGCGCGTGGCCGATCGACACCTCGCTGACACCGGGCACCCGGGTCACAAAAGCGGCCAGATTGATCAAATTGAGATCGTGGCCAGCGTTGACGCCCAAACCCGCGTCCAGCGCGGCCTGTGCGGCGGCGGCGTAGCGCTGCAGCTCAGCCTCCACCCGACGCGCGCGCTCGGTGGCGTCGGGCTCCAGCCATGCTGCGGCGTAGGGCTC
>JBEIEH010000296.1:0-2927 GCA_040383055.1 Burkholderiaceae bacterium
CCGTTCGCCGATTTCCAGCCCTGAGGCGCGTCGGGTGGAAAACCGCGTGATCGGCGCCGACGCCAACCCCTATGTGGCGATGGCGATGACGCTGGCCTGTGGCTACCTGGGCATGAAAAACAAGATCAAGCCCAAGCCGGAGATGAAGGGCGACGCTTATCTGTCGGCCTATGCGCTGCCGCGCAGCTTGGGTGAGGCGCTCGACTGGCTGCGCCGCGAAAGCGATTTGCACGATGTGCTGGGCCAAGAGTTCATCACCATTTACACCGAGATCAAGGAGCTGGAGTTCGCTGAGTTCATGAAGGTGATTTCACCTTGGGAACGCGAACACTTGCTGTTGCATGTGTAGACATTGACCCCCCCGCGCCGCACCTGTGGTGCGTCACCCCCCCAGGGGGCGATGCGAGTGGCCCGGCGAAGCCGGTTCCACCGCATCCTGGACCTAGGCACGTGCGCCGGAGGCGTGGTAGGTGGCCGGTTGAGTTTTTTGTGGTTGATTGGTTTTTGTTGAGAGAGGCGATATGAGCACTTCTACCCTTTTTGCCCCGCCGGTGTTGGCGCGGCGCGCTGAGGCGCACGACACCAAGGCCATTCAGGCGCTGGACAGCGCGCACTACATCCACCCCTTCACCGACCACGGCGACTTGGCCACGCGGGGTGCGCGGGTGATCACCCGGGCCGAGGGCATTTATGTCTGGGACTCGGAGGGCAAAAAGATCCTCGACGGCATGAGCGGGCTGTGGTGTGTGAACGCCGGTTATGGCCGCAAGGAACTGGCCGACGCCGCGTACCAGCAGATGATGGCGCTGCCCTTCTACAACAGCTTTTTCCAGACCACCAATGTGCCGGCGGTGCAGCTGGCGGCCAAGCTCGCGTCGCTGGCGCCCAAGGTGGGCGACCGTTCTTTCAACCATGTGTTCTTCAGCAGCAGCGGCAGCGAGAGCAACGACACCAATGTGCGCATGGCGCGTCGCTACTGGGACCTGATGGGCCAGCCGCAGCGCAAGGTCATCATCAGCCGCCACAACGCGTACCACGGCAGCACCATGGCCGGCGCATCGCTCGGCGGCATGAGCGGCATGCACGCGCAGGGCGATTTGCCGATTCCGAACATCACCCATATCGATCAGCCCTACCACTTTGAGAACGCGCTGCCCGGCGAGAGCCGCGCCGATTTTGGGCTGCGCGCCGCGCGCTGGCTGGAGCTGAAGATTCTGGAAGTGGGCCCCGAAAACGTGGCGGCTTTTATTGGGGAGCCGGTGCAGGGCGCGGGCGGTGTGATCATTCCGCCCGAGACCTATTGGCCCGAGATCCAGCGCATTGTGGACAAGTACGGCATCTTGTTGATCGCCGACGAGGTGATTTGTGCCTTCGGCCGTTTGGGCCACTGGTTTGCGTACGAGAAATTTGGCATCAAGCCCGATTTGGTGACCTTTGCCAAGGCGGTGACGAGCGGCTACATCCCGCTGGGCGGTGTGATGGTGGGCGACCGCGTGGCCAAGGTGCTGATCGAGCAGGGCGGCGAGTTCAACCACGGCTACACCTACAGCGGTCACCCGGTTGCCTGTGCGGTGGCGCTGGCCAACCTGGAACTGATGGAGCGCGAGAACCTGCCGGGTCGCGTGCGCGACGACATTGGCCCTTATTTGGCCGCCCAGTTTGAGACGCTCAAGGCGCACCCCTTGGTGGGCGAGGCCGAGACCTGCGGCTTTGTGGCGGGCCTGGTGCTCGTGAAAGACAAGGCCAGCAACACGCCGTTTGACGGCGATCTGGCGGTGGGCATGAAGTGCCGCGCGCACTGCTTCAAGAACGGGCTGATCATGCGCGCCGTGGGCGACCGCATGATCATTGCGCCACCGCTGACCATGACGCGCGCGCAGATCGACGAGATGATGGCGCTGATCCGCCAGTGCTTGGACGCGACCTTGGAGCAGCTCAAGGCCGAGGGGCTTTGGGGATAACCCCGGCCTTTGGGCGGTGGCGGTGGCGGACGGTGCATTTTTTGCTACAGTCTTTGCGCCCCCCTTTTTCCCCTTTTTTGAGGAGTTTTTGCACCATGAAGAAGCACATTCTGGCCGCTGCCGCCCTGGCCGTCCTGCTCGCCGCCTGCGGCAAGAAGGAAGAAGCCGCTCCCGCGCCCGCGCCGACCCCGGTGGCCGCAGCCCCCGCCGCACCGGCGGGTCCGGTGCTGGACGACGAAAAAGTCCTCAACATTTACAACTGGCCCGACTACATCCCCGAGGGCATGATCGCCGCCTTCGAGAAGGAAACCGGCATCAAGGTCAACTACGACACCTTTGAGACCAACGAAGCCCTGCACGCCAAGCTGGTGGCGGGCAACACCGGTTACGACATCGTGGTGCCGGGCACCGTGTTTGCCAAGGGCCAGATCGAAGCCGGTCTGTTCCAGCCGCTCAAGAAAGAGCAAATCGCCAACATCGGCAACATGGACCCCGCCATCATGGCGACCCTGACCAAGGCCGACCCCGAGAACAAGCACCTGATTCCGTGGGCCTGGGGCTTCACCACCGTGGGCATCAACAAGACCAAGGCCGAAAAAGCCCTGGGCGGCATGCCCATGCCCGAGAACGCCTGGGACTTGGTGTTCAAGCCCGAGTACACCTCTAAGCTCAAGAGCTGTGGCATTGCGTACCTGGACTCGCCCACCGAGATCCTGCCGGTGGCGCTGCACTACATCGGCAAAGACGCTTATTCCAACGACCCGGCCGATTACAAAGCGGCGGTCGACATGCTGCTGAAGGTGCGCAAGGACGTGCGCCTGTTCAGCTCCACCATGATCGACGACATCGCCGGTGGCAAGGCTTGTGTGGCGATTGGCTGGTCGGGCGACATCAACCAGGCCGCGGCCCGGGTGAAGGAAAACGGTGGCAAGGACGTGATCGAGGCCCTGCTGCCCAGCACCGGCG
>JBEIEH010000297.1:0-2912 GCA_040383055.1 Burkholderiaceae bacterium
CACCAAATCGCCCACAGCTGTCAACAACTTGGCCATGCAACGCAGCTACGAGTGGTTCGAAAACAATGTGATTTACCGTGTACCGCCGAATTTCCCTGGCGCTGGCCGCCGGGTGTATCCGGGGTTTATGCAGCACACCGGGTTTGTGGCCATGAACCCCGATCGCCACGCCAACAGCCACTACGACTACTTTCAGAACCTGGTCAAAGGCGACAACGACAGCGCTGAGGCCCATCGCCAGTTCTACGATGAGTACAACGCCGTGCTCGACATGGACGCTGACTACTACCTTGAGACCATTCAGACCGTGTTCCAAGAGTTCAAGCTGGTGCGCGGCACGTGGGATGTGAAAAGCGAAAAAGGCAAGGTTGAGCGGGTGCAGCCGCAAGACATCAGCACCACCGGCCTGCTGACCGTAGAAGGCGAGTTGGACGATATCTCCGGCTCAGGCCAAACCGCCGCCGCACACGACCTCTGCACCAGCATTCCCAAGAGCAACCGCACCCACTTTGAGGTGGAAGGTGCCGGTCACTACGGCATCTTCAGCGGCCGGCGCTGGCGCGACATGGTCTACCCGGTGGTGCGCCAGTTCATCGCCGAACACCAAAGCGGCAACACCACCAGCAAGACCAAGGCCGCTGTGGAAGCGACCTACACCCACGAGCACGCCGTGCCCGAAGGTCTGAAGCCAGCCCGTAAGGCCAGCAGTCCCAAGGCCGCCACCAAAGCACCCGCGGCCAAAGCCGGTACACGCGGGGTCACCACCACCAAAGCCAAGCCTGCTGCCGCACCAGCGCCTAAGCGCGCCCGCAAGGCCGGCTGAGCGTTGTGCAACTCCCCTTCCGGCGGCCGATCAGCGCGCCGCCGGACGTATAGTTCGGCGCCATGAACCACGAACTGGTCGAACGCATCGACGCGGCCCTGCCCCAAACCCAATGCACCCGCTGCGGCTACCCGGACTGCCGCGCCTACGCCCAAGCCGTGGCCGACGGTGAAGCGCAGATCAACCAATGCCCACCTGGTGGCGACGAAGGCATCCGGCGCTTGGCCGCCCTGACCGGCCGTCCTGTGTTGCCGCTCAACCCCAACAACGGCATCGACGGCCCACTCACCGTTGCGGTGATCGACGAAAACTGGTGCATCGGCTGCACCCTGTGCATCAAAGCGTGTCCGACCGACGCCATCATTGGCACACACAAGCGCATGCACACCGTCATCGAGCCTTGGTGCACCGGTTGTGAACTGTGCATTCCCGTCTGCCCGGTCGACTGCATCTCGCTCGACATCGTCAGCGGCGACAAAACCGCTTGGGATGCGTGGACACCCGAACAAGCCCACACCGCCAAGACCCGCTACGAAGCGCGCCAACGGCGCTTGCAGCGCGAAGCGGTGGAACACGAGGCGCGGCTGGTGAGCAAGGCCGAAACCAAGCTGGCCGATTTGGCCACCCACACCAAAAGCGACTCGGCCACTGAAACCGAGCGCAAGCGCGCCATCATTGAGGTCGCTCTGGCCAAGGCCCGCTCGCGGCAAGGCTCAACCAAACCCTGACGCGGAACCTAGCAGGGTCAGCGCAGGCTGGCCCTAGCGAAAGCGCTCTTAGGCCGGCTGAGCGGCCAGCGCGGCAAACGCCTTGACCACCTCGGGCGGCGCCTGCACCAGCTCAATCAGCACGCCCTCGCCCGCGATCGGGAACTCGTCGTTCGCCTTCGGGTGCATAAAGGTGATGTCGTAGCCCGCTGCGCCCTTGCGGATGCCACCAGGCGCAAACCGCACGCCCTGCGCGGTGAGCCATTCCACCGCGACCGGCAGGTCGTCGACCCACAGGCCAATGTGGTTGAGCGGCGTGGTGTGCACCGCTGGCTTTTTCTCCGGGTCCAGTGGCTGCATCAGGTCCACTTCCACCTTAAATGGGCCGGAACCCATGGCGCAAATGTCCTCGTCGACGTTCTCGCGCTCGCTTTTGAAGGTACCAGTCACCTCCAGGCCGAGCATGTCGACCCAGAGTTTTTGCAGACGGGTTTTGTCAGGCCCGCCGATGGCGACTTGCTGGATACCGAGGATTTTGAAGGGGCGTTGGGTCATTTATCAAACTCCACGATCGGCTGATCCACCACCAACGATTCGCCTTTGGACGCGAGCACTTTGCTCACCACACCGTCGGCGGCGGCGAACAGCACGTTTTCCATCTTCATGGCTTCGATCACGGCCACGCGTTCGCCGGCTTGCACTTTTTGGCCAGGCTGCACCGCCACGTCCACCAACAAACCGGGTATGGGCGAGAGCACAAACTTGCTCATGTCGGGCGGAGCCTTGAACGGCATGAGCTGGTGCAGCTCGGCCATGCGCGGCGACACCACCATGGCGTCGAGCTTGGTGCCGTTGTGCTGCACCACCAAAGCCAGCGGGTTTTTGGCGCTGCCGCGCTCCACCTGCGCCACAAAGGGCTGGCCATTGCATTCGCCGGTGATCACCACGTCGTTCAGGCGCGAGGTGGAGGTGATCTTGTAGCGTTGTTCCCCCACCTGCACCGACGCATAGCCGGTTTCGCCGGTGAATTCGTCTACATGCACGCTGTGGTAACGGTGATCACCGGTGGCGCCCAGGGCAATCACGGTGTAACTGGCACCCACTTTGACGCCGTAGCCAGGCAGCTGACCGCTGATGCCTGTGGCACGCTCGCGGCTCTTGCGGCGCACAAAGGCGGCCAAAGCCACCAGGAAGTTGGGGTCGCTGTGCGGCACGTCTTCGGCGCGGAAACCGCTGGCGTAGTGCTGGGCAATAAAGCCGGTGTTGAAGTTGCCCGACACAAAGTCGGGGTGTGCCAACAGCGCGGCCTGGAACGGGATGTTGCTGCTGATGCCGCGGATCACAAAACCGTTGAGTGCTTCGCGCATCTTGGCGATCGCGTC
>JBEIEH010000298.1:0-2868 GCA_040383055.1 Burkholderiaceae bacterium
CGACCGTTTCCTCAACGACGCGATCGAATGCGATGTGGACGCGGTGCGCGACAGCGCGGGCCGTGTCTTCATCGGCGGTGTGATGGAACACATCGAACAGGCTGGCGTGCACTCGGGCGATTCGGCCTGCTCGCTGCCGCCGTATTACCTGTCCAAGGCCACCATCGACGAACTCAAGCGCCAGACCGCCGCCATGGCCCAAGGCCTGAACGTGGTGGGTTTGATGAACGTGCAGTTCGCGATCCAGGAAAAAGAAGAGGACGGCGTGAAGACCGACGTGATCTTTGTGCTGGAGGTGAACCCACGCGCTTCGCGCACCGTGCCCTTTGTCTCCAAAGCCACTGGTGTCCAGTTGGCCAAGGTGGCCGCACGCTGCATGGCTGGCCAAACCTTGGACCAGCAGGGCATTGGCGCCGAAGTCACACCCCCATACTTCAGCGTCAAGGAAGCCGTGTTTCCGTTCGTGAAGTTCCCGGGTGTGGACACCATTCTCGGACCTGAAATGAAGTCCACCGGCGAAGTCATGGGCGTGGGCAAGACCTTTGGCGAAGCGTTTGTGAAGAGCCAAATGGGCGCCGGCACCAAGCTGCCGACCTCGGGCAAGGTGTTCTTGACGGTGAAGAATGGCGACAAGCCGCGCGCGGTGGCTGTTGCTCGCGAGCTGCACACCTTGGGTTTCGAGTTGGTGGCCACGCGAGGCACGGCGGCGGCGATTGCCGAAGCCGGTGTGCCGGTGCAAACGGTCAACAAAGTGACCGAAGGCCGCCCGCACATCGTCGACGCCATCAAGAACAACGAAATCACCATGGTGATCAATACGGTGGAAGAGCGTCGCAACGCGATCGCCGATTCGCGCCAGATCCGTACTTCGTCGCTGCTGGCGCGGGTCACCACCTTCACCACCATCGCTGGTGCCGAAGCCGCAGTGGAGGGCATGAAGGCCATGGGCCAGCTGGGTGTGATTTCGGTGCAAGAGATGCACGCCCAACTCAGTGCCTGAGCACCGCCAGGGGGGTGGCCGCTGTGAAGCGGGCCATTCCCGGGCATAATCCCGCATCGCCGCCGAACGGCAACGTTCGGCGGTTTGCTTTTGGAGACGACACAATGAGCACCATTCCCATCACCAAGCGCGGCGCCGAGATGCTCAAGGCCGAGCTGCACAAACTCAAAACGGTGGAGCGCCCAGCGGTGATCCAAGCGATTGCTGAGGCGCGAGCGCAAGGCGACTTGAGCGAAAACGCCGACTACGACGCCGCCAAAGAGCGCCAGGGTTTTATTGAAGGCCGCATTGCTGAGATTGAAGGCAAGCTGTCGGCCTCCCAGGTGATCGACCCCTCGACGCTGGACGCCGGTGGCCGTGTGGTCTTCGGTGCCACCGTGGATTTGGAAGATGAAGATTCGGGCAGCGCCGTGACCTACCAGATCGTGGGCGAGGATGAGGCCGACCTGAAACAAGGCCTGATCAACATCAGCAGTCCGATCGCGCGCGCGCTGATTGGCAAAGAAGAGGGCGATGTGGCCGAGGTGCAGGCGCCCAGCGGCACCCGCCGCTATGAAATTGTGGCGGTGCGCTACGCGTGAAGCCGTCTGTGCAGTGCCTGGGCGTCGCTTTGGCCGCCTTGTGGTGGGGCGGTCTGTCGGCCTTGAGTTTTGTGGCGGTGCCGACCCTGTTTGCTCAATTGGGCGCACCGGTTGCCGGCCCGGTGGCCGCCAAGTTGTTTTCGCTGCAGGCTTGGGCGGGCTTGCTGATCGGCTTGGTCTTGTTGTTGCTATTGCGCTCGGCGCGCTCTGAGGCCTTGCAGTCTTTGGTGAGGCCTGAAGCCGACCGCGCCGCCGCCATGCAGCGGGTGATAGCCACCATGGGGTTGGTGCTCGCTGCCATGATCTTGGCCTTGCTGCAGGAATTTGGTGTGGCCCAGAACATCGTCACCGCTCGCGCCAGCGGCGGCAACCTGCGCCTGTGGCACGGCCTGGGCAGCCTGATGGTGTTCGGCCAGTGGCTCTGCGCCGGCGCCATCTTCTGGAGACTGAGCACTCCAGAAAAGCACTGAGCGCGAAGGCGCTTGGTTTCCCAATCTCGCACCCGGCGCGAAGTGCCTTCAGCCAGGATGCCGTGGATCCGGCTTGCCGGTCCACAGGCATCGCCCCTTGGGGGTGACGCGCGCAGCGCGGCGCGGGGGTCACATTTTTTCTGCCGAGCTGAGTGTGTTGACCATCAGCATGGTGATCGTCATGGGCCCCACACCTCCGGGCACTGGTGTGATGTAGCCAGCCACCTCTTTGACGCCGTCAAAGTCCACGTCACCGCAGAGTTTGCCCTCGTCGTTGCGGTTCATCCCCACGTCCAGCACCACTGCGCCGGGTTTGACCATGTCGGCGGTCAGAACATGGCGCTTGCCCACAGCGGCCACGATCACGTCCGCCTGTAGTGTCAGCGCTTTGAGGTTGGCTGTGCGCGAGTGGCAGACCGTGACAGTGGCATCTTGTTGCAGCAGCATCATGGCCATGGGTTTGCCCACGATGTTGCTGCGCCCGATCACCACCGCGTGTTTGCCCTTGAGGTCGTAGTCGATGCTCTCGAGCATCTTCATGCAGCCATAGGGTGTGCAGGGCCAGAAGCCGTCCATACCTGTCATCAGCGCGCCCGCACTGGCGATGTGAAAGCCGTCTACGTCCTTGGTCGGGCTGATGGCTTCGATCACCTTTTGGGCGTCGATGTGCGCCGGCAGTGGCAATTGCACCAAGATGCCGTGGATGCTGGGGTCTTGGTTGAGCGCATCCACCCGCGCCAGCAGTGCGGCTTCGGTCATGTCGGCGGTGTATTGCTCCAGCACCGAATGCATGCCGGTGTCTTCGCAGGCCTTGACC
>JBEIEH010000299.1:0-2853 GCA_040383055.1 Burkholderiaceae bacterium
AATCAACAAGATGAACCGCATCTCGCGCCAACACCTGCAGGAATTCGGTTTTGAGCCCGATGCCTCCATCCTGGCCGAGAAGATGGAGATTCCAGAGGACAAGATCCGCAAGATCATGAAGATTGCGAAGGAGCCGATCTCGATGGAAACCCCCATCGGCGACGACGACGATTCGCACCTGGGCGATTTCATCGAGGATCAGGCCAACACCGCGCCGATGGACGCTGCGATGCAGGCCGGTCTGCGCGAGGTGGTCAAAGAGATCCTCGACACCCTCACCCCGCGCGAGGCCAAGGTGTTGCGCATGCGTTTTGGCATCGAGATGTCGACCGACCACACGCTCGAAGAGGTGGGCAAGCAGTTCGACGTGACACGCGAGCGCATTCGCCAGATTGAGAGCAAGGCGGTGCGCAAGCTCAAGCACCCAAGCCGTTCGGACAAGCTGCGCAGCTTTATCGAGTCGCTGTGACCTGACTTCGGTCTGCGTTCGACACTCTACGGGAGCCTTTGGGCTCCCGTTTTTATTGGTGCGTCGCGGTTTGGCGGTGGCTCGTGTCCGGTGCCTGGGCGGCGCCACAGTCGCCCGGTATCCGGCCCCGCAAAAGTCCCCCGGCTTGGGCTGCGCCCAAGCCTCCTCCTTTGTTTCGCTGCGCCGGACACCGAGCGCTTGTGGCATCGATACGGATGTGTGCTCCAGCGGTGGCGCGCCCACTGTGCCGCTTTGACGGATGTGACTGGTACCCGCACAGCGAAGTAAAGGAGGCGGCCGCAGGCCGCCGGGGGGACATGAGCGGAGTGGGTACCGGTCGCATCCGTCACCGCCATAAAAGGATCGGAAACGAACAGCCCCAAAAAGCAAACCCCGCCAACAGACGGGGTTTGCCATGACACAAGCGCCAATCAAGCCGCCGCTTGTCCCTCGGTCGGCCAGTCTCGGATATAGGCCTTGAGCATGGTGTTCTCAAAATTCTGGCTGTCCACCACCGCCTTGGCCACGTCGTAAAAACTGATCACCCCCATCAAGTCACCGCTCTCCAGCACCGGCATATAGCGGGTGTGGCGCTCCAACATCAGAGGCCGCACCTCGGTGATGTCGGTCTCTGGGGTGCAAGTGGCCGGGTCGCGGTCCATCACAGCGCCGACGGTTTGCCCACCCAGCGTGCCGCCATGGCGCGCCAAGGTGTGGATCACTTCGCGGAAGGTGAGCATGCCCACCATCTTGCCCTGCTCCATCACCGCCAGCGAACCAATGTCCAGTTCGGACATGGTGCTGACCGCCTTGACCAGATCGTCGCCCGGCTGGGCGGTGAACAGCGTGCCGCCCTTGACGCGCAGGATGTCGCTGACTTTCATCGTGTCTCTCCTCGGGTGAATGTCGCCAGCCGGTCTGGCGTGTGCGTCAATATAGCCCACAATGCTTAACAGCACAGAGGGAAAACACCCTCTGGCATTCTTTTTTGCCATCGCACGAGGAGACCTCCCATGCCCGGCCACGCCGACCCCGGCTTTGACACCCTGGCGCTGCACGCCGGCGCCCAGCCCGACCCCAGCACCGGCGCGCGCGCCACCCCGATCCACCTGAGCACGTCTTTCGTCTTCGAGTCGAGCGACCAAGCCGCTGCCCTGTTCAACTTGGAGCGCGCTGGTCACGTCTACAGCCGCATTAGCAACCCGACCACCGCTGTGTTTGAGCAGCGCATGGCCGCACTCGAAGACGGCATTGGGGCGATCGCCACCGCCAGCGGACAGGCCGCGCTGCACCTGGCCGTGGCCACGCTCATGGGTGCGGGCTCACACATCGTGGCGTCCACCGCGCTGTATGGCGGCAGCCAGAACCTGTTGCACTACACCTTGCGCCGCTTCGGCATTGAGACCACGTTTGTGAAGCCCGGCGATCTGGACGGCTGGCGCGCCGCCATCCGGCCCAACACCAAGCTCCTGTTTGGCGAAACCGTGGGCAACCCCGGGCTGGATGTGCTGGACATCCCGGCGGTGGCCGATATCGCCCACAGCGCCGGTGTGCCGCTGCTGGTGGACTCGACACTGACCACGCCCTACCTCGTGCAGCCGCTCAACCTCGGCGCCGATCTGGTCTACCACTCGGCCACCAAGTTTTTGAGCGGTCACGGCACGGTGATCGGCGGTGTGCTGGTCGACAGCGGCAACTTCGATTGGGAGGCCAGCGGGCGCTTCCCCGAGCTGACCGAGCCCTACGCCGGCTTTCACAACATGGTGTTTTCTGAGGAAAGCACGGTGGGCGCCTTTTTGCTGCGCGCGCGGCGCGAGGGCCTGCGGGACTTTGGCGCCTGCCTATCACCCCACAGCGCGTGGCTGATTTTGCAAGGCATCGAAACCCTGCCGCTGCGCATGGAGCGGCACCTGTCCAACACCGAACAGGTGGTGGCATTTTTGGCCAGCCACCCGCTGGTGAGCCGCGTGGGCCACCCGCTGCTCGAATCGCACCCGAGCCACGCGCTGGCCCAACGCCTGCTGCGCGGCGGCGCGCGCGGCGCCGGCTCGGTGTTCAGCTTCGACATCAAGGGCAGCCGCGCCCAAGGCCGTGCGTTTATTGAAGCGCTCAAGCTCTTCAGCCACCTGGCCAATGTGGGCGACGCGCGTTCGCTGGTGATCCACCCGGCGAGCACCACGCACTTCCGCATGGACGATGCGGCGCTCGCGGGCGCTGGCATCGGTCCGGGCACCATTCGCCTGAGCATTGGCCTGGAAGACCCGGCCGATCTGATCGACGATTTGAAACGCGCCCTCAAGGCCGCAGAACGCGCATGACCCCCCTGCGGCGCGCTGCGCCGTCCCCCCAGGGGGACGCACCCGCTGGACTGGCCAAGCCAGATC
>JBEIEH010000300.1:0-2844 GCA_040383055.1 Burkholderiaceae bacterium
CCTCTTCTAGATCACCGCCAGACAGCACTTGCGACAGCCAATGCGTCACCCCACTGTCACCGCTGGGTTGCCATCCGTCGTTGACCAACACCACCAAAGCATCCACCGCCGATTTGGCGGCCTGGTCTGCAGACAAGGTTTTGAGCACAAAGTCCATAATCGCCACTTTCTTGTTGATAGATCAATGTTATTCCATTCGTCCCTGCGCAAGGAGCTGGCCCGCAGCTTTGGCGCCACCTTGGTGGTGCTGTTCACCATTGTGCTGACCATGCTGCTGATTCGCACCCTGGGTCTGGCTTCGCGCGGCAGCGTCAACCCGGAGGAAGTGATGTTGGTGCTGGGCTACACCGTGCTGGGCCGCATGCCCCCGGTGCTGACGCTGGCGCTGGTCATCTCCATCGTCTCGACTTTCTCTCGGCTTTACAAAGACAGCGAGATGGTGATCTGGCTGGCCTCGGGCCGCTCGCTGGGGGGCTTTTTGTCCCCGGTGTTTCGGTTTGCTTGGCCGATTTTGGCTGTGATTGTCGTGATGACGCTGACGGTCTGGCCTTGGGCCAACCAACAGACCGACCAACTGCGCAGCCGTTTTGAACAGCGCGGCGATTTGGAGCGCGTGGCGCCGGGACAGTTCCAAGAGTCGTCGAGTGGGCGCCGTGTGTTCTTTATCGACAAAGACACCACCAATGGCACCGAGGGTAAGAATATCTTCATCTCGTCCAAAGACGCCAACGGCAACGAAACCATCACCTCGGCACGCGGCGGCCGGCTTGACAACCGCGAGGACGGTCAATGGCTGCTGCTCGACCACGGACAGCGCATTGAACCGGAGCCCGGCAGTGGGCGACTGCGAGTGAGCCAGTTCGATCAATACGGGACATTGATCAACCCCAAAGACCCCGTGACGGGGGATCGCGGTGGCTTGAAGTCAGCCCCCACTTTGGCGTTGTTGCAAGACCCCACGCTGGCCAACTTGGGTGAGCTGGGCTGGCGCATTGGCATGGCACTGACCGCTTTCAACTTTGTGCTGGTCGCCGTGGCCACCACCGCGTCCAACCCTCGAGCGGGCAAAGGCGGCAATCTCGCCTTCACCCTGCTGGGCTTCGTGTTTTATTACAACTTGCTCAATTTGGGGCAGAGTTGGGTTGCGTCGGGGTTGATCGGGTTGGTGCCGTTTCTGCTGGCGCTGCATGGCTCAGTGTTTGCTTTGGCGCTGCTGTGGCTGGCCAAACGGCACCACGGCATCAGCGTGCGCAGCTGGTGGCGAACTGTGTTGACGCCGCGTTCGGAGATGGCGGCATGAAAACCATCAGACGCTTGATTTATGGCGAAATCTTGGTCGCTGTTGGCTTTGTGCTGTTGGCGTTTCTGTCGCTGTTTTTTTTCTTCGATCTGGTCGATGAACTCCCGTCCATTGGCACGCCGTCGCGCGTCACCGAAGGGGCGTCCTATACCCTGACGCAAGCGCTGATCTACACATGTCTGCTGATTCCCAGCCGGGTGTATGAGCTGATGCCGATTGCCGTGCTGATCGGTACCGTGTTTGTGCTGGCGCGTTTTGCCCATAGCTCAGAGTTCACCATTTTGCGCACCAGCGGCTTGGGGCCTTGGCGCGCACTGCGCACGCTGCTGGGCTTGGGCTTGGCGTTTGTGTTGCTGACCTTGGCCATTGGCGACTATGTGGCGCCACTGGCGGACCGCACCGGGCAGTTGCTCAAAGCCCGCTACCAAGGCAGCATCAGCGTCGGTCAAACGGGCGCCTGGATCAAAGAGCGCCAGCCCTATAGCCAGTTCTCGGTCAACGTGCGGGCGCTCTCCCCCAGCGGTGACATGCAGGGGGTTCGCATATACGAATTCGACAACCGGGGCTATTTGGTGTCGAGCACCGACGCACAGAGTGCGGTAATTGGCGAAGATGGCGCATGGCAACTGCAGCAAGTGATGCGCCAAGAGTTCGACGTGTCGGGTCAAGACGCTGCACAGGTCACACGGCAGCAGCTGGCCGAGCTGCGTTGGCCCAGCGGCATCACCGCCGATATGGTCTCGGTGGCGTTGCTCAAACCTGAGAGCATGCGCACCGTCGATTTGTTCGCTTATGTGCGCCATTTGCAAGCCAATGGACAAAACGCCCAGCAGTACGAAATTGAGTTCTGGCGCAAGCTGTTTTATCCCTTGTCGTGCTTGGTCATGGTGGTGCTGGCGCTGCCGTTTGCGTATTTGCATTTCCGCTCAGGCAACATCACCGCTTATGTGTTCATGGGCGTGATGATTGGCATCAGCTTCTTTTTGCTCAACAACGTGTTCGGCTACATCGGCAACCTGCAGCAGTGGCGGCCTTGGCTGGCCGCTGCGTCGCCCGCGCTCATTTATTCGGTGGTGTCGCTGGGGGCCTTTGGTTGGCTGGTGTTGCGGCGCTGATCGGTTTTTTTTCAAGGAACAACATGCTGGGTGTGATTGTGTTTGCCCATGGTTCGCGCGACCCTTTGTGGCGCTCGCCAGTGGAGGCGATTGCCCAAGCGATTGGCGCCGCTGATCCGGCGGTGCACACCCGCTGCGCGTACTTGGAGTTGTGTGAGCCCGATTTGCCCAGCGCCGCCGCTGAACTGGTGGCGCTGGGTGTGCAACACATCCGGGTGATGCCGCTGTTTTTTGGCATGGGCAAACATGCTCGCGAAGACTTGCCCCTGCTGATTGAACACTGGACAGCAGCCCACCCGTTGATCCCCATCGACCTGCTGCCACCCGCAGGCGAGCACCCTGCCCTGACAGCCCTGTTGGCGCAGTTGGCAACCGCCACACGACCCTGACGCCCCGGTCCGGCGTTGCCCTGCTTTAGCCTGCTGACAC
>JBEIEH010000301.1:0-2727 GCA_040383055.1 Burkholderiaceae bacterium
CCCGTTCAATCTCGGCGTCGCTGAAGCGCTGGGTGAGCCAGTGGCTGCGTGTGCGGCTTAGGCGCTCGGTGTCAAAAGTGGCAGTGGGCTGACTGGTGGACATGGTGCGAACAAAAAAGGTCTCAGTTCAGGTGTCGACCCGAGGCCTTGGCACATGAATCCGGGAGTGTTTTTATCAGTTTGTGCATGTGGGTCGCCTCATCGGTGCTGCATCACCGTCAGCCAAGCGCGCGCCACCCCGGGACCTGGGTTGTGGATGTCGTGCGGCACATCGGCCGGGTAGCGCACCAAGTCGCCCGTGGCCGCCGATTGCTGATCCTGTTGGCTGGTGATCAGCAGGCTGCCCTCAACGAGGTACAGATGCTCTTGTGTGCCCGGGCTGTGGGCTTTGCTGGTCAGCCGCCCACCGGGCTGGGCGGTGAGCTCGTACCACTCGTGTTGGCCGGCGGTGTTCAGTGGGCCCAGCACCCGCAGCTGCACCAAGCCATCGGCGCTGGACA
Source organism: Burkholderiaceae bacterium (assembly GCA_040383055.1). Lineage (GTDB taxonomy): Bacteria > Pseudomonadota > Gammaproteobacteria > Burkholderiales > Burkholderiaceae_C > Hydrogenophaga. The sequence goes on from JBEIEH010000301.1 coordinate 501, forward strand.
TGCGGGGCAGGGCGTGCTGAGGTGTCCACTCGATCTGAGCGGCGGGTTTGGGCTGGCCCAGCACCTCGTCGATCGAGACCCCCAGTGCTTGGGTGATGCGCCACAGGGTGGCCACCGTCGGGTTGGTGGTGTCGCGTTCGATTTGCGACAGCATGGAGCGCGAGACGCCACAGCGCTGCGCCAGGTCGTCCAATGACAAGCCGGCTTGTCGGCGCAGGCGTTTGATGGCTTCGGCCACCGATGGCGGGCTGGCGGTGTGTTCAGGCAAAGAGGGCATAAAAATCCGCTTTACAGGATTTGGGATGTTTGTTTAAGATATTGGATATTCCGTTAAGGGGGAATCATGTCCGATATTCTGTTCACCGATCGACCGCATTCTGCGACCAAAACTGACAACTGTCCAACAGCGTCGGTACATCAACGTATCTTGCTCACCGGCGCCTGCGGCCAAATTGGCACGGCGCTGACCGAGGCGCTGGCGCGCTGGCCTGGTGTGGAACATGTGGTCTGCACCGATGTGCGCTCGCCCGACCGTGCATGGCCCAATGGTGTGGTGTTTGAGACGCTGGATGTGCTCAACCCCGACCGCTTGCGCACCCTGCTGCAAACCCACCGCATCGACACGGTGTACCACTTGAGCGCGGTGTTGAGCGCGCGCGGCGAAGCCCTCCCGGCCCAAACCTGGCGCGTCAACGTGGACGGCTGGCTCAATGTGCTGGAGGCTGCGCGCGATGGCTTGGTGCAGCGGGTGTTCTTCCCCAGCACGATTGCGGTGTTTGGCCCCAACGTGCCGCGCCACGGCACGCCCGACGACGCGCCGCTGAACCCCACCACGGTGTATGGCTTGAGCAAGGCCGCAGGAGAAAACTGGGCGGCGTATTACCACCAGCGCTGGGGCGTGGATGTGCGGTCGCTTCGCTACCCCGGGGTGATTGGCCACCAGTCGCTGCCCGGCGGTGGCACCACAGATTACGCGGTCGAGATTTTTCACGCGCTGCTGCAACAGGGGCACTACAACTGCTACTTGGCGCCCGACCAAAGCCTGCCCATGATTCATATGGACGACGCCATCCGCGCCACGCTCGAACTCATGACCGCAACCAACGAGCGCATCACCCGTCGCCACGGCTACAACCTGCAGGGCCTGAGCTTTTCACCGGCCGAACTGGTGGCCGAGATCGAACGCCAATGCGGCGTGCAGCGGATGGCTTATGCGCCCGACGCGCGCCAGCAGATCGCGCAGAGCTGGCCAGTCGCCTTAGACGACGCCCTAGCCCGCGCCGATTGGGGCTGGCAGCCCGCCTACGACTTGCCCACGCTGGTGCACAGCATGTGGTCGAATTTGTCTCACCTGAGTGTGCCGGAGGCCGCATGAACCCCATCACCCGCACCGAGTTGCAGGCCGAGCTCGACGCCATCCGCGCCAGCGGTCTGTACAAAAACGAAGCCATCATCACCAGCGCACAAGGGCCCGAGGTGTTGGTGGACGGGCGGCGCATGCTCAACTTCTGCGCCAACAACTACCTAGGCTTGTCGTCGCACCCCGATGTGGTGGCGGCCGCGCACGATGGCCTCGACAGCCATGGCTTTGGTTTGTCCAGCGTGCGCTTCATCTGCGGCACCCAAGACCTGCACAAACGGCTGGAGCGTGCCATCGCCGACTTTGTGGGCATGGAAGACGCCATCTTGTATGCGGCCGCGTTTGACGCCAATGGCGGTCTGTTTGAGCCGCTGCTGGGTGAGCAAGACGCGGTGGTGTCCGATGCGCTCAACCACGCCTCCATCATCGACGGCATCCGCTTGTGCAAGGCGCGCCGCTACCGTTACGCCAACAACGACATGGTCGCTTTGCAGACGGAGGTGCAGCGCGCCCGAGACGAAGGCGCGCGCCGCGTGTTGATCGTGAGCGATGGCGTGTTTTCAATGGATGGAGTGATCGCCCAAGTGGGCCGCATCTGCGAGATCGCCGAGCGCTTTGACGCGTTGGTGATGATCGATGAATGCCACGCCACCGGCTTCATGGGCGCCACCGGGCGCGGCACCCACGAACTGCACGGCTGTATGGACAGGGTCGACATCGTGACCGGCACCTTTGGCAAGGCGCTGGGCGGCGCGGCTGGAGGCTTTACCGCCGCGCGGCGCGAGATTGTCGAGCTGCTGCGCCAGCGCTCGCGCCCGTATTTGTTTTCCAACACCGTGCCACCGGCGGTGGCCGCCGGTTCGCTCA
>JBEIEH010000302.1:0-2725 GCA_040383055.1 Burkholderiaceae bacterium
CAGCGCTACCGCATTGGCGGCGAAGGCCAAGGTTTTGTCTACCAGATGCAGCAGTTCCAGGAAGAACGGCTGTGGTGCGCGGCCAGCACACTCGAGAGCCTCTCCAACTGCATCCGCTGGACGGTGGAATGGGCGCAGGACCGCCAACTGTTTGGCGCGAGCTTGGCCGACCAGCAGTGGGTGCAGTTCAAGCTGGCCGAGCTCAAGACCGAGGTGGAGAGCCTGCGCGCCCTGACCTATGCGGCCTGCGAGCGCTATGTGGCGGGCGAAGACGTGACCGAATGGGCCACCATGTGCAAGCTCAAGGCTGGGCGGCTCAACCGCTTGGTGCCCGACACCTGCCTGCAGTTTTGGGGCGGCATGGGCTTTACCTGGGAAAACAAGGTGGCGCGCATGTTCCGCGACGGCCGCTTGGCCAGCATCGGCGGTGGCGCCGACGAGGTGATGCTGGGCATTTTGGCCAAGACCATGGGCATCGCCAAACGCCCACCGCGCTGAAGCCCTGCGCGGCGCAGGCGACAGACCCCACACCACGCTTGCCCCACAATCCCCGCATGAGCCCCAAAACCACCGCCCCTGTGGCGTTTGAACCCGAATTTGTCCAAGGCCTCAAGGCCATCTTTGAAGAAAAAATTGTCTTCAACCAGGTGCTGGGCCTGCAGATCACCGGCCTGACCCCCGAGCTGGTGAGCGCGCGCATCGAGATGCGGCCGCAACTGGTGGGCCACTACGCCTACAACCGGGTGCACGGTGGCGTGATCAGCGCCGGACTCGACGCCATGGGCGGTCTGGCCTGCATGGCTGCGATTGGCGCGCGCCACATGGACGAGGCGCCCGAGCAGCGCCTGCACCGTTTTGCCAAGCTCGGCACCATCGATTTGCGCATCGACTACCTGCGACCGGGCATTGGCGAATGGTTTGAGCTGCGCGCCGAGGTGCTGCGCTTGGGCTCGCGGGTGGCGAGCACCCGCATGGGCTTTTACGGGTCGGACGGCAAGCTGCTGTCGACCGGCGCGGGCGCCTACATCGTGTCTTGATCAAGGGGCCGCGCGACGCGACCCTTTGACCACCACCTCGACCCGGCGGTTGGGCTGGTTGCAGGCCAACAGTTCGGGGCGTGGCAACTTTTTGGCTTCGCAGCCCGGCACGATGAGTTGATCGTCAGCCACGCCAACGGCCTTGAGTTTGTCGGCTGGCAACCCTGCGCCCAGCATCACCTGGGCCACCGTTTGCGCGCGCGATGTGGACAGCTCAAGGTTGAGGGCGCGCCCCCCCATGGGATCGGAATGCCCCACCACCTCGACCTGGTCGATGGACGCGTGCTCTTCGCGGATCTTGCGAGCGAGTTTGACGATTTCGAACTCACCCGACTTGAGCAGGCTCTCGATGCCGTGCTTGCCAAACTGGAACAGCAGTTCGGACGCCAAGGTGTAGCGGGTCTCGCCCCGGCTGCAGTCGCCCACCGGCGCCAAACGCGACACCACATGGGCTTGGCGGCGCAAGCCATCGGCTTGTGCCAGAAACTCGGTGGCGCTGATGGGCTGCAAATGGGGCACGCCCTGCCGCACCGTCGCGCGCACAAACCACTCGGGATCGGCGCCGCGTCGCTGCACCGGGGTAGACACGCCATCGGTGGTGCGCGCTTCAATGCGCCAGCTGTCGCGGCAGACCACGGCATCGACAAACCCACCGGGCAACAGGCTGCTGAGCAAGCGCCCATTGATGAACACACCGGCGGGCTGCTCGGGCGACGCGTCGTCCACCGGCCGAAACAGCACCAAGCGCACCTGCGACGAGGCCAGATCCAGCGGCGCCATGCTCTCACTGGCGTAGGTGACCCAACTCAGCGCAGCGGGGCCCGTGGCCTGGGCCGACACACTGGCCACAGACGCACACCACAGCAGCGCCACGCCACGCGCGGTCCATCGATTTTTTGTCAGTTTGAAGCGGTTCATCTTGTCATTTGCCCCCACTCAGAGGATAGCCCATAAAGACTAAAAATGACGTCTTTTTGCACCACCATCGTCTATTTATTCACACTTAAATATTCTTTTAAAAGACGTGGGGGCACAAGGGGCGGACAAAAAAAAGCGCTGGCCTTAGACCAGCGCAGTGCGTCAGCGGGTCCAAGGGACCCGCCGGACCCTGAAGCTCACTTGGCGCCAAAGTAAGGCGACACCACCTTCCAGCGACCTTCCTGGATTTGCGACAGACGCGAGGCGTTGCTGCCCAAACGCTTTTGTGGACCAAAGGTCATTTCGGCGCTGCCAAAGATATCGGCGGGGATGACCATCGTGTCCATCGCTTTGATGAAACTGTCGGTGCTCAAGTTGCCACCGGCCTTGGTCGCAGCGCGGATGAAGGAGTCGACCGCGTTGTAGCCATAGACCGAGAACACGGTGGGGTCTTCGTTGAACTTGGTCTTGTACTTATTGGCCCAGAACCGGATGGGCTGAGCGGCCTCGTCGAGGTAGGGGTGCTGCACCGACATGGCGGCGTACAGGCCGTTCATGGCTGGGCCACCGAGCTTGTGGATCAGATCGGTGTAGGCCGCGCTCGACCCGATAAAGGTCGGGTTAAAGCCCAGACGCCGCGCGGTGGCGATGCCGCCAATCGTCTCGCGGATGATGGTGCCCATGACCACAAAGTCGCATTGCGAAGAGGCGAGCTTTTGCATTTGCGAGGCGAAGTCGGTGGCGCCGCGTTTGTAGGTGGTGACTTCGGC
>JBEIEH010000303.1:0-2694 GCA_040383055.1 Burkholderiaceae bacterium
GATGAAGTCTTGGTTGGGGTGCTTGCGACCGCCTTGGGGGGGCACGCTGGCTTGAGTACCTTCCACCAGCTTGAGCAGGGCTTGTTGCACGCCCTCGCCCGAGACATCGCGGGTGATGGACGGGTTTTCCGACTTGCGGGTGATCTTGTCGATTTCGTCGATGTAGACGATGCCTTGCTGGGCGCGCTCGATGTCGTAGTTGCAGCTCTGCAGCAGCTTGGCGACGATGTTTTCCACATCCTCGCCCACGTAGCCGGCCTCGGTGAGGGTGGTCGCGTCAGCCATCACGAAGGGCACATTGAGCATGCGCGCCATGGTCTGGGCCAACAACGTTTTGCCAGATCCGGTGGGGCCGATGAGCAAGATGTTGCTCTTGGTCAGCTCCACATCGTCTTTGCGCGCGTTTTGTTTGTGGCGCAGGCGCTTGTAGTGGTTGTACACCGCCACCGACAAGGCGCGCTTGGCCTGCTCTTGGCCAATGACGTAGTTGTCTAAGTTGGCTTTGAGCACGGCCGGGGTGGGCAGCTCATCGCCTTGCGATTTGACCGACTCGATGCCGGGCAGTTCGTCGCGGATGATGTCGTTGCACAGGTCGATGCATTCGTCGCAGATGAAGACCGACGGACCGGCAATGAGCTTCTTCACTTCGTGCTGGCTTTTGCCACAGAAGGAGCAGTACAGCGCTTTTTCGCCGGAGGTGCCTTTTTTGTCGGCCATGGATCAGGTAACCCTTGTGTGTGCTTCGAATCGGATTGTCAATGATAGAGCAGCCCACCAAGCGCTGGCGGGCCCGTCCATCAGGCGGCGGCCGGGGGCACGCGGCGGTCGATCACCTTGTCGATCAAACCGTAATCGGCGGCCTCGGCAGCGCTGAGGTAATAGTCGCGCTCGGTGTCGCGCTCAATTTTCTCGAGCGGCTGCCCGGTGCGTTCGGCCAAGATTTTGTTGAGCTGCTCGCGGGTCTTGAGGATTTCGCGGGCGTGGATCTCGATTTCGGTGGCTTGGCCTTGGGTGCCGCCCAGCGGCTGGTGGATCATGACCTTGGAATTGGGCAGCGCAAAACGCTTGCCCTTGGCGCCTGCGGACAACAAGAACGCGCCCATGCTGGCGGCCATGCCCATGCACAGGGTCGAGACGTCAGGCTTGATGAAGTTCATGGTGTCAAAAATCGACATGCCAGCGCTCACCGAACCGCCAGGCGAGTTGATGTAGAACGAAATGTCCTTGTCGGGGTTTTCACTCTCCAAAAACAGCAGCTGGGCCACAACCAAGTTGGCCGACTGGTCGTTCACTGGGCCGACCAAAAACACCACGCGCTCTTTGAGCAGGCGCGAGTAAATGTCGTAGGCGCGCTCGCCGCGACCGGACTGCTCAATCACCATCGGAACCATGCCAAGGGCTTGGGTCTCCATTGCACTCATGCTTCTCTCCTTGTGCGTTGTCAAAGTCTGTCTGGCCTCTAATGTAACCAAGCGGCCAAGACCTCCGGAATCACCAAGAAAAAGGGCGGGTTGCCCCGCCCTCTGACCGATATGGCGGCACGCCGCCAGCGATCAAGACTGACCCATCAATTCTTCGAAGCTGACGGTCTTGTCGGTGACCTTGGCCTTGGCCAGCACAAACTCGGTCACGTTGTTTTCGATCACGATGGCTTCCACTTCGGCCATGCGGCGGTTGTCGCCTTTGTACCAGCGGATCACATCGGCCGGCTTCTCGTAAGAGGCGGCCATTTCCTGCAGGTGGGCGTCGATCTGCTCGGGCTTGGCTTGCAGTTCATTGGCGCGCACCAGCTCAGCGACCACCAGACCCAGGCGCACGCGGCGCTCGGCTTGTTCACGAAACAGGTCTTCAGGAATCGGCGCTTTCTCGGCATCCTTGATACCGCGCTGCTTCAAATCGGCACGGGCGCCTTCGACCAAGCGGTCGATTTCGGCTTGCACCACCGACTTGGGCAGGTCCAGCTCGGCCTTGGCCACCAGAGCGTCCATCACGGCTTGTTTGTTGCGGGCCTGCAGGCGGAATTTCACCTCGCGCGCCAGATTCTTGCGAATATCTTCGCGCAGCGCTTCGACCGTGCCACCGTCCACACCCAGCGACTTGGCAAAGGCCTCGTTCACTTCGGGCAGGTTCGGAGCTTCGATTTTGTGCAGGGTCACCAAGAAGTCTGCGGTTTTGCCGGCCACATCTTTGCCGTGGTAGTCGGCCGGGAAGTTCAACGGGAAGGTCTTGGACTCACCAGCCTTCATGCCGCGCACCGCGTCTTCGAACTCTTTGAGCATCTGGCCTTCGCCAACCAGGAACTGGAAGCCTTCGGCTTTGCCGCCTTCAAACGGCTCGCCGTCGATCTTGCCGGCGAAGTCGATGGTCACGCGATCGCCATCGGCAGCGGCTTGATCGGCGCCGCGCTGGGCGAAGGTGCGGCGCTGCTTGCGCAGAATGTCCACGGTGCGGTCGATCGCTGCGTCGTTCACATCGGCGGCGACTTTTTCCACTTCGGCGCCAGCCAGATCGGCGATCTTGACTTCGGGGTAGACCTCGAACACCGCGTCGAACTGCAGCTCACCTTCGGGCGCGCCTTCTTTTTCGGTGATCTTGGGCTGACCGGCCACGCGCAGCTTGGCTTCGTTGGCGGCTTGGGCAAAAGCTTCGCCCACTTTGTCGTTCATGACCTCGTACTGGACCGAGTAGCCATAC
>JBEIEH010000304.1:0-2687 GCA_040383055.1 Burkholderiaceae bacterium
CTGGCCAATCAGCTCGTGCACCTGGCGAGCGCCGGCGTCGGTCATGACCCAGGTGTCGGCCGTGACACAGGGATTGGTCGCGTTGATCGACTCAATGGCGCGCAGGTTGTTGTCGGTCTGGATGCGGTCCAAAAACAAAATGCCCGGCTCGGCGAAGTCGTAGGCCGATTTCATGATGGTGTCCCACAGCTCCTGCGCGGGCAGCGTGCGGTAGACCCACTGGCCGTCGGCGCGTTGGTGGGCGCCTTGGCTCTTGTGTTCGGTGTTGGGTTCGGCTGGGTGCACCAGCTCCCACTGGCTGCCCTGCTGCACCGCTTCGATGAAGGCGTCGGTCACACCGACCGAGACGTTGAAGTTGTTCCAGCGCCCCGGCGTGCGTTTGGCGGTGATGAACTCCAGCACGTCGGGGTGGTCGATGCGCAGCACGCCCATTTGGGCGCCCCGGCGCGCATCCGCGCTCTCCACCGTGGCGCAGGAATGGTCGAACACATTGATGTAGCTGCAGGGGCCGGACGCGGTGGACGCGGTGCCTTTGACATGCGCCCCCTTGGGGCGAATGCGCGAGAAGTCGTAACCCACACCGCCGCCACGGCGCATGGTCTCGGCGGCTTCGCGCAGCGCTTCGTAAATGCCGGGGTAGCCGTCTTTGTCCACGCCCTGGATGCAGTCGCCCACCGGCTGCACAAAGCAGTTGATCAGCGTGGCCTGAATGCCGGTGCCGGCCGCGCTCATGATGCGGCCGGCGCCGATCGCGCCCGCGTCCAAATTGCGGCGGAACTTGGACTCAAACTCGGCGCGCAGCTCGGGTTTTTCCACGCTGGCCAGGGCACGGGCCACGCGGTCATAGAGCTGCTCGGCGCTGGTTTCACCGTCTTTGAGGTATTTTTCTCGCAGCACATCGGTGCTGATGGGCTGGGGCGGCAAGGTGGGCGTGGCGCTGGCCAGCAGCTGGGGGTCAAGCGGTTTGTTCATGGTGTCTCGCGGGGGTCGTCAACAAAAAAAGCGGGGCCAGCGGCCACATGGCCACTCGGCGAAAAAAGGCGTGGATTCTGCCTGAAAACAAAGGGCAGGCTACACCCGATTCGACGAGCTGTGTTTGGCTTGGATCAAGCGTCGCACCGCCAGGGCGATAGACGGTAGATGACGCGCCTTGATGTGTCACCATGCACCAAAATGGGGCAATTCAGGTGATAGCCACCAATGCCCGACAATGTCGGCTTTGACGCCCCGGCGCCGCCGCGCCCCACCCGCGACCCATGACCCAGGACACCCGCGCCGACGCCCCACTGTCGGCCCACACCCCCATGATGCAGCAGTACCTGGCCTTGAAGGCTGGGCACCCGCACACACTGTTGTTCTACCGCATGGGCGATTTTTATGAGCTGTTCTACGAGGACGCCGAAAAAGCCGCGCGCCTGCTCGACATCACCCTGACCCAGCGCGGCCAGTCGGCCGGGCAGCCGGTGGTGATGGCCGGTGTGCCTTTCCATTCGGTGGAGAGTTACTTGGCGCGCCTCATCAAGCTGGGCGAATCGGTGGCGATTGCCGAGCAGGTGGGCGATGTGGCCAGCTCAAAAGGCCCGGTGGAGCGCAAGGTGGTGCGGGTGGTCACACCCGGCACGCTGACCGACAGCGAGCTGCTGTCGGACAAAACCGAGGCCCTGCTGCTGGCGGTGCACCCGGGCGAGCGCACCGGCTGTGGCCTGGCATGGCTGTCGGTGACCCAGGGGGTGGTGCATCTGGCGCAATGCGACAGCGACGCCCTGCCCGACTGGCTGTCGCGCGTGGCGCCGAGCGAGGTGCTCTACAGCGCCGAGGTGTCGCCCGCGTTTGAAAAAGCCTTGCAGGCCTGGTGCGCCCAACCGCTGCCCGGTGGCCAGCGCGCTGTGGCGGCGGTGCGCCCGGCCTGGGCGTTTGACGCCAGTCTGGGCGAGCGCAAGTTGCTGGCCCAACTGCAGGCGGCCAGCTTGGCGGCCTGGGGCGCGGCCGACTTGCGCGACGCCCACGCCGCCGCCGCCGCGCTGCTGCAACACGCCGAACAAACCCAAGGCCAGGCGCTCACCCATGTGCAAAGCCTGCAGGTGGTGCGCGGCGGTGAGCTGATTGAGCTGCCGCTGTCCACCCGGCGCAACCTGGAACTCACCCACACCCTGCGCGGCGACACCAGCCCGACGCTGTTCTCGCTGCTCGATGTGTGCCAGACCGGCATGGGCAGCCGCACGCTCAAACGCTGGCTGCTCGAACCCAGCCGCGACCGCGCACCGGCGCGCGAGCGCCTGCATGCCATTGGCGCACTGCGCGGTGGCGCTTTTGAGCGGCTGCGCCAAGCGCTCAAGGGCGCCAGCGATGTGGAGCGCATTACCGCCCGCACCGCGCTGCGCCAGGTGCGCCCGCGCGAGCTGGTGGGCCTGGGCCAGACGCTCTTGCGCGCCGAACACCTGGCCCAGCAACTCGCCTCGTTGCAACCCGCTGTGCCTCTGCTGGCGCAGCTGCAAGCCGAGCTGACCCCGCCGCCCGCCTGCGCCAGCCTGCTGCAGGCCGCGCTGCTGCCCGAGCCGGCCGCGCTGGTGCGCGACGGTGGTGTCATCAACCACGGTTTTGACAGCGACTTGGACGAGCTGCGCGCCATCCAGACCAATTGCGACGGCTTTTTGCTCGACCTGGAAACCCGCGAACGCACGCGCACC
>JBEIEH010000305.1:0-2669 GCA_040383055.1 Burkholderiaceae bacterium
AACAGGGCGATCTCGAAGACGGCCGCCACTACGCCAAGTGGGTCGATCCGCACCGCAAGCCGTCTTACCTGTTCGCGCTGGTGGCCGGCAAGCTGGTGGCGCGCGAGCAGCGCATCATCAGCCGCAGCGGCAACGAACACCTGCTGCAAGTGTTTGTGCGGCCGGGCGACATGGACAAAACCGAACACGCGATGAACTCGCTCATGGCCAGCGTGGCCTGGGACGAAGCGCGTTTTGGCCTGCCGCTCGATCTGGAGCGTTTCATGATCGTCGCCACCAGCGACTTCAACATGGGCGCGATGGAGAACAAAGGGCTGAACATCTTCAACACCAAATACGTGCTGGCCAACAGCGCCACCGCCACCGACACCGATTTCGCCAACATCGAATCGGTGGTGGGCCACGAGTATTTCCACAACTGGAGCGGCAACCGCGTCACCTGCCGCGACTGGTTCCAGCTCTCGCTCAAAGAAGGTCTGACCGTCTTCCGCGACCAAGAGTTCAGCATGGACCTGTGTGCCGATCCGTCGGCGCGCGCGGTCAAGCGTATTGAAGATGTGCGGGTGCTGCGCACCGCCCAGTTCCCCGAAGACGCCGGTCCCATGGCCCACCCGGTGCGCCCCGATCAGTACGTCGAGATCAACAATTTCTACACCGTCACGGTGTACGAAAAAGGCGCCGAAGTCGTGCGCATGATGCAGACCCTGGTGGGCCGCGAGGGTTTCCGCAAGGGCATGGACCTGTATTTCCAACGCCACGACGGCCAAGCCGTGACCTGCGACGACTTTGCCCAGGCCATTGCAGACGCCAACCCTGGCAGTGCGCTCGCCCAGCACCTGGCGCAATTCAAGCGCTGGTACAGCCAGGCCGGCACGCCCCGCTTGGTGGTGCGCACCGAACACCAGGCCGAACAAGGCCTGTTCACCCTGCACTTTGAGCAAAGCTGCGCCCCCACCCCGGGCCAAGAGCAGAAACTGCCCTTTGTGATCCCGGTGACGCTGGGCCTGCTGGACGACCAAGGCCAGGCCTTGCCACTGGTGCTGGCCGACGGCACCGCGCTGGGCCAGCAACACACCCTGGTGCTGACCGAAGCGACACAAAGCGTCACCTTCAGCGGCCTGCCACAAGCGCCGGTGCCCTCGCTGCTGCGCGGTTTCTCGGCCCCGGTGATTCTGCAAACCGAAGACGACGACGCCCAGCTGCGCCTGCTGCTGGCACACGACAGCGATCCCTTCAACCGCTGGGAAGCCGGCCAACGCCTGGTGCTGCGCAACGCGCTGCAAGCCTTGGCCGTGGATGGCGCGCCCAGCGCCACACCGCTGAGCGACGACACGGTGCAAGCCTTGCGCGCCGTGCTGCGCCACCCGACACTGGACGCCGCCTTCAAAGAGCTGGTGCTCACCTTGCCAGCCGAAACCTACATCGCCGAGCAAATGGCGGTGGTCGACCCGCAGCGCATCCACGCGGTGCGCGAAGCCATGCGCAGCCAGCTCGCCTTGGCCCTGCGCGACGACTGGGCTTGGGCCTTTGACGCCCACAAAGACAACGGCGCCTACCGCCCCGACAGCCTGAGCGCGGGCCGCCGCGCCTTGGCCGGTCTGGCCCTGACCATGTTGTGTATGGCGGCTGCGCATAGCGACGACACCGTGTGGCCCGGCAAAACCTACCAGCGCTTCAAAGACGCCAGCAACATGACCGACCGCTTCAACGCGCTGTCGGCCTTGGTGGTCAGCGGCAGCCCCTTGGCGGCCGATGCGCTGCAGCGCTTTCACGCCATGTTCCACAACGAAGCGCTGGTCATCGACAAATGGTTTGCCCTGCAGGCCGGTGCACCCGACCGGGGTGGCAATGTGCTGCCCGCCGTGCGCCAGTTGCTCAAACACCCCGACTTCAATCTGCGCAACCCCAACCGCGCGCGCAGCGTCGTCTTCAGCTACTGCAGCGCCAACCCGGCCGCCTTCCACCGCGCCGACGCGGCGGGTTATGTGTTCTGGGCTGAAAAAGTGCTGGAAATCGACAACTTCAACCCACAGGTCGCAGCCCGCCTCGCACGTGCGCTTGACCGCTGGAAGAAGCTGGCCGAGCCCTACCGCAGCGCCGCGCGCGAAGCCATTGCCCGCGTCGCCGCCAAAGGCGACCTGAGCAACGACGTGCGCGAGGTCGTGACCCGCGCCCTGGCTGAATGACAGCCCCACGCTCCGCCGCTGCGCGGGTCGCTGCCCCCGAGGGGCTGGCCTTGCTTGGGGCGGCCCTGTACGGCGGCCTTTTTTCGCTCTGACAACATTCTTCGGGAGCCCCCATGAAACGCATATCGCTCACCCGCTACTTGGTCGAGCAACAGCGCGCCAACGACAGCATTCCCAGCCAACTGCGCCTGCTGCTTGAAGTGGTGGCGCGGGCCTGCAAAAGCATCAGCCAGGCCGTCAACAAAGGCGACCTAGGCGGCGTGCTCGGCGTGGCACACACCGAAAACGTGCAGGGCGAGGTGCAAAAGCAACTTGACATCATCGCCAACGAGGTGCTGATCGAAGCCAACGAATGGGGCGGCCACCTAGCGGCGATGGCCAGCGAAGAGATGGACACCATCCACTTGGTGCCCAACCGCTACCCCCAAGGCGAGTACCTGCTGCTGTTTGATCCTTTGGATGGCTCGTCCAACATCGACGTCA
>JBEIEH010000306.1:0-2633 GCA_040383055.1 Burkholderiaceae bacterium
CATCCCCAACAAGCCGGTGTCGCTCATTGAGCCCTACCCAGCCGCATGCCTCTCGGACGTGATCGCACGCTCGGTCAACATGGCAATGACAAAACAGCTCCGACACACGGTGATCGTGGAAAACCTGGGCGGCGCCAGCGGCGCCATCGCGGCCCAAAAAGTGCTGAGCAGCCCCAGCGACGGCCACATGGTGTTTCAGGGTTCACCCAATGAGCTGATTCTGGCGCCGCTGGCGATTGCCTCGATCAAGTTCAAAAGCGAAGACTTCCGCTTGGTGCAAATGATCGCCACCGCCCAGATCGCTTTTCTGGTGCGCAAAGACATGCCGGTGAACAGTGTGGACGAGTTTCTGGACTTCGCCCGCAAGTCGGCCCAAGCCGGCCGACCGCTGACCTTTGCCAGCGTTGGCCCGGGCTCGTTCTACCACCTGCTGGGTGAGCATCTGTCGAAGGTCAGCGACATTCCGATGGTGCATGTGCCCTACAAAGGCGCCGCGCCTGCGGAGCAAGATTTGCTGGCCGGCCAGGTCGACTTCTTCCTCGCGCCCTACGGCAAAAAATACGACGAGATGCACAAAACCGGTCGGGTGAAAGTGCTGGCCATGCTCAACAACGAACGGCTGGAGAGCGTCAAAGCCTACCCCGCCATCAGCGAAAGCAAGCGGCTCAAGGACTTCACCTTCCGCATCTGGACCGGCTACTTTGTGAAGAAGGACACCCCCGAGCCGGTGGTGACCGCGCTGCACAAAGCCATCACCCAGACCCTGGCCGACCCGGCGGTGCGCCAAGCGCTGGAGAACAACAACCAGCTCTTGCCCCAGCCCCAAACCCTGGCGGCGGCGGACAAAGCCTACAACGACGGCACACAACAGTTCCGCGCCATTGCCAAGTCGATCCAACTGCAGGCACAATGACGGCTTTCGCATACTGATCGGGAGAGACCTGCTGAGCGCAGGCGCCGAAGGAGCAACCGCCCCGGAAACTCTCAGGCAAAAGGACCGATCAGCGCATCACAACTCTGAAGAGTGGCCGGGATTCGTCCCCCGGCCCACCGCAGGAGCAAGCGGGCCGCCCAAGGCCCGTGAATCTCTCAGGTTTCAAACAGAGGGGGCCTGGCCGCACACACGGTGTGTGGGGCCGGTCACCCCCATCGACGTTTGACACCCGAAAGGTTCGCTCCATGACCGCCAATCCCCGTTCCCCTTTTCCGTCGTCGCGCCACATCATCGTGGTCGGCGGTGGCATCACCGGCGTCACCAGCGCCTACGCCTTGGTTCGTGAAGGCCACCGCGTCACCCTGCTGGAAAAAAACCGCTACCCCGCCATGGAGACGAGCTTTGCCAACGGCGGGCAGCTGTCGGCATCGAACGCCGAGGTCTGGACACACCCCAGTACCTTGCTCAAAGGCATCAAGTGGATGCTCAAACCCGACGCGCCGCTGCTGGTCAACCCCAAGCCGAGCTGGCACAAACTGAGCTGGTTCGCCGAGTTCATCGCCTCCATTCCTAAGTACACCGACAACACTGTGGCCACCGCGCGCTGGGCGGTGGCGGCGCGCCAGCACCTGTTCGACTGGGCGCACGCCGAGGGGGTGGACTTTGACCTCAAGCAGGAAGGCATCTTGCACATCTACCGCGACCAAAAAGGCTTTGACCACGCCGCCAGGGTGAGCGAGTTGCTGGGTCAGGGCGGCTTGCCGCGCCGCGCGGTCACGCCCACCGAGATGCGCGCCATTGAGCCCACATTGGCGGGCGACTACTACGGCGGCTTCTACACCGAAAGCGACAGCACCGGCGACATCCACAAATTCACTGTCGGCCTGGCGCGCGCCTGCGAGCGCCATGGTGTGCACCTGCGCACCGGCGCCGACGTCGCTCAGCTGCACAGCGACGGCCAGCGCGCCCGCGTGACTTTGGCCGACGGTGAGGTGATCGAAGGCGACGCGCTGGTGGTCTGCGCCGGTGTGCACAGCCGCAGTTTTGGCGCGCAGCTGGGCGACCGGCTCAATGTCTACCCAGTCAAGGGCTACTCGATCACAGTGAACCTGCTGGACGAACTGAGCCAGCAAAGCGCCCCGAATGTGAGTCTGCTCGACGACGAAACCAAGCTGGTCACCAGCCGCTTAGGCGTGGACCGCTTCCGCGTGGCCGGCACAGCGGAGTTCAACGGCTTTAACCTCAACATCCGCGCCGACCGCATCCGCCCACTGATCGACTGGGTCAACCAGTGTTTCCCAGGGGTGAGCACCCGCCAGGTGGTGCCATGGGCCGGCCTGCGCCCCATGCTGCCGAACATGATGCCCAGGGTGGGTGCGGGCAAGCGGCCCAATGTGTTCTACAACACCGGCCACGGACACCTGGGTTGGACCCTGTCGGCCGTGACGGCTGACATGGTGACAAACCAGATATCTGCCACCGCGCAACACGCCAGACACGTTCAACAGCCGGTGTCACACTTCCCCGCCCAACCGGCACTACGATGAACGTCACGGCGTGAGATCCACGCCGTTCCACCGTTGTACTGAGGCACGACCCCTGACCGATACCTGTAGCCCCCACAACTTCGCCAGCGACAACTATTCGGGGGCCTGCCCCGAGGCCATGCACTGGCTGGCGACCGCCAAGGCGAGCGGCC
>JBEIEH010000307.1:0-2606 GCA_040383055.1 Burkholderiaceae bacterium
CACCGGCAGCAGCTACAACGTGGCGCGCTGGGTGACCTGTGCGCCAGAGGATGGCGGCGAGCATGACCTCAAGCGCTTCATCGACGCCAACGCCCACCGGGTGGCGCTGGACGCGGTGGACGCGCCGACCGTGCTGCTCGACCACATGGCGACGCTGCGTGCGGTCGAGGGCAACTGGCCCAAGATCAAGTTCCACGCCATGCGCGAACACGCCGGCCTGGTGTTCCACAAAGGCGTTTGAGCGCGCGATGCGGCCCGAAGACCTGGAGCGGCTGTTCAGCGTCGAAATGCCCTACGGCAAGTACAAGGGCCGGGTTATTGCCGACCTGCCGGGGCATTACCTCAACTGGTTTGCGCGCGAAGGTTTTCCCAAAGGCGAGCTCGGCCGACTGATTGCGCTGATGCACGAGATCGACCACAACGGTCTGGGTGAGCTGCTGGCGCCATTGCGCGCGGCGCGGCGGCCGCGCCCCTAAAGGCCGCGCCAGGGCTTCAGCCCGCGATCAGCCGCTCCACCGCGCGCGGGTAAATCAAGTGCTCTTGGGTCAGCACCCGCGCGGCCAGCGTGTCGGCGGTGTCGCCGGGCAGCACCGGCACCACCGCCTGCTCCAGAATTTCGCCATGGTCGAGCTCGGCGGTGACCCGGTGCACCGTGGCGCCGGCGAACTTGCAGCCCTCGTCGATGGCGCGCTGGTGGGTGTGCAGGCCGGTGAAGGCCGGCAGCAGGCTCGGATGGATGTTGACCAGCCGCCCTGCGTAGTGCTCAACAAAACCAGGCGTGAGGATGCGCATAAAGCCCGCCAGCACCACCAAGGTGGGCGCGTGGCGGTCGATCTCGGCGGCCAGGGCTGCGTCAAACGCCTCGCGGCTCGGATACCCCTTGTGGTCCACCACGGCGGTGGCGATGCCGTGGTCGCGCGCGAACGCCAGCCCCTTGGCGTCGGCCTTGTTGCTGATCACGGCCGCGATGTGGGAGCCGTGGCGCTCGCGCCAGCGGCCGCGCTCGGCCGCGCGCACGATGGCCGCCATGTTGGATCCGCCGCCGGAAATCAGGATGACGATGTTTTTTGAGGTGCTGGACATAGCGCAATTGTCCCAGAGCCGCTGGGCCGGTCTGAGCGCGCCACAATCGCTCACCTCAGCCCGCATTCACACCCCATGGATTTCACCGCCCAGCCCCTGACGCCCACCCAAGCCCGCGTACTCGCCACCCTGATGGAAAAAGCCCGCACAGTGCCCGACAGCTACCCGCTGTCGCTCAACAGCCTGCAACTGGGCTGCAACCAAAAAACCGCGCGAGATCCGGTGATGAATCTGAGCGAAGCCGAGGTGGCGCAGGCGTTGGACGAGCTGCGCGAGCGCAGCCTGGTGGTCGAGGTCAGCGGCGCACGGGTGGCGCGCTTTGAGCACAACGTTCAGCGCGCGGTCGGTGTACCCGAGCAGTCGGCAGCGCTGCTGGGCCTCTTGGTGCTGCGCGGCCCACAAACCGCCGCCGAGCTGCGCCTGAACACCGAACGTTGGTACAAGTTTTTGGACGTGGCCTCGGTCGAGGCGTTTCTGGACGAGCTGCAAGAGCGCAGCGCCGACAAAGGCGGCCCGCTGGTGCAGAAGCTGCCCAAAGCCCCGGGCGCGCGCGAAGCCCGCTGGGCGCACCGCCTTTGCGGCGAGCTGTCGGCCAAGGCCATGGCCAGCACCGGCGCCACACCCAGCGACGACGGCCGGGTGGCGGCGCTGGAGGCGCGGGTGGACGCCTTGGAGCGCCAACTCGCTGAGCTGAAAGCCGCTTTGGGCCCAGGCTGAGCCACTTTTGTCGCGGCCCCGACAGCGCGATCGCGCAGTAAGGGCCACACTGCGGGCTGCACGCACACACCGCGCAGGAGACCGCCCCATGGATTTGGCATTCACACCGGAAGAACAAGCGTTCCGGGCAGAGGTTCGCAACTGGGTGCGGGCGCATTTGCCCGCCGACATCAGCCACAAAGTCCACAACGCCTTGCGGCTGAGCCGCGACGACATGCAGCGCTGGGCCAAGATATTGGGAGCCAAAGGCTGGCTGGGCTACGCCTGGCCCACCCAGTTTGGCGGCCCGGGCTGGAACGCGGTGCAAAAACACCTGTTCGAAGAAGAATGTGCGCTGGCCGGCGCACCGCGCATCGTGCCTTTTGGCCCGGTGATGGTGGCGCCGGTGATCATGGCCTTTGGCAACCGCGAGCAACAAGAGCGCTTTTTGCCCGGCATCGCCAGCGGCGAAGTCTGGTGGAGCCAGGGCTACAGCGAACCCGGTTCGGGCTCGGACCTGGCTTCGCTCAAATGCCGCGCCGAGCGCCAGGGTGATCACTATCTGGTCAACGGCCAGAAAACCTGGACCACCCTGGGCCAATACGGCGAATGGATTTTCTGCCTGGTGCGCACCTCCACCGAAGGCAAACCCCAAACCGGCATCAGCTTTTTGCTCATCGACATGCAATCGCCGGGCGTGAGCGTGCGACCCATTCAGCTGCTCGACGGCGAATGTGAGGTCAACGAGGTCTGGTTCGACAACGTCAAAGTGCCGGTGGAGAACCTGATCGGCGAAGAAAACAAGGGCTGGACCTACGCCAAGCACC
>JBEIEH010000308.1:0-2592 GCA_040383055.1 Burkholderiaceae bacterium
AGCTTTTGCATTTGCGAGGCGAAGTCGGTGGCGCCGCGTTTGTAGGTGGTGACTTCGGCGAACTGCATGCCGATGGATTTCAGGCCCTCTTCAGCGCCCTTGAACACCTCCAGGCCGAACTCGTCGTCCTGGTACATGGTGCAGACCTTCTTGGCGTTCTTTTCTTTCACCAGCATGGGCACGGCTTGGCGCATCTGGTCGTAGTAGGTGGCCGCGAACGAGTACTTCAGGCGGTGGAAGGGGTCGTACATTTCACGCGCCGCTGTGACCGGGAAGAAGTTGATCACGTTCTTCTGGAACTGCACCGGCATGGCGGCCATGTTTTGGGCTGTGCCGATGTGGCCGATCATGGCAAAAATCTTGTCTTGGTTGACGAGTTTTTGCGCAGCCAACACCGCTTTGCGCGGGTCGTAGCCCGAGTCTTCCACCAGCATTTTGAGTTTTCGACCGTTGACGCCACCTTGCTCGTTGGCCTCGTCGACCCGCAGCAACATGCCCAGGCGCACCTGTTTGCCAAAGCCGGCCAGCGGACCGGACAAGTCCTGGATAGAGCCCAGGGTGATTTCGTCTTTGCTGACACCTTGCGATTGGGCGAAGGCACTGGCGCCGACCAGCGCCAAGGCGGCGGCGACCAGACTGAGTTTGCGTTTCATCGTTGTCTCCTTGTGGAAAAGGTCTGGGGAAAAAATTCAGCGGTACATCGCCTCGATCTGTTCGGCGTATTTCTGCTGCACCAGCTTGCGTTTGAGCTTCATGGTGGGCGTGAGTTCTTCGTCTTCGGCGCTGAGCTGGGTGTCGAGCAACCAGAACTTTTTGATCTGCTCCACGCGAGCGAATTTTTTGTTGACGCCTTCAATGAGGTCGGAGATGAGTTGCTGTACCTCGGGTGAGCGGGTGAGGCTGGCGTAGTTGGAAAACGGCACGTCGTTGTCCTGCGCAAACTTCTCCACGTTGTCTTGGTCGATCATGATGATGACGGTGAGGTAAGGCCGCTTGTCGCCTATGACCACCGCGTCGGTCACATAAGGCGAGAACTTCAGTTCGTTTTCGATTTCGCTGGGCGTGATGTTCTTGCCCCCTGCGGTGATGATGATGTCTTTCATCCGGTCGGTGATGCGGAAAAACCCTTCCTCGTCCACCGTGCCCACATCGCCGGTGTGCAGCCAGCCATCGGCGTCGATGGTCTCGGCGGTTTTCTCGGGCAGGTTGAGATAGCCCATGAAGACATTGGGGCCCTTGACCAGAATCTCGCCGGTGGCGGGGTCCAAGCGCACCTGGTTGTAGTCGGCTGCCGGGCCGATGGAGCCAGGCTTGATGCGATCGGCCGGCACGCCGGTGGAGGCGCCACAGGTCTCGGTCATGCCCCAGACCTCGAGCATGGGCACACCCAGCGCCAGGTACCAACGCACCAGATCGGGCGAGATGGGGGCTGCGCCGGTGACCAGAAAACGCGATTTGTGAATGCCGATGAGCTTGCGCACGTTGTTGAGCACCAACCAGCGCGCCAGCGTGAACTGCGCGCGCAAGCCGACCGGCACCGGCTGACCCGCGAGCACCCGATCGGCGACACGCTGCCCCACCCCAATGGCCCAGGCGTAGGCGGCTTGCTGCAAAGCGCCGGCCTCCTTGAGCGCGATCATCACGCCGGAATAAAACTTCTCCCACACCCTGGGCACGGCGGTGAACACCGTGGGGGCGATTTCGCGCACGTTCTCGGGCACGGTGTCGGGGTTCTCCACAAAATTGAGTTTGGCACCGGTGTAGAGCGAGAAGTATTCGCCCCCCATGCGCTCAGCGATGTGGCACAGCGGCAGGAAGCACATGCACTCGTCCGAGTCGTCGCGCGCGATCAGGGTGTTGTAGCCGCGCACGGTGTAGACCAAGCCAGCGTGGTTGTGCATGGCGCCCTTGGGCTTGCCCGTGGTGCCCGAGGTGTAGACCAAAATCGCGAGGCTCTCTGGCCGACACGCGGCCACCCGCTCGTCCAGCGCTTTGGGTTGGAGCGTCATGTGCTCGCGGCCTTTGGCCCGCAGCGCGTCCAAGCCAATGACCATGGGGTCGTTGAGCTCGCGCAGGCCGTCCATGTCGAACACCACAATGTGGCGCAACAGCGGCAAGCTCTCGCGCACAGCCAGCGCCTTATCGAGCTGCTCGTCGTCTTCCACAAACAGCACGGTGGTGCGTGAGTCGGCGCACAGGTACTCCACTTGGTCGGCCGCGTCGGTGGGATAAATGCCGTTGGCCACACCGTCGCAGCTGAGCACCGCCAAATCGGCCAACACCCATTCGATGTTGGTGTTGGACAAGATAGAAGCGGTCTCGCGCCCAGCAAAGCCCAGCGCCAAGAGTCCGTGGCCGATCTCGCGCACCGCCTGACCGACCTGGGTCCACGTCCAGCTGCGCCAAATGCCAAAGTCTTTTTGCCGCAGCCACACGTTCGGTCCGCGCTTGTCCACCGCGTTCCAGAACATGGCCGGGATGGTCTCGCCATCGAGCACCACCCGCGTCTCGGGCTGGATGTGGGCCAAATCCCAAAGATTGCTCATACAGCCCCCCCCCGCGCCGCCTGCGGCGTCACCCCCCAGGGGGCGG
>JBEIEH010000309.1:0-2571 GCA_040383055.1 Burkholderiaceae bacterium
CCGTGGTGGGGTTGGTGGTTTCGCTGGTGAAGCGCTTGGCTGCGATGGTGGGTTGTTCGTCTCCAAACGCACTGTACGCCCATTGCCATGCGGTTTGTCCGTTGGCCTGGGTGATTTTGCGCGGGGTGTTCAGGTGGTCGCTGTGCACGGCATAGGTGGTGCCTTTGATCACGGCCGCAATGGGCATGGGGCCGCCGGCGGTGGGCAGGTAGATGTATTGGCTGGTGCCGCTGCTTTGGCTGCCGCCTGCGCCGTATTCGCCCAGCAGGGTGCCGTCTTCGTTGTACACGTAGCTGTAGCCCAGCTTTTCTGCATTGCTGGTGCCGGGGCTCCAGATTTTGGCGAAGAAGCTCAGCAATTGTTCGATCAGGCCCTGGGGTTGTGAATCGGGCGGGTCGGCTTCTTCGTCGTCGGCCAGCAGGTTGTTGAGGTTTTTGGCGCTGCCCTGTTTGCCGGTGGGGCTGTACAGGGGCTCGGTTTTAAACACGCGCTGGCCCAGGGCGTTGTGCGCGTATTTGGTGGTGGGCGCGTTTGCGCCGGATCCGGTGGTGGCGCTTTCCATGCGGCCTTCGCTGTCGTAGCGGTAGGTGGTCAGGCCGTCGCCCAGCAGGTCGCCTGCGCCGTTGTACTGGTATGTGACGGTGCTGGTGGCAGCGTTGCCGCTGGCGTTGGTGACCGTTTGCGAAAAGCCCAGCAGGCGGTTGTGGCTGGCGTCGCCGGTGAAGGTGCGGCTGGTGGTGGTGCCCGCTACCTGGCGCGTGCTGCTAAAACGCCTGAAATCGGCCACTTTCTCGGCCAGAGCCGTCTTTGCTCTCCGTTTGGACTGCGGATAGGCGCAAATGCAGGTCTAGCAAAATCAACCACTTACACATGGCGGTTTATCGTCAACCAAGGCTGCCCGTCAGGCATCAAACGCCGCCAGAGCATCGCCAGCGGTGACTTGATCGTATCGCATTCGAGATACATAATTGCGAAACCGGAGGATTCGATCATGGCCCATTCCACGATGCTGCACGTCCGGGTGGACGACGAAATCAAGCAGCAAGCCACCGAGGCCCTGGCAGCCATGGGGCTGTCGGTGTCTGATGCCGTGCGCATCCTGCTCAAGCGCGTGGTCAACGACCAGGCCTTCCCGCTGGAGTTGAAGGTGCCTAACGCCCAGACCCGCGCGGCGATGGACGAAGCACGCGCCATGGCCAAGGCGCGCACCGCCCGTTTTGAGTCAGCAGACGCCCTGATCGATGACCTCGAAAACGCAAGTTTCGGCGCAAGCCAAAAAGCCCGCCAGCAGTAAGCGGGCGTCGCTGCCCAGGGCGAGCGATTACACCAAGACTTTCCTCAAAGACTGGGACCGCCTCTCGCGTTCGGGCCGCTACGACCTGAAGCGGCTGAAGGAGGCGATGTTGCTGCTCATAGGCAACGATGCCCCGCTGGGGCCTGAATGGCTGGACCACCCGCTCAAGGGCGATTGGGCTGACCACCGCGAATGTCACATCGGCGGCGACTTCCTGCTCATTTACCGCCTGGATGGCAACGCCATCATCTTTGTGCGGGCAGGCACGCACTCGGAATTGTTCGGGGAGTGATCCACGGCGATTCAATCACCACCGTGGCTCACCAAACCCGCCCGCCAGCGCTGGCAGCCTATCCCGGCCCACAACCGCCAGCGACTGCTGACTAAAGTCTGGTTCGGCCACTGACGTCACGAAGCAACGATTACCGATTTCAGCGGCGCCATCAAGGGTGCCGACTTGCTGCGGATGGGCCAGTGCGCCGAATGCCACGGTGATGTGGCGCGGGTGTGCTTGTGCGCAAACACTTCATGCCGCTTTGGATCCACAAGGGGCTGGCAGCGACCGTAACACTGCACACCCTGGAGCGCTGCGTTGGCAGAGGCGTTACCGTCCGGCGGGAATCAGCGGGCGAGCCAAAACCACGTCGCTAACGAACGACACAACCTGGGGAGAAACTGTCTATGCGTTATCAGCCACATGCAATCTGGTGCGTTGGCGGCCTGCTGCTTGCCCAGGCCTTTTTGACCCCGCAAGCCCAAGCGCAGCAAAGCCGACAAGCACCTGGCTATGAAAAGGCCCAGGTCCGAACCGTGCTGAACCGCAGCGTTTTTTACCTGCCAATGTTTGGCGCTGTTTACCGCGATAAATTCACGGCCCTGTTGCCACTGCATCCCACCCTGCGCGGGCTTGTCATTCACAACCATGGTTGCGGTGGCATGTGGGGCTGGGAAACCAGCGTGGCACAGTTTTATTACCGAGAAGGTTTCGCGGTCATCACACCAGAGTTTGTGACACGCGATGGCAACAAACTGGGCTGCCCCGGCGGCTCCACCGATGAGGCGTTCAGGCGTGCGGGTGAACGTGCTCGTGAAGGCGTGTACACCGCAGTCAATCCGGCCCGCCTGGAAGCGCGGGGCGACGATATTGCCGAGGTGATCCGTTGGTTCAAGACGTATTCCAAATTGCCCATTTTTCTCAGCGGTCACAGCGAAGGTTGCCGCACAACCTATCTCTGGAGCCGCAACGATCCGCAAGTGGTCGGGGGCATCTGTCACAA
>JBEIEH010000310.1:0-2488 GCA_040383055.1 Burkholderiaceae bacterium
CGGGCACCGGCGGCAGCACCTTGCCCGGCTCGGGGCGCCAGGTGCCGTCGTAGCGCGGTTTCTCTTTGTTCGCCATTTGCCGCTCGCGCAGGTCGTCGAGTTCTTCGACGCTCATGTAACAGGGGTAAACGTGGCCAGCGGCCACCATGTCGGCAAGCACCGCCTTGTAGCGGTCCATGCGCTGCATTTGATAGAACGGGCCTTCGTCGTGATCAAGTCCCAGCCATTGCATGCCTTCGATGATGACGTCCACTGCGGCCTGCGACGAGCGTTCGAGATCGGTGTCTTCGATGCGCAGAATGAAGGCCCCGCCAGTGCTGCGGGCAAACGCCCAAGGGTAAAGCGCCGAGCGGATGTTGCCGAGGTGGATGAAGCCGGTGGGCGACGGGGCAAAACGGGTGCGAACAGGAGTGGTCATCGGTGCATCAGGCAAGCGTCGAAAGCCCGCGGTCAAGATCTTGTTGGATGTCGGACATGTGCTCTAAACCCACGGCCACGCGGATCAGGCCTTGGCCAATGCCAGCGGCTTGGCGCTGCGCTTCAGCGAGCTTGCCGTGGGATGTGCTGGCGGGATGGGTGCACAAGGTTTTGGTGTCGCCCAGATTGGTGCAGAGCGAGAGCACCTGCAGCGCGTCTAGCACCTGAAAGGCGCGCGAGCGCGCTTGCTCGGGAGTGGTGGCTTGGACGTCAAACGACAGCACGGCGCCACCGAGCCCGCCCATCTGGCGCATGGCCAGTTCGTGTTGCGGGTGGCTGGCCAAACCAGGGTAATACACCCGGGCCACGGCGGGGTGGGCTTCGAGCCACTGCGCCAGCGCCAAGGTTTGGGCGCTCTGCGCCTTCATGCGCAGGTCAAGCGTTTCCAGGCCTTTGAGCACCACCCAGGCGTTGAAGGGCGAGAGCACCATGCCAGAGTTCTTTTGCACCGGCAGCAGTTTTTCGCGCACCAAGGCCTCGGTGGCACACAGCGCACCCGCCATGACACGGCCTTGTCCGTCGAGGTATTTGGTGCCCGAATGCATGACCATGTCGGCGCCCAGCTCAACCGGGCGTTGCAGCGCCGGTGTGGCAAAGCAGTTGTCGACGCACAGCAGCGCGCCGACGTTGTGAGCCAGATCGGCCAGCGCGGCGATGTCGCACACCTCACCGAGCGGGTTGGTGGGGGTTTCGGCGAACAGCAGGCGGGTGGTACCGGGTCGGATGGCCGCGCGCCAGGCGGCCAGATCGGTTTGTGGCACCACCGAGGTGTCGACCCCGAATCGCCCGAATTCGGAACCGATGAGCTTGAGCGTGGAGCCAAACATCGACTGCGACATGACCACATGGTCGCCCGACTTGAGCAGGCTGAAACACATCAGCATCACCGCCGCCATGCCGGAGGCGGTGGCCATGCAAGCCTCGGTGCCCTCCATCGCGGCCAATCGCATTTCAAAGCTCGACACCGTGGGGTTGCCGGAGCGGCCATAGGTGTAGCCGTCTTCCTCGCCGGCAAAGCGGCGCGCCGAGGCTTCGGCCGAGGGCTGCACATAGCCGCTGGTGAGAAACAGCGCTTTGGAGTTTTCGCCGTAAGCGGTGCGTTCCACCGCGGCTCGCACGGCCAAGGTTTGGGGGTGCAAAGGTTTCATGCTCAGGCGTCTTGGTTGTTGGGCAAGGCCAGGCGCGAGGTATCGGTGTCGCCCTCCTCGCTGCGGTCGCGGCCCAGGTTGATGGCGGCCACTTCGTCGGCGCTGATATCGCCGGTGACGTACACCCCGTCAAAACACGAGGCGTCAAAGCCCTGCAGCGCGGGGTTGAGCGCGCCCACCACCTGTTTCATCGCGTCGAGGTCTTGATAGATCAGGGCGTCGCATCCGATGATGGCGCGCACCTCGTCCACCGTGCGGCCGTGGGCCACCAGCTCGTCGGGCGTGGGCATGTCGATGCCGTAGACGTTGGGGAAGCGCACTGGCGGCGCGGCGCTGGCCAAGTAGACCTTGCGGGCGCCGGCCTCGCGCGCCATTTGCACAATTTCGCGGCTGGTGGTGCCGCGCACGATGGAGTCGTCCACCAACAGCACATTGCGGCCTTTGAATTCGCTGCCAATGACGTTGAGCTTTTGGCGCACCGACTTTTTGCGCACCGCCTGCCCCGGCATGATGAAGGTGCGGCCCACATAGCGGTTTTTCACAAACCCTTCGCGGTAGGGGCGGCCAATGAGCTGCGCCAGCTCCATGGCGCTGGGGCGCGAGGATTCGGGGATGGGAATCACCACATCAATCTCGTTCGGCGGCACCGCCGACACCACCCGCTTGGCCAAGGTGACGCCCATGTTGAGGCGCGCCTGATAGACCGAAATGCCGTCGAGCACCGAGTCGGGCCGAGCCAGATACACGTATTCGAAGATGCACGGGTGATGGCCGCGAGCGGACGCGCAGGCCTCGCGGTGCACTTGGCCCTGCAAATCAACAAACACCGCCTCGCCGGGCGCGATGTCGCGTTCAAACACAAA
>JBEIEH010000311.1:0-2486 GCA_040383055.1 Burkholderiaceae bacterium
CATCAAAGGCCTGCAAGCCATGGGCGCCGAGATTGTGGTCGAGCACGGCTACATGGTGGCGCAGCTGCCCGCTGGCCGCACCCGGCTCAAGGGCGCGCGCATCACCACCGACATGGTGACGGTGACCGGCACCGAGAACTTCCTGATGGCCGCTTGCTTGGCTGAGGGCGAAACCGTGTTGGAAAACGCCGCCCAAGAGCCCGAGATCCCCGATCTGGCCGAGATGCTGATCAAGATGGGCGCGCGCATCGAAGGCCACGGCACCAGCCGCATCCGCATCCAAGGCGTGGAGCGCTTGCACGGATGTGAACACGCGGTGGTGGCTGACCGGATTGAGGCTGGCACCTTTTTGTGTGCGGTGGCCGCCACCGGTGGCGATGTGGTGTTGCGCCACGGCCGCGCCGACCACTTGGACGCGGTGATCGACAAGCTGCGCGAGGCAGGTGCCGAGATCGAGGCGGGCGATGGTTTTATCCGGGTACGCGCCAGTGGGCGCCTCAAAGGCCAGAGCTTTCGCACCACCGAATACCCGGGCTTCCCCACCGATATGCAGGCGCAGTTCATGGCGCTCAACTGCATCGCCAGCGGCACCAGCACCGTGACCGAAACGATTTTTGAAAACCGTTTTATGCACGTCAACGAAATGGTGCGCCTGGGCGCGCGGATTCAAGTGGATGGCAAGGTGGCGGTGGTCGAAGGGGTGGAGCGACTCTCGGGTGCCACCGTCATGGCGACCGACCTGCGCGCCTCGGCCAGCTTGGTCATCGCCGGTTTGGTGGCCGAGGGCGACACCATCGTCGACCGCATCTACCACCTTGACCGCGGCTACGACCAAATGGAAATCAAGCTGCGTGGCCTGGGTGCGCGCATTGAAAGAATCCGATGATCACGCTCGCTCTGTCCAAGGGACGCATTTTTGACGAGACCTTGCCGCTGCTGGCTGCTGCAGGCATTGAGGTGTTGGAAGACCCCGAAACCTCGCGCAAGCTGATTCTGCCGACCAACCGGGCCGATGTGCGGGTGGTGCTGGTGCGTGCCACCGACGTGCCAACCTACGTGGAGCACGGTGGCGCCGATCTGGGCGTGACCGGCAAAGACACGCTGATCGAACACGGCGGCCAGGGCTTGTACCAGCCGCTGGACCTGAAAATCGCCAAATGCCGCATGAGCGTGGCCGTGCCCTCCGACTTCGACTACGCCTCTGCCGTGCGTCAAGGCTCGCGACTGAAAGTGGCCACCAAGTACACCGCCATCGCACGCGAATTTTTCGCCAGCAAAGGGGTGCATGTGGACCTCATCAAGCTCTACGGCAGCATGGAGTTGGCGCCGCTCACCGGCTTGGCCGACGCGATTGTCGACTTGGTATCCACCGGCAAAACCTTGCAGGCCAACAAGCTGGTGGAGGTGGAACACATCATGGACATCAGCTCGCGTCTGGTGGTCAACCAAGCGGCGCTCAAGCTCAAGCGCGAGCGCATCCGCCCCATCATCGACGCCTTTGCCCAAGCCGTGGAAGGATGACGCCCGCATG
This sequence comes from Burkholderiaceae bacterium, assembly GCA_040383055.1. Lineage (GTDB taxonomy): Bacteria > Pseudomonadota > Gammaproteobacteria > Burkholderiales > Burkholderiaceae_C > Hydrogenophaga. Next base: position 1,532 of record JBEIEH010000311.1, read on the forward strand.
AACGCCCGCCCCTTGCGACTGTCGACCACCGACGCCGGTTTTGAAGCCGCTTTTGCGCAGCGCCTGCACTGGTCGGCAGACACCGACGCCGCCATCGAGCAGCGCGTGGCCGACATCTTGGCTGATGTGCAAACGCGCGGCGACGCGGCGGTGTTGGACTACACCCAGCGCTTTGACGGCCTGAGCGCCAACAGCGTGGCCGAGCTGGAAATCACCCAGGCCGAGCTGCAAGCCGCTTTGAACAGCTTGCCCGCCGCGCAGCGCGAGGCACTGCAAGCCGCCGCCGCCCGGGTGCGCGAGTACCACGAAGCGCAAAAGAAAGCCTCGGGCGAGAGCTGGAGCTACCGCGACGAAGACGGCACGCTGCTGGGCCAAAAAGTCACGCCGCTCGACCGTGTGGGCATTTATGTGCCCGGCGGCAAAGCGGCCTATCCCTCGTCCGTGCTGATGAACGCCATTCCGGCCCATGTGGCAGGGGTGCAGGACATCATCATGGTCGTGCCCACGCCAGCCGGTGTGCGCAACCCGCTGGTGCTGGCAGCCGCTTGCGTGGCCGGCGTGAGCCGCGCTTTCACCCTGGGTGGTGCGCAAGCCGTGGCCGCCCTGGCCTACGGCACCGCGACCATCCCCAAGGTCGACAAGATCACCGGCCCGGGCAACGCCTATGTGGCCAGCGCCAAGAAGCGCGTGTTCGGCACCGTGGGCATCGACATGATCGCCGGCCCGTCGGAGATTCTGGTGCTGGCCGATGGCACGACACCCGCCGACTGGGTGGCGATGGATTTGTTCAGCCAAGCCGAGCACGACGAGCTGGCGCAGAGCATTTTGTTGTGTCCCGACGCCGCCTACATCGACGCGGTGCAAGCCGCCATCGACCGCCTGCTGCCCGAGATGCCCCGGCGCGAGATCATCGCCAAATCGCTCAACGACCGGGGCGCCCTCATTCTGACGCGCG
>JBEIEH010000312.1:0-2477 GCA_040383055.1 Burkholderiaceae bacterium
ACGCCGGCCAGGCCATCGTCAGCAACGCCAGCTGCACCACCAACTGCCTGGCGCCGCTGGCCAAGGTGCTGCACGACAAATGGGGCATCAAGCGCGGCCTCATGACCACGGTGCACGCCACCACCGCCACCCAAAAAACCGTGGACAGCCCAAGCAACAAAGACTGGCGCGGCGGTCGCGGCATTTTGGAAAACATCATTCCCAGCAGCACCGGCGCGGCCAAGGCGGTGGGTGTGGTCTTGCCCGCACTCAAGGGCAAGCTCACCGGCATGGCGTTTCGGGTGCCCACCAGCGATGTGTCGGTGGTGGACCTGACCGCCGAACTCAACACCCCCGCCAGCTACGCCGAGATTTGCGCCGAAATGCTGGCGCAGAGCCAAGGCGCCATGAAAGGTGTGATGGGCTACACCACCGACAAGGTGGTGTCGACCGACTTCCGGGGCGAGGTCTGCACCAGTGTGTTCGATGCCGACGCCGGCATTGCGCTGGACAGCACCTTTGTGAAGCTGGTGGCCTGGTACGACAACGAGTGGGGCTATTCCAACAAGTGCCTGGAAATGGCCCGGGTGGTCAACGCCGGCTAAAGCCAACGCCCCTGAGCGCTGCGAGGGGGCTTATTCGCAGCGCTGCAGTCGTTTACCGTTGGCCGGCATGGCGTTGTGCTGCGCTTCGGTGATGGCGTTCAAGCGCAGGTTGTAACGCTTGAGGTCGGGGCGCTCGACCTCCACCCGCGCGGTGCGCACGCCTTTGGGGCGCAGGGCTTCCAGGCCGGCTTGTGCGGCGGCTTCGTTCTCAAAACTGCCCAGCGACACACCAAAGGCCCAGGGGCCGGCGCGCAGTTCTTCAAAACTCAGGCCCAGGCGTTCGAGTTCACCTTTTTTGCGCGCGAGCTGGGCGGCGTCGTAGCGCCCCATGTAGACCATCCAGCGGCCATTGCCGGCTTCCTCGCTCACGCGCCAAACGGCGTCGGGCAGCTCCGCGTCCTTGATGCGGCCTTGCCAGACAGTCCATTGCTCGGCGCTCAGGCCATCGACCTTCCAGCAGGCGGTGGCGTTGTCGGCGCTGGTGTCGGCGCGGGCCGCGGGTGCGGCTGGGGCCTCGGGCGTGGGTGCTGGTGTTGTGATCGGCTCCGCTGGACGTTCGGCGACCACCGCCGGTGCGGGGGGATTGAGCAACACCACCGCGTCGGGGGCGATTTGTTGGGCCAAGCGCTGCGGCTCGGCTGCGGTGTTGGCCGGCCAGCCAAAAGCCGCCAAGTGGCCGTGGCTCCAAGCAAAAAACACGGCGTTGGCCGCCAGCAGCGCGATCACAAGGCCTCTCAACATGGGCGCACACTCACTTCGTGATGGGTCAGGACCAGCGGTCCGGTCTCGGTCAACACGCGCAGCGCGCCGCTGGCGTCCACGCCATCGGCTTGCCCGGTTTGACCGTTGGAGATGTTCACCCGCAGGCCGCGCAGGGCGTCGCGTTCGGCAAACGCATCGGCCAGCGGCGCAAAGCCTTGGCGCTCAAAGCGCAGCAGGGCTTGCACCAGCGGGGCGGCCACGGCTTCGAGCACTTGGCCCACGCGGGCCTGTGGCCACCATTCGGCCACCGCGGCTGGGGGCACGGGGGCTGGTGCATCGGCGTCGGGCGCGCTGGGCAGTTCGGCGGGCAAGCGCAGGTTGATGCCCACGCCCACCACCACCCAGCGCCGCTCGTCGGGTGTGGGCAGGCTGGCGGTCTCGACCAAAATGCCGCCGAGCTTGCGCCCGTCGAGCCACAGGTCGTTGGGCCACTTGAGGCGTACCCGGCTGTGCAGGGCTTGGGCCAGGGCCAAGCCCACCGCCAGCGACAGGCCCGACCAGTCGTGCGGCGCCAAGGGTAGGCCAAGGGAGAAGGTGAGCGCATCGCCCGGCTCACCCACCCAGCGCTTGCCCATGCGGCCGCGCCCGGCGGTTTGGTGCTCGGCCACCAGCAAACAGGCGTCGGCTTGGCCGGTGCGCGCGCGGCGCATCAGCTCGGCGTTGCTGGAGTCGATCTCGGGCAGGGCCTCCACCGTGAAGCCTGGCAACCAGGGCGCGACTTGGGTCCACACCCTTTCCAGGTGTCCGGCCAGCAGGGGGTCGCGCACGGTGGCCATGTGGGGCTCAGCCCAAGCGGGTGGTGCGGCCGGCGCGCTTGGGCGCCAGCAAGGTGCCCCGGCAGGCTGCTGCGCCGCACCAGCAGGGGTATTGCGCTTTGAGCGCCTTGGTGTACGGCTCGTCGATCACCAGGCCGTAGTCGTAAAACAGCTCTTCGCCCACCGCGATGTTGCGCAGCGCGCGGATGAACACGCGCCCGCCGTCGACTTCGGCTTCGCAATTGGGCGCGCAGCTGTGGTTGATCCAGCGCGCCGAGTTGCCGCCGAACTTGGCGTCGATGACCCGGCTCTCATCGATGTGAAAGTAAAACGTGTGGGTCGGGTCGCTCGGATCGGGCGGGTGGCGGCGCAGCGC
>JBEIEH010000313.1:0-2476 GCA_040383055.1 Burkholderiaceae bacterium
ACAGGCCTGGCCGAGCAGGGCGGACTGCTGGTCGCCGGCCACGCCGCCAATTTGCACCACCGCGTCGCCGCCGCCCAGCAGGCCCGGCAACACTTGGCCAAAGTCGGCCACCGAGGGCAGCACATCGGGCAACACGCTGCGGGGAATGTCGAGCAAGGCCAGCAGCTCGTCGTCCCACTGACCGGTGTGGATGTTGAGCATCAGCGTGCGGCTGGCGTTGCTGATGTCGGTGACGTGTCGCGCGCCACCGGTGAGCTGCCAGATCAGCCAGCTGTCGATGGTGCCAAACGCCAGCTCACCGGCCTGCGCTTGGGCGCGGGCGTCGGGCACGTTGTCGAGCAACCAGCGCAGCTTGGTGCCAGAAAAATACGGGTCCAGCCGCAGGCCGGTTTTGGCCTGCACCCGCGCCTCGGCGCCCTCGTCTTTGAGCCGCTGGCACAGCGCTTCGGTGCGTCGGTCTTGCCAGACGATGGCGTGGTGCAGCGGTTGCCCAGTGCGCCGGTGCCACAACACCGTGGTTTCGCGCTGGTTGGTGATGCCCAGGCCGGTGATGTCGGCCGGGCGCAGCCCGCCTTGGGCCAGCGCTGCGCGGGCGGTGGCCAGCTGGCTGTCCCAGATGGCGATGGCGTCGTGCTCGACCCATCCCGGCTGTGGGTAGATCTGCGGGAATTCCTGCTGTGCCATGCTGTGCACGCCGCCGTCGTCGCGAAACACGATGGCGCGTGAGCTGGTGGTGCCCTGGTCCAGGGCCAGCAGGTAAGTGGGGCGGGTCATGCGAAGGGTCTCCGTTGTGTTGTTGTGTCAGGCAGGTGCCACCACGCAGCGCACGTCTTGGTCGCGCAGCAGGCGTTCAAAAGTGGGCTCGGGCAGGGTGTCGGTGAACAGGGTGTGCACCACTTTGAGCGGCGCCATTTCAATCATGGCGGCGCGGCCAAACTTGCTGGCGTCGGCCGCCAGCCAGACCTGGCGCGATTGCGCGACGATGGCGCGCGCCACCATCACCTCGCGCATGTCGAAGTCGCGCAGCGTGCCGTCGGTGTCGATGCCGCTGATGCCAATCAGCCCAATGTCGACTTTGAACTGCTCAATGAAGGACAACGCCGCCTCGCCGACCACACCCAGGTCTTCGTGGCGCACCGTGCCACCGGCCACCACCACCTCACAGTGCGGGTTGGCGCTCAGGATGCGCGCCACATGCAGGTTGTTGGTCACCACCCGCAGGTCTTGGTGGTGCAGCAGTTCGTGTGCCACGGCCTCGACCGTGGTGCCGATGTTCATGAACAGACTGCTGCCTGGCGGTATGGCGGCGGCCACGGTGCGGGCGATGCGCTGCTTGGCGTCGGCGTGGCTGCGCTGGCGCTCGGTGTAGGCGGTGTTGCGGCTGCTGCTGTCGGGCGCGCGCACGCCGCCATGAAAGCGCTCCAGCACGCCGGCGTCGGTCAGGCGCTGCACGTCGCGGCGCACGGTTTGCAGTGTGGTCTGAAAGCGTTCGGCCAGTTGCTCGGTTTTGAGGCTGCCGCTGTCGCGCACGGCCTGCAGCATGGCCAGTTGCCGGGGGTTGAGTGCCATCGTCATGCCAGGGTTTGTAGCCGGTCTGTCCGGTTGCCGTATCAGGGATTTCGAGCATAAGCGAAACCGTGTGTTTCGCTGTATAAACACAAAAACGAAAGCAAACGAAACAAAATAAAACATTTAAGTTGATTGTTCATGATTCGATCTGAACTGTCCGATTGGGCGCGTTGTGGCACCGAAGCACCGCTGGATGTGCTGGTGATCGGTGGCGGCGCCACCGGCTTGGGGGTGGCCGTGCAGGCCGCGCTCGAAGGCCGGCGCGTGGCGCTGGTGGAGGCGCGCGACTTTGCCTGTGGCACCTCGTCGCGCTCCACCAAGCTGCTGCACGGCGGCGTGCGCTATTTGGCGCAGGGCAGGGTGTCGCTGGTGCGCGAGGCGCTGCGCGAACGCGCCGTGGTGCTGGGGCTGGCGCCCCATTTGGCCCAAGCCTTGCCTTTTGTGGTGGCTGAAACAAGCCGCTTGTCTTGGGCCGTGACGTGGACGGGGCTCAAGATGTACCAATGGCTGGCAGGGCGCCTGAGTTTGGGCGCTACCGAGTCGCTGGGCGGCGCGGCGCTGCGTCGGCTCTTGCCCCACATGCCGGGTGCGGTGGCGGGTGTGCGCTATTGGGACGGCCAGTTTGACGACGCCCGCTTGGCCCTGGCTTTGGCCAGCACCGCTCAGGCCGCTGGCGCCCACTTGCGCAACCACACCCGGGTGGTGGGCATGAGTCCAGCGCCCGATGGTTGGCGGGTGAGCTTGCGCGACGCGTTGAGCGACGAACACACCCAAGTCAGCGCCCGCACGGTGGTCAATGCCGCTGGTGTGTGGGTCGACGCGCTGCGGCAGCAGGCCTTGGGGCGCAGCCAGCCCAGCGGCCAAGCGGTGCGCCCATTGGTGCAGCCCAGCCAAGGCGTGCACTTGG
>JBEIEH010000314.1:0-2448 GCA_040383055.1 Burkholderiaceae bacterium
AGCAGGACCGCGAAGAGCGCCTGATGGAGCGGGCCCAGGCCAACAAGGAGCTGATTCGCAACCTGGCCCATGAGATCAAGAATCCGCTGGGTGGGATTCGGGGTGCGGCCCAGTTGCTGGAGATGGAGATCGACTCCCGTGAGCTGACCGAATACACCCAGGTCATCATCCATGAGGCCGACCGACTTCAGGCCTTGGTGGACCGGTTGCTGGCGCCACACCGCCGCCCCCATGTGGTGGGCGATGTGAACATCCACGAGGTGTGTGAACGGGTGCGCAGCCTGATCCTGGCGGAATTTCCCAAAGGCCTGCGGGTGGTGCGCGACTACGACACCTCGATCCCCGAATTCCGAGGTGACAAAGAGCAGCTCATTCAGGCCGTGCTCAACATCGCCCACAACGCGGCCCAGGCGCTGGCCGACCGCATCGGCGCGGGCGACGCCGAAATCGTGTTCAAGAGTCGGGTGGCTCGCCAGCTCACCTTTGGCAAGCAGCGCTACCGTCTGGCACTGGAATTGCATGTCATGGACAACGGGCCCGGTATTCCGGACGCGATCAAGGACCGCATCTTCTATCCCCTGGTGTCGGGGCGCGACGGTGGGTCCGGCCTGGGGTTGACGCTGGCACAAACCTTTGTTCAGCAGCACCACGGCCTGATCGAGTGCGACAGCCAGCCCGGCCGAACGGATTTCAAGATATTGATTCCGTTGCCATAACACCCACGCCACAAGGGAAGACTTGCACATGAAGCCCATTTGGATAGTCGACGACGACCAATCGATTCGCTTCGTGCTGGAAAAAGCGCTGCTGCGCGAGAACCTGCCCACCCGCAGTTTCACAACCGCCCAAGAGGTGCTGCGCGCCCTGGCCCAGTGCGGCGACGGCGACGGTCCGCAGGTCATGGTCAGCGACATCCGCATGCCCGGCGGGTCTGGCCTCGATTTGCTGGAGAAGGTCAAGGCCCAGTTCCCCGACCTGCCGGTCATCATCATGACCGCGTTTTCCGATCTGGACAGCGCGGTGTCCGCCTTTCAGGGCGGTGCGTTTGAGTACCTGCCCAAGCCTTTTGATCTGCCCAAGGCGGTGGAGCTGATCCACCGCGCGGTGGCCGAGAGCCAGCGCGACGAGGTGGTGGACGAAGGCGCCGACGCCACCCCCGAAATGCTGGGCCAGGCGCCGGCCATGCAAGACGTGTTTCGCGCCATCGGCCGGCTGTCGCAAAGCCATGTCACCGTGCTCATCACCGGTGAATCGGGCTCGGGCAAAGAGCTGGTGGCCCGCGCCTTGCACAAACACTCGCCGCGCGCCAGCGGCCCTTTTGTCGCCATCAACACCGCCGCCATTCCCAAAGACCTGCTCGAATCTGAGCTGTTTGGCCACGAGCGCGGCGCCTTCACCGGTGCCCAGGCCATGCGGCGCGGACGTTTTGAGCAGGCCGACGGTGGCACCCTGTTTTTGGACGAAATCGGCGACATGCCGTTCGACCTGCAGACCCGGCTGTTGCGGGTGTTGTCCGACGGGCACTTCTACCGCGTAGGCGGCCACAGCGCGGTGCGTGCCAACGTGCGCGTCATCGCCGCCACGCACCAACATCTGGAGCAGCGGGTCAAAGATGGTGCATTCCGCGAAGACCTGTTTCACCGCTTGAACGTGATCCGCCTGCGCCTGCCGGCCCTGCGCGAGCGGCGCGAAGACATCGCCATGCTCACGCGCCACTTTTTGCAGCGCAGCGCGGGCCAGCTCGGCGTGGAGCCCAAGCGCATCACGCCCGAGGCGCTGGCGCGGCTGTCGCAGTTCGACTTTCCGGGCAATGTGCGCCAGTTGGAAAACGTCTGCCACTGGCTCACCGTGATGGCGCCCGCGCAGGTGATTGAGGTCAAAGACTTGTCTCCCGAGGTGCTGGACACCGCCGCCCCCGCTGGCGCATCCACCGTCAGTGCCTCGGCCGAGGGGCAGCCTGTGGCGTCAGAGACCACCGCTGTGGCGATGGGGCCGGGCGCAACCGCCGCACCAGCGCCCAACGCGCCAGTGCCCATGTGGACCTTTGACCTGCAGCACGAGGCCAAGGCCTTGCTCGACGCCGGCCAGCACGACGTGTGGGACGCGCTCAGCCGCCAGTTTGAAACCTGCCTGATTCAGACCGCGCTGGCCAACACCCGGGGCCGGCGCATCGAAGCCGCACAAAAGCTCGGCATCGGTCGCAACACCATCACCCGCAAGATCCAAGAATTAGGTCTGGAGTGACAGCACCACCGGTGCGTGGTCGCTGGGGCGTTCGTTTTTGCGGGGGGTTGGGTCCACCGCGCAGGCGCTGGCGCGGGCCTTGAGCGCGTCGGTGATCAAGATGTGGTCGATGCGCAGGCCGCGCTTGCGGCGAAACGCGAAGTCGCGGTAATCCCACCAGCTGTAGTTTTTCTCGGGCTGCGGAAACAGCCGCACCGCGTCGTA
>JBEIEH010000315.1:0-2434 GCA_040383055.1 Burkholderiaceae bacterium
CGCTCAGCCGGGATTCGCTTGGTGTTTCTGCGCCAGTCGGTGGACCGCATGCCGCGCCCCGCCGATTTGCGGCGCCAACTGGACTTGGCCGAACTGCGGCAAGCGGGGCTTGACCGCACCGCCGCCACCCACCGCGCCCAAGCGCTGCACGCCCTCAAAAAACAACTGGACGCAGAAGATTCGCGCTACGCCAGCACGCGTTTTCGGGAATCGGAAGTGGTGATGGGATTGAGCGCCCTGATGGATTTGGGCCAAGCCGACTCACCCGGTCACAGTTCAACCGACCCGGCGCCGCTCAAACCGACGCCATCACCGCCCGCGCCGCCGCGCTGAGTCGGCTCAGGCCCCTGAGGGCTTCTTCTGCGGTCGCTGGTAATGGGGAATGCTCACCTGCTTGCCGCGCGCCACGCTCAAGGCGCCCGGCTCGGTGTTTTTGGTGATGGTCGAGCCACCGCCCACAGTACCACCCGCGCCAATGGTCACCGGCGCCACCAACACACAGTTGCTGCCAATGTGGACATCGGCCTCAATCACCGTGCGGTGTTTGTTGGCGCCGTCGTAGTTGGCGGTGATGCTGCCGGCGCCGTAGTTCACCCGCTCGCCCACGGTGGCGTCGCCCAAATAGGCCAAGTGGTTGGCCTTGGCGCCCCGGGCCAGCGTCGAATTCTTCACCTCGACAAAGTTACCAATGTGCACCTCGGCGCCCAACTGCGCGCCAGGGCGCAGGCGGGCAAACGGCCCGATCAGCGCGTCCGCGCCCACGGTGGCGCCGGCTTTTTCACCGTCGATGTGGGTGAAGGGGTGGATCACCGCACCGGCCTCGATGCGGCAGTTGGCGATCACGCAGTTCGCACCGATGCGCACCCCATCGGCAATGCGCACACAGCCTTCGAACACACAGTTGACGTCGATGTCCACGTCTTGTCCGCATTCGAGCGTGCCCCGCACGTCGATGCGCGCCGGGTCGGCCAGGCGCACCCCCTGCTCCATCAGCGCATGGGCCACACGGCGCTGGTGGGCGCGCTCCAATTCGGCGAGTTGCACCGGGCTGTTGACACCGGCCACCTGCAGCGAGTCGCCAATGCAGTGCCCCAGCACCACACAGCCCTCGGCCGCGGCGAACTTCACCACATCGGTCAGGTAGTACTCGTTCTGCGCATTGCGGTTGTCCAAGCGCGCCAGCCAGCCGCGCAGCAAGCGCGTAGGCACCGCCATGATGCCGCTGTAGATTTCGGTGATCCCGCGCTGCTCCGGGGTGGCGTCCTTGTGCTCCACGATGGCTTGCACCGCGCCGTCGGCGGCGCGCACGATGCGCCCATAGCCGGTCGGGTCGGGCATGTCGAGTGTGAGCAAGGCCAGGTGTTGGCCCGCACAAGCGGCCAGCAAGGCCTGCAAGGTGGCGACCTCGGTCAGCGGCACGTCGCCCGAGAGCACCAGGGTCACACCGTCGTCGGGCAGCACCGGCGCGGCCTGCTGCACCGCGTGGCCGGTGCCCAGCTGGGGCTCTTGCCGCACAAAACGCAGCGGCACCGCTTCGCCACCGGCCAGCAGTGGGGCGCTCAAACCGGCTTCCACTTGGTCGGCGCCGTGGCCGGTGATCACGACCACCGAACGCGCGTTCAACCCCGCTGCGGTGTCCAGCACCCGCTGGGCCAAAGCGCGACCGGCCAAACGGTGCAACACTTTGGGCTTTTGACTTTTCATGCGGGTGCCTTTGCCCGCCGCCATCACCACCACATCCACAGGGAACGACATGACCACCTCAAATCCGTTGGGCGGCATGCCACAGACACACACCACCGACAAAAAAGCGATTATCGGTGCCCGCTGGAGACGGCCCGCGCGTCTTTGGCTGCTCGGCGCAGCGGTGGCTGTGCTGGCCGCCTGCAGCGCGGTGCAACTGGCCTACCGACAAGCGCCCAACGTGAGCTACTGGTGGATCGATCGCCAGCTCGACCTCAACGATGCCCAGGAAGCGCTGGTGCGCCAAGACGTAGACGCCTTTTTTGCTTGGCACCGCCAACAAGGCCTGCCCGAGCTGACCAGCCAGCTGCGCCGCTGGCAGGCCCAAGCCCGCAACGACTGGATCGCCGACCAGGTGTGCCGCGAGGTGGAATGGTTGCGTGGCCGCGCCTGGCAGGCGATCGACCAGGCCCTGCCTGCCGCCGCGCGCCTGAGCCTGCAGCTGCAACCGGCCCAGCTGCAACGGCTGGCGCGACAGCAAGCCGACAGCAACCAAGACTTTCGAGAAGACTTTGTCGACGGCAGCCCACAGGCGCGCATCGACAAACGGGTGGAACGCACCAGCAAGCGCATCACACAGTTTTATGGCAGCGTGAGCGCTGAGCAAGAAGCGCTGCTGCGCCAATGGTTGGCGCGATCCCCCTGGGACGGCCAGCGCGCCTTGGCCGAGCGCCAGCGCCGTCAGCAAGAC
>JBEIEH010000316.1:0-2420 GCA_040383055.1 Burkholderiaceae bacterium
AGGGGGACAAGCCGATCGGTGCCTTCCTGTTCAGCGGCCCCACGGGCGTGGGCAAGACCGAAGCCGCCAAGCAACTGGCCTACATCATGGGCATCGACCTGATCCGCTTCGACATGTCCGAATACATGGAGCGCCACGCGGTCAGCCGCCTGATCGGTGCGCCTCCGGGCTATGTGGGTTTTGATCAGGGCGGACTGCTGACGGAGGCGGTCACCAAAAAGCCGCACTGTGTGCTGCTGCTCGACGAAATTGAGAAGGCGCACCCGGACATCTTCAACGTGTTGCTGCAGGTGATGGACCACGGCACGCTGACCGACAACAACGGGCGCAAGGCCGACTTCCGCAACGTCATCATCATCATGACGACCAACGCCGGTGCCGAGACCATGAACAAGGCGACGATTGGCTTCACCAACCCGCGCGAAGCGGGCGATGAGATGGCCGATATCAAACGCCTGTTCACGCCTGAGTTCCGCAACCGGCTCGATTCCATCGTCAGCTTCCGTGCGCTCGATGAAAACATCATCCTGCGGGTGGTCGACAAGTTTCTGTTGCAGCTGGAACAGCAACTGTCTGAGAAGAAGGTGGACGTTACCTTCACCGACGATCTGCGCAAACACTTGGCCAAGAAGGGTTTTGATCCGCTCATGGGTGCTCGCCCGATGCAGCGCCTGATTCAAGACACCATCCGCAAGGCGCTGGCCGATGAGCTGCTGTTTGGTCGCCTGACCGAGGGCGGTCGCTTGACGGTCGACATTGAGCACAAGACGGACGACGCTGGAAAAGAGACGAGCGAGGTCAAGCTCGATATTCAGCCGCTGCCCAAAAAAGAGGGTAAGGCCAAGCCGGAGGAAACCACGGCGGCAGACTGATTGGCTGCTTTGTGACAAGAAAAAAAGCCCGGCGTTGCTGGGCTTTTTTTGTCTGGGTGGGTGAACCAGGTATCAGTCTTGGTAGCGCTGTCGAATGGCTTCTATGCGAGCGCGGTTGGCGCCAAAGTCCTCGCGTCCGAGGCGACTGGCGCTGCGCAAGTGAATCACCTGGGCGCTGGGGTCGAGCCAGAACTCCAAATCGTCGACAAAACCGAGCCATCGGGTGCGGGCGGTGGCGCGCAGGTAGTCCACCCGCACCTCTTGCACCGCGATGCCTGGGGTGGCCTCCAAGGCCTGGCGCAGGGCCACCATCGAGGCCTCGGCGCCGCCAGCCAGCAGCGCCAAAGGCGCGATGTCGGCATACGCCCGCTGAGGGTGCTCGGGGTAGAGGCTGGCTTGGCTGGAGACGCTGTTGCGCGTTTTGGATGGCGCTTTTAGGCGTCCATCGGCGACGCCCAAATCGGTCGGCTGCTTACCAGATAGCCATCCCAACTGACCTGCCAGCAAAGGGCCTGCGACGAGTAAGGTGGCGAATAAAAGAATGAGTTTCATGGCTGGACAGTCAAAGGATGGAGGGGTCAGCGCTTGCGCCCACCGCCGAGCAGGCTGCCGAGCACACCCCGCACGATCTGGCGGCCGAGTCCTGAGGCTACGCTGCGCGCGGCGGTTTTGGCCATGGTTTGCACCAAACCGTCGTGCTGACCACCGCGTGGGCCGGTGCGGCCAAACAGCAACTCGTTGAGCATGCCGCCGGCGCTCGCATCGGCCGGTGTTGTGGCAGCTCCGGGCACCCGCGGCGTCTTGGGGGTGTCGCTGGGCGCCTCTGCGGCCGCAGCGCTGCGCCCGGCGTGGGTTATCAGCACCTCGTAGGCGCTTTCGCGGTCCAGGGTTTTTTCATATACACCGGCCACCAACGATCCGGCGATCAAGGTCTGGCGCTGCTCGGGAGTGATCGGGCCGATCTGGCTGCCTGGCGGCAGCACAAACACCCGTTCGGTTTCGCTCGGGCGGCCTTTGGCGTCCAAAAAACTCACCAGCGCCTCGCCCACGGCCAGTTCGGTGATCGCGGCTTCGATGTTGAGACCCGCTTTGGGGCGCATGGTTTCCGCTGTGGCCTTGACCGCTTTTTGGTCGCGCGGTGTAAAAGCGCGCAACGCGTGCTGCACCCGGTTGCCTAGCTGGCCGAGCACGCTGTCGGGAATGTCGAGCGGGTTTTGGGTGACGAAGTAGACGCCCACGCCCTTGGAACGCACCAGCCGCACCACCAGCTCAATGCGCTCGACCAGCACCTTGGGCGCTTCGTTGAACAGCAGGTGGGCCTCGTCAAAAAAGAACACCAGCTTGGGCTTCTCGGGGTCGCCGATCTCGGGCAGTGTTTCAAACAGCTCGGACAGCATCCACAGCAGGAAGGTGGCGTAGAGCCGGGGCGCATTGAGCAGCTTGTCGGCCGCCAGGATGTTGACCATGCCCAGCCCGCCATCGGTCTGCATGAAGTCGGCAATGTTCAGCATGGGCTCGCCAAAGAACACGTCGCCGCCTTGTTCTTCC
>JBEIEH010000317.1:0-2409 GCA_040383055.1 Burkholderiaceae bacterium
CCAAGCGCTGGCCGACAGCTTGGGCGATCCGGCTTTGGTGTGGCCAGTTTATGTGGCCGCTCGGGCTTTGACCGAGCGTTACGGCGACGAACCCGATCCCCATGCGCTCACCCAAGACGAGTTTTTGTTGCTCAGCCAATGGCAGGCCGCGGAAGCCGCCGCCAGGGTGGCGGTGTTTGGCCCCTACCGCCACCTGGAAGAAGGCGGTTACGAGATCCACCCCGAGGCGGACGCATGAGCACCCGGCTGGTCTATTCCACCGACGGCGGGCGCACCTGCCCCAGTTGCCGCCAAGCGCTGGCCGACTGCCGTTGCGCGACCCACATGGCCGCCCAGGTGCTGGGCGATGGCAAGGTGCGCGTGTCGCGCAGCAGCGCGGGGCGTGGCGGCAAAACCGTGACCTTGGTCGTAGGCCTGCCCATGACCGCGGCCGAACTCGACGCGTGTGCCAAACGGCTGAAAGCGGCTTGCGGCAGCGGTGGCACCGCCAAAGACGGGCGCATCGAAATCCAGGGCGACCATGTGGAGCGGGTCATGGCCGCGTTGCAAGCCATGGGGCATGCGCCCAAGTGGGCTGGCGGCTGACGTCAGCCCTGGTGTTGCAGGCCCACCTCGGTGTCGCCGCTGGCTTCACTTTGGCTGCTGCAAATCGTCACCAGGGGCGAGTCTCCCCCATCGTCCACCGGAAAAAAGCCGGTCATGCCGTGCACGTACAGCGATTGGTAGCTGGAGAACGCCATGGTCCACTCCGGAAAGCGGCGCTCCTCAATCGCATAACGCCCTAGCAGTTGCACATCGTGGTGGCGATCGTCGCGCTGCAGGCTTTGCCACAGCTGGTCGATGCTGGCGGTAGGCCCTTCGATGCATTGGGTGAACCGGCCTTCGAAATACAGCAGATGGCCCGTGATCTGGAGTCGCTGGTTGCGCAGACGCGCTTCGGTCAGCAGGTTGAACAGGTGCAGTGAGCCAAATTCGTGGCTGGCCTGTGATTGGTAAATGAGGCGTTCGAGCATGGCGCACGGAGGCAAAGAGATACTTGTCACTGTAGCGACATTGCCTTCGTGCGGGCTGACATTCGTCAAGAGTCGTCGGTCTCCACATGTCTCAACTTGAGACATGTGCGCCCCCATCATGCGGGCGTCAGCACCTCGAGCAGCCGGTCCAGCCCGCCGCTGTTGATCGCCACCATGGCTTTTTCTCGCACCGCCGGTTTGGCGTGATACGCCACCGACAGGCCCGCTACGCCCATCATCGGCAAGTCGTTGGCGCCGTCGCCCATGGCTATCGCCTGGGTGGGCGCAATGCCCATGTCGGCGCAGGTGGCCAGCACGGTTTTGCGTTTTTCTTCGCCATCGCAAATATCGCCCCAGGTCTGGTCCACCATGCGGCCGGTCAGCACACCGTCGGCCACCTCCAGCACGTTGGACCGTGTCCAGTCGATGCCCAAGCGGTCGCGCACATGGTTGGCAAAGAAGGTGAAGCCACCCGACACCAACAGCACCTTCAAGCCAGCGGTTTTGCAAGCGGCCACCAGATCTGCCGCGCCCGGGTTGAGCCGCAGCCGCTCGTCGATCACGCTTTGCATGTGCGCCACCGTCACGCCTTTGAGCAGGGCCACCCGCCGGCGCAGGCTGTCCTTGTAGTCGGTGATTTCGCCGCGCATCGCGGCCTCGGTGATGGCCGCCACCTCGGCCTTGCGGCCGGCCGCGTCGGCGATCTCGTCCACACACTCGATGTTGATGAGGGTGGAGTCCATGTCAAAGGCGATCAGCTTGAAGTCGCGAAGGCGCAGGGGAGGGGTGAAGCCTTGTACCACAAGGCCGGGAGCGAATTCGGTGGGGGTGTTCATGGTGGACATTATCGGTAGAGCGTGAGTGGCACCTTGTAGCGTCATGTGGTCGCAGCCGTTTGCGGCTGCCCCAAACTGCGCAGCACATCGCGCACCATCTGCACCCGGTCTTTCACCTCGGGCAGGGCTTTTTCGATACGCAGCTTGTCGTTGCCGGCGAGCTTGATGTGTTTGTTTTTCTGGATCAGGTGGATGATGGCCATGGGGTCGATCGGCGGGTTGGGTTTAAAGCCGATCAGGATCACGCCTGGTGTGGCGTCTACCTTGACCACGCCATACGGTTGGCTCAGCACCCGCAGGCGGTGCACGTCGATGAGGGTTTGCGCTTGCGGTGGCAGCTTGCCAAAGCGGTCGACAATTTCTTCCAGCAAGCCGTCGATCTGGTCGGTGGTTTTGGCGGTGGCAAGCTTTTTATAGAAGCTCAGGCGCAGGTGCACGTCGCCGCAATAGTCGTTCGGCAAGAGCGCCGGCGCGTGCAGCTTGATGTCGGTAGCCGCTTGCATCGGGGACAGCAAATCGGGTTCCCGCCCGGCCTTCAGGCTGGCCACGGCTTCGCTGAG
>JBEIEH010000318.1:0-2406 GCA_040383055.1 Burkholderiaceae bacterium
GGACATCGCCAACGTCAAGATGAGCATGAACCCGTTCGACGAGATCGCGGTCGAAGAAGCCGTGCGCCTGAAAGAAAAAGGCGTGGCCACTGAAGTGATCGCGGTGTCGTGTGGTGTGGCCCAGTGCCAAGAGACGCTGCGCACCGCCATGGCCATTGGCGCGGATCGCGCCATCTTGGTGGAAACCGACGCCGAGCTGCAGCCGTTGGCAGTGGCCAAGCTGCTTAAGGCCCTGGTGGACAAAGAGCAACCCGGCTTGGTGATTTTGGGCAAGCAAGCGATCGACGACGACGCCAACCAGACCGGCCAAATGCTTGCAGCGCTGGCCGACATGCCACAAGCCACTTTCGCCAGCAAAGTGGACGTGGCCGACGGCAAAGCCACCGTGACCCGCGAGGTCGACGGCGGCTTGGAAACTCTGTCGGTGGCCCTGCCGGCGGTGGTCACCACCGATCTGCGTCTCAATGAGCCGCGTTATGTGACGCTGCCCAACATCATGAAAGCCAAGAAAAAGCCGCTGGACACCGTCAAGCCGGCCGATCTTGGCGTGGACGTGGCGCCGCGCCTGAAAACCCTGAAAGTGGAAGAGCCACCCAAGCGCGGTGCCGGCATCAAGGTGCCGGATGTGGCCACGCTGGTGGACAAACTCAAAAACGAAGCGAAGGTCATTTGACCCCCCGCGCCGCCTGCGGCGTCCCCCCCAGGGGGCGAACCCTGCGGACTGGCGGAGCCAGATCCGCGGGTTCCTTGACCCAGTCACTTCGCTCGATCTGTTTTTGCTTTTAAGGAATTTCTGTCATGTCCGTTTTGGTGATTGCTGAACACGACAACGCGTCCATCAAGGGCGCAACCCTCAATACCGTGACCGCCGCCGCCGCTTGTGGTGGCGATGTGCATGTGCTGGTGGCGGGCCACAACGCCGCTGCCGCCGCCGCTGCTGCGGCCCAGATTGCTGGTGTGGCCAAGGTGCTGCACGCCGACGCCGAAGGCTTCGCCCACGGCCTGGCCGAGAACGTGGCGGCTCAAGTGTTGGCCGTGGCCAGCGGCTACAGCCACATCTTGTTCCCGGCCACCGCTGGCGGCAAAAACGTGGCGCCTCGCGTGGCCGCCAAGCTCGATGTGGCGCAGATCAGCGACATCACCAAGGTGGTGAGCGCCGACACGTTTGAGCGCCCCATCTACGCCGGCAACGCTATTGCCACGGTGCAAAGCGCCGACGCCACCAAGGTGATCACCGTGCGCACCACTGGTTTCGACGCTGCAGCCGCCAGCGGTGGCAGCGCTGCGGTGGAAACCGTCGCAGCCGCCAGCGGCAACGGCAAGAGCGCCTATGTGGGCAGTGAAATCGCCAAGAGCGACCGCCCCGAGCTGACCGCCGCCAAGGTGATCGTCTCCGGTGGCCGCGCCTTGGGCAGCGCAGAGAAGTTCAACGAGGTCATCACGCCGTTGGCCGACAAGCTCGGCGCGGCCATGGGTGCCAGCCGCGCGGCGGTGGACGCGGGTTATGCCCCCAACGACTGGCAGGTGGGCCAGACCGGCACGATCGTCGCGCCCCAGCTGTATGTGGCCTGTGGCATCAGCGGCGCCATCCAGCACTTGGCCGGCATGAAGGACAGCAAGGTGATCGTGGCGATCAACAAAGACCCCGAGGCGCCCATTTTCAGCGTAGCCGACTATGGCTTGGAAGCCGATTTGTTTGCAGCGGTGCCCGAGCTGGTGTCCAAGCTCTGATCCACCCCTTGTCAGGGCATCGTTCGCGATGCCCTTTTGTTATCTGCTGACGGTTGTTGCCCCTTTTTCGGAGATTTCAGGATGAGTTACGTCGCCCCCCTCAAGGACATGTTGTTCAACATCGAGCACATCGCGCGCATCGACCAGGTGGCCCAGCTGCCCGGCTTTGAAGACGCGGGGCTGGAGACCGCACAAGCGGTGCTGGAG
The DNA here is from genome assembly GCA_040383055.1 of Burkholderiaceae bacterium. Taxonomy (GTDB): domain Bacteria; phylum Pseudomonadota; class Gammaproteobacteria; order Burkholderiales; family Burkholderiaceae_C; genus Hydrogenophaga. Next base: position 1,939 of record JBEIEH010000318.1, read on the forward strand.
GAGTGCGCCAAGCTCAACGAAGATGTGATCGCGCCGCTGAATTGGGAGGGCGACAAAAACCCATCGTGGCACCACGACGGCAACCAGGTGACAACCACACCCGGCTTCAAGGAGGCTTACAAACAGTACGCCGAAGGCGGCTGGCAGGGCTTGCAGCACCCGGTGGACTTTGGCGGGCAGGGCCTGCCCAAGACCATTGGCGCGGCCTGCGGCGAAATGCTCAACAGCGCCAACATGAGCTTTGCCCTGTGCCCGCTCCTGACCGACGGTGCGATTGAGGCGCTGTTGACCGCCGCCAGCGACGATCTGAAAGCCACCTACCTGGAGAAGCTGGTGAGCGGCGAGTGGACCGGCACCATGAACCTGACCGAGCCGCAGGCCGGCTCCGATTTGGCCGCCGTGCGTTCACGCGCTGAGCCGCAGCCTGACGGCAGCTACAAGGTGTTTGGCACCAAGATCTTCATCACC
>JBEIEH010000319.1:0-2398 GCA_040383055.1 Burkholderiaceae bacterium
GAGCATCTCAGCCAGCGCCTGGTCTGTGTGGGTCATGTTGCGCAGGCCAAAGGCCCCCGACACGATGGGAAAGCTCTCAACGGCGAACGGCAACTTTTCTGCGTCGCACACCAAGGAAGGCAAGACCAAGCCTTCGTTGAGCAGCCGGTCGCGGCCCTCGCGCAGCATGGCCTCGTTGATGTCGGTGTGCACAACCTGACCGATGGGCCCCACCCGACGGGCAAAAGCCGACGACAAGTCGCCAGTGCCTCCCGCGATGTCGAGCACCGCTTGGCCAGGCTGCGGGTTGGCCACCGCAATGGTGTAGCGCTTCCACAACCGGTGCAGACCGCCCGACATCAGGTCGTTCATGATGTCGTAATTGGGTGCGACGGAGTCGAACACGCTTTTGACGTGGCGCGCTTTCTCTTGCTCGTCGACGGTTTTGAAACCGAAATGTGTGGAAGCCATGCCGCGATGCTATCGCGTCAGTGGCTGCCGCAGCCCGACGCTGCCTTCTCAGGCATGGGATCGTCGCGCCCGACACCTGCGGCTTGCAGGCGGGCGTTGTATTCGGCCCACAGCTCGGCCTCTTTGGCGCCGAGCAAGTACAGGTAGTCCCAGCTGAAGATGCCGCTGTCGTGCCCGTCCGAAAAGGTCGGTTGGACCGCGTAGTTGCCCACTGGCTCCAGCGCCACGATGCCCACATCGCGCTTACCGGTTTGCAGCACCTCTTGCCCGGGGCCGTGACCCTGCACCTCAGCAGACGGCGAATAAATGCGCATCAGCTCAAACGGGATGCGAAAGGTCTTGCCATCGGAAAACCCCACCTCCAGTACCTTGGACGCGCCGTGCAAGGTAATGGATTCGGGGCTGGGGGTGTCGCGGTCGAGTCCGGCCATGGGCTTGTCCTTGGTGGTGAAGTGATGGTGTTAGGCGGCGGCCGTCGCTGTGACCAGCGCCGCATCCAGAGCGGGCAAAGCCGCGCGCAAGCGCTGAAGGTGGCCGCTGTCGTCGGCGCGCACGGCGGGCGCCCAAATGGGGGCTGGAAAGTGGGCATCGGCATCAAAACGCGCCACCAAGTGCCAATGCTGATGCGGCACCACATTGCCCAGGCTGGCCAAGTTGATCTTGCGTGCGGGCAGTCCAGCGGCCTGCAAGCCGTCGCGCATCGCCCGCTCCAAGCGCGCCAGGGTGTCCATGCAGTGGTGGCGTTCGGCCGCGCTCAGGTCGCTGAACTCGGCCACATGGTGGTTCCAGATCAGGCGGTAGAACACCGGGTGCGAGGGTGTGTCCTCGGTGCGCACCAAGCGCCAATCGGCGGCGGCGTGCAGCAGCACCCCGCCCTCGCTGTCGCAGAGCACGCAGCCGGACGCGCTCACACCAGCACCCGTTCAATGCCGCCTTGGTTGGCGCGCGCCACGTACTCGGGCAACCAGTTCTCGCCCAAGATGTGCTTGGCCATTTCCACCACGATGTAGTCGGCTTCGAGCAGGCCGTTGTTCAGGTCGTTGCCGTAACGCGAGAGGCCTTGCAGGCAGCTCGGGCAGCTGGTGAGGATCTTCACATTGTCTTGTGCGCCCACCGCACCGCTGTCGCGCAGCGCGACTTCGCCCTTGCGCAGCTCGGCCTCTTTGCGAAAGCGCACTTGGGTCGAGATGTCGGGGCGCGTCACACCCAAAGTGCCCGATTCGCCGCAGCAGCGCTCGCTCTTGAGCACCTGATCGCCCACCAGCGCCTTGACCGTTTTCATCGGGTCTTGCTGCTTCATCGGGCTGTGGCAGGGGTCGTGGTAGAGGTAGGCGCCGGCCTGTTCCGGCGTGAGCGTGATGCCTTTTTCCAGCAGGTATTCGTGGATGTCGACGATGCGGCAACCTGGGAAGATCTCTTCAAACTTGTAGCCCTGCAGCTGGTCGTAGCAGGTGCCGCAACTGACCACCACCGTCTTGATGTCGAGGTAGTTCAGCGTGTTGGCCACGCGGTGGAACAACACCCGGTTGTCGGTGATCATCTTCTCGGCCTTGTCGAACTGGCCACTGCCGCGCTGCGGATAACCGCAGCACAAATAGCCCGGCGGCAGCACCGTCTGCACGCCAGCGTGCCAGAGCATGGCTTGCGTGGCCAAGCCCACCTGGCTGAACAAGCGCTCTGAGCCACAGCCAGGGAAATAAAACACCGCCTCGGTCTCAGGCGTGGTGGCCTGCGGGTTGCGGATGATAGGGACGTAGTCCGCGTCCTCGATGTCGAGCAGCGCGCGCGCGGTCTTTTTGGGCAGGTTACCCGGCATCTTTTTGTTGATGAAGTGGATCACCTGCTCTTTGATCGGCGCGGTGCCCACCGTGGCCGGCGGCGCACTGGTCTGTTTGCGGCCCACCGCTTTGAACAGGTCCACCGCCCAGCGCTGGGCGCGCATGCCCAC
>JBEIEH010000320.1:0-2383 GCA_040383055.1 Burkholderiaceae bacterium
TGTCGTCGGCCATGGTCTTGCCCCGGTTGTCGAGTTGCCAGCTTTGGGCGGCGCCCTTGCCGATCACGTCCAGCACCTGGTGCATGTCCAAACCCGCTTGTTGGCCGAAGGCAATGGCCTCGGACAAGCCTTGCACCAGGCCCGCGATGCAAATTTGGTTGACCATCTTCGCCAACTGACCTGCGCCCGATGCACCCAAGAGGGTGAAAGCACGCGAAAACGCCATGGCCGCTGGTTTCACGTTGTCAAAAGCCGCCGAGTCGCCACCGCACATCACGGTGAGCATGCCGTTTTGCGCGCCCGCCTGACCGCCGGAGACCGGTGCGTCGACAAAATGCAGGCCCAGCTTTTGGGCCTGGGCATACAGCTCGCGCGCCACTTCGGCAGAGGCTGTGGTGTGGTCCACAAAAATCGCACCGGGCTTCATGCCGGCAAACGCACCGTCTGGACCCAACACCACGCTGCGCAGGTCGGCGTCGTTGCCCACACAGGCGAACACGATATCGGCACCCGCAGCCGCTTCGCGCGGGGTGGGTGCTGTGGCGTTACCAGGGCACTCGGCAACCCAGGCCGCGGCTTTGGCACCGCTGCGGTTGTACACGGTGACGTGGTGGCCAGCACGGGCCAAATGGCCCGCCATGGGGTAACCCATCACGCCCAAGCCCAAAAAGGCCACTTTTCGGGCGGGGGTGGCTTCGTAGGTTTTGGCGGCAATTTGGCTCATGGTTGTCTCTTTTGAAAGTGAATAAAACGGCTAATTTAGCAGTCTGTCGGTGTTCTGGCGTGCACCGGGTGCTTTAGGCTGACCGCTGGGCGACACGGGGGGTTTGGTACGCTCGAGGTCATGAACACTTCGATCGCCGACAACATCGCACGGGTCAGGGCACAAATGGCCGCCGCTTGCCAATCCGCCGGTCGCGCGCCGGGCAGTGTGCAGCTGTTGGCCGTGTCCAAGACCTGGAGCGCCGATGCGGTGCGCCAGGCCCATGCGGCAGGGCAAACCGCTTTTGGCGAAAACTACATCCAGGAAGCGGTGGACAAGATCACCACCTTGCAGGATTTGCCACTGGTTTGGCATTGCATTGGCCCGATCCAGAGCAACAAAACCCGGCTGGTGGCCGAGCACTTCGACTGGGTGCACAGCGTGGACCGGCTCAAAATTGCCCAACGCTTGTCGGAGCAGCGGCCTGCCGACATGCCACCGCTGCAGGTGTGTGTGCAGGTGAATGTGGACGGGGGTGCCAACAAAGCCGGGGTGGCGCCGGATGCTCTGCCTGAGCTGGCGCAGGCGGTGGCGGCTTTGCCAGGCTTGCGACTGCGCGGACTGATGTGCATTCCCGAGCCGGCGCCGGACTTTGCGACGCAGAAACAGCTGTTCGACCGCGCCGGCGCCTTGTTTCATGGCTTGAAGGCGCAAGGCTTGGCGCTGGACACCTTGTCCATGGGCATGAGCGCCGACCTAGAAGCCGCCGTGCACGCCGGCAGCACCCTGGTGCGGGTGGGCAGCGCGATTTTTGGTGCCCGCGCGGCCAAGCCGGCCTGATGCTCAGACCCCCAGCGGCAAACGGGCCGAGTCTTTGACCTCTTCCATCACCGCGTAGGTGCGGGTTTCGCGCACGCCGGGCAGCTGCCACAGCACTCGGCCGGCAAAGTCGCGGTAGGCCGCCATGTCGGCGGTGCGGGTTTTGAGCAGGTAGTCAAAGCCGCCCGCCACCATGTGGCATTCCAGAATCTCGTCATGCACCTGCACCGCTGCCTTGAAGGCGTCGAACACATTGGGCGTGGTGCGATCCAGCAGCACCTCGACAAACACCAGCATGCCGCGCCCCAGCTTGAGCGGATTGAGCCGCGCTTCAAAGCCCAAGATATAGCCTTCGCGCTGTAGGCGCTGGGTGCGCGCCAGTGTGGCCGTGGGCGATAAGGCCACCGCATCAGCCAGTTTCAGGTTGGACAAGCGCCCATCGGCCTGCAGGGCGGCCAAGATGCGCAGGTCGATGCGGTCGGGCTCGGTGTCGCTATGCATGGTGTATTTGACTATTTAGGCTATGAATTTTAGAGAAATATTTGTGTTTGATGCGGGCAAACTGCGTGCATTCACCTGCTGGAGACCGCCATGCCCCGCATCCAAGACCGCTTGCTCTACCTCCACCGAGGGTTTTCCGTAGCGTTTCAAGGCTGCGATCATGATATGTCCCATCGCGCTGGGATTCTTTTCGCACAGTTCAATCGACTCGTCGCGGTCGACTTGCTGATTTTGAATTTGCTCGATGAGTCGATTGACGAACGGACGGGGAATCACCCGACCGCGTCGGAGATGGATCAATCGCTCAAAGGAAAAGACCATCAAGGCGAACGAGCAGAGGGCGATTGGGTACATCATCAA
>JBEIEH010000321.1:0-2345 GCA_040383055.1 Burkholderiaceae bacterium
CACGGCAGAGCTGTGCGATTCTGTGAAAGAAAACACGAAAGAACTACCAAGTAGTTTTCCTTATGAAAAGCAGTACACATTTGGTTCGCGACAAACTGCGCCTCCACAACGACAATTTGTCGCATCCAACAAAGCATCAGGACTTGAATTCATTGACAAGACAGCCGAATGCGGGCTAGGTAAGCAAAAATCGGACCCACCCAAGACGCCATCATTACCCGACCAATACAGTCGGACGGAATCCCTTGCAATCGGCTTTGTGGACCACAGCGCCCGCCCAACATCAGATCGGCGTGAGTTTGGCCACCGACAGGGCCAGCCATTTGGTGCCGTGTCGGTGAAAGGCCACTTGGGCGCGGGCGTCGTCGCCCGCGCCTTCCACGCTCAGCACCTGGCCTTCGCCAAACTTGTTGTGAAACACCGCCATGCCGGCTTTGATGTCGGTGCCCCGATCGGGTTCGGGCGCGGGGGCACTGGCCTTGTCCAGCCAGCCAGGGGACCAAGCGGGCTGTGGACCACGCGGCGTTGATGCAGCGCCACCCCACTGCCCCGATCCGCCACCCCAAGTGGGTTGCGCCAAGCCTTGTGGCGGCGTCATCCATTTCAGGCAGGCCTCGGGCAGTTCGTCAAAAAAGCGGCTGCGCACGTTGTAGCGGGTTTGGCCGTGCAGCATGCGGGTTTGGCAGTGGCTCAGGTACAGGCGCTGGCGCGCCCGGGTGATGGCCACATACATCAGGCGGCGCTCTTCTTCCAGTCCATCGCGGTCGCTCATGGCGTTTTCGTGTGGGAACAGGCCCTCTTCGAGACCGCTGATGAACACCGCGTCAAACTCCAAGCCCTTGGAGGCGTGCACTGTCATCAACTGCACCGCGTCTTGCCCGGCCTGGGCCTGGTTGTCGCCGGACTCCAGCGCCGCATGGGTCAAAAAGGCCACCAAGGGGCTCAGGGTTTCGCCGGTTTCAGCGTCGGGCAGCAAAGCGGTGGCGAGTGGTGTGTCGAGCACCGGCGCGTTGGGGTCCAGGCCTTGGCTCACCGGGCTTTGGCTGAGCGGCGCGCCGGTCTCGTCGACCGGCAGGGCCACCGCGTCGCGGCCAAATCCTTCCTGCATCACAAAACTCTCGGCGGCGCTGGCGAGTTCTTCCAGGTTTTCCACCCGGTCTTGGCCGTCGCGCTCGGCGCGGTAGTGCTCCAGCAGGCCACTGTGTTCCAGCACCACGTCGATGATCTGGCGCAGCGGCTGGCCCGCGCTGCGCTCGCGCAGCACGTCCATCAGCGCCACAAAGCCACCAATCGCCGCACCGGCGCGGCCGGTGACCGCGCTCACCGCGTCGTGCAGCGAGCAACCCGCCGAGCGGGCCGCGTCTTGCAACTGCTCGACGCTGCGCGCCCCAATGCCGCGCGGCGGAAAATTGACCACCCGCAAAAAACTGGTGTCGTCGCGCGGGTTCTCGATCAGCCGCAGATAGGCCAGCGCGTGTTTGATCTCGGCGCGCTCAAAAAAGCGCAGGCCGCCATACACCCGGTACGGAATGCCGGCGTTGAACAGCGCGGTCTCGATCACCCGGCTCTGCGCGTTGCTGCGGTAAAGCACCGCCATGTCGCTGCGCGCCACGCCTTCGCGGTGCAGCTGCTTCATTTCGTCGACCACCGCGTTGGCTTCGGCCAAATCGCCGGGGTATTCGGTGACGCGCACCGGCTCACCTTGGCCAGCGTCGGTGCGCAGGTTTTTGCCCAAGCGGCGGCTGTTGTGGCTGATCAGCGCGTTGGCCGACTCCAAAATATTGCTGCAGCTGCGGTAGTTCTGCTCCAGCTTGATCTGGTGCGCCACCCTGTATTCGCGCACAAAGTCGGCCATATTGCCCACGCGGGCGCCACGAAAGGCGTAAATGCTCTGGTCGTCGTCCCCCACCGCACACACCGCGTTGCCACCGCCGCCCAGGCCTTCGATGGCCGGCGGCGACAAGAGCTGGATCCACGCGTATTGCAGCTTGTTGGTGTCTTGGAACTCGTCGATCAACAGGTGCCGAAAGCGCCGCTGGTAGTGCTCGCGCACGGGGTGGTTGTCGCGCAGCAGCTCAAAGGAGCGCAGCATCAGCTCGCCAAAATCGACCACGCCTTCGCGTTGGCACTGCTCTTCGTAAAGCTGGTACAGCTCCACCTTGCGGCGGGTCTCATCGTCGCGCACCGGCACGTCACCGGGGCGTTGGCCGTCCTCTTTGCAGCCCGAGATGAAGTACTGGACCTGCTTGGGCGGGAAACGGTCTTCGTCCACATTGAACTGTTTACACAGGCGCTTGACGGCTGACAACTGGTCTTGGGTGTCCAAAATTTGAAAGGTCTGCGGC
>JBEIEH010000322.1:0-2343 GCA_040383055.1 Burkholderiaceae bacterium
GCGCTCAGGTTGCCGTCAAACGCCCGCGCCGGGTCGAAGTAATCGAGCGCGCGGGTGATGAGCAAATAGGTGTTGGCGTCGAAGTACTCGCTGAATTTGTCGCCTTGGTAGCGCAGGTAGCTTTCGATCTGGAACTCGACCTCTTGGGTGGAGTAGCGGTACCCCCATGCGGTGCTCGGCTGAGCGGCCATCACCGGGGCTCCGCCGCTGCCCCTGGTTCCAGCGCCATCTTCAACGGCGACAACATCCTCAAGATCGGCCGGTTTTAGCTGGCGCCCGAACTTCTCGTTCATCACGTCGTCGCTCAAATACGTGATGTGCCCAATCATGCGGGCGATGCGCAGGCCGCGTCGGGGCAGGGTGCCTTCGCGCAGGTAGTGGCCACCGTGGACAGCCGGGTCGGTCACGATGGCGCGGCGCGCCACTTCGTTGAAAGCGATGTTTTCGGCGGTCAGGTTGGGCGCGCTGGCCACCACCACCGCGTGGCGCACGCGGTCGGGGTATTGCAGCGTCCACGACAAGGTCTGCATGCCGCCCAAGCTGCCGCCCATCACAGCGGCGAGTTGCGTGATGCCCAAAGTGTCGAGCAAACGCGCCTGCGCGTTGACCCAGTCTTCCACCGTGACCACCGGAAAGTCGGCGCCCCACAGCGCGCCGGTGGCCGGGTTGGTGTGGGTCGGGCCGGTCGAGCCAAAGCACGAGCCCAAGTTGTTGACACCAATGACAAAGAAGCGGTTGGTGTCGACCGGCTTGCCCGGGCCAATCATGTTGTGCCACCAGCCTTCGCTCTTGGGCAGGGGCTGGCCGTCGGGCCCGGCGTGCAGGCCGGCCACGTGGTGGCTGGCGTTGAGCGCGTGGCAAATCAACACCGCATTGCTTTTGTCGGCGTTGAGCTGGCCATAGGTTTCGACCTTGAGTTCGTACGCGGGCAACACGGCTCCGCTTTGCAAACACAAAGGTTGGTCGAATCGGAAAGTTTGGGGTGTGACGATCACGACAGGCCTCGGCACCAAAAACAAAACCCGGTTCACCAAAGAGTGAGACCGGGTCATCTCCCCTTTAGCGGCATTTTTAAAGCGCCCGCAATCCGGAACAAATCGGCGCTGTGGCGAAGTATACGCCCGCCCAAGAACCCACAGCGATCGAAGCGGCGGTTCGGGGTTTTCCCGCAAAACAGCCCAAAATGAATTCGAAATAGCTGTTGTTAATCCGCACAAAGCCCTCAGACGCCTTGTTGGTGGCGCAAAAAACCCAATGGCCATGCGGTGTTGCGCGCATAATGACTTGGCTTGCCGCATGAGCGGCGGGCATGACAGGTGATTGGTTGGTTTCGCGTGCTACAGGTATTGTGTGTGCTGACGGGGCTCCATCGCTATTTCTCTCTGTGTTTCTAGGAGTCCCTCTCATGGGCAACAAACTGTACGTCGGCAATCTGCCGTACACCGTTCGCGACGAAGACCTGCAACAGGCTTTCGGCGCCTACGGCGCTGTCAACAGCGCCAAAGTCATGATGGAGCGCGACACCGGCCGCTCCAAAGGTTTTGGCTTTGTTGAAATGGGCAGCGATGCCGAGGCACAAGCCGCCATCGAAGGCATGAACGGCCAATCGCTGGGCGGTCGCAGCCTGGTGGTCAACGAAGCCCGTCCGATGGAGCCGCGTCCTCCCCGCACCGGCGGTGGTGGCTTCGGCGGTGGCCGTCGTGAAGGTGGCTTCGGCGGCGGTGGCAACGACGGCGGTTTCCGCAGCCCCTACGGCGGCGGTGGCCGTCGCGAAGGTGGCTTCGGCGGCGGTGGCCGTGGTGGCGACCGCGGCGGTTACTGATCGCTGATCTCCTGGGCCTCAGGCCCAGGCCACAAAAAAGCCCCTTGGTGCCAACCACGGGGCTTTTTGTTTGGGCACTCGACGGAACGTTTCAGAATTTTTCAGGCCGCAGCACCGCCACATCGGCAAAAAACAGCGTCAGGCTGTAGTGCTTGCCATAGGCGTCGAGCACATGACGGGCCAAGGTGTCGGCCACGTCTTGGGTGCAAATGACCTTCATTTCGATGCTGCGGTCGGCTTCCCACAGCGCTTCGCGGGTGCTCAGGCGACTGCCACCGCGCACGTCGTGCACGGTGTAGCCTTGGGCGCCGAGTCGCAAGCTGTCGGCGATCAGGCGCTTTTCCAGCGCGGCCTCGGCGATGATGACCAGCAGGGTGCGGGGGTGTTTTTCCATGACGCGCTCAAGCTCCGTGCAGCCACTGGGCCAGCTTCAGGTACAGCGGCACGCCCAGCACAATGTTGAAAGGGAAAGTGATGCCCAAAGCGGCGGTGATGGAGAGCGCCGCGTTGGCCTCGGGCAC
>JBEIEH010000323.1:0-2269 GCA_040383055.1 Burkholderiaceae bacterium
CATCGCCATCGTGCCGCAAGACCCAGTGATCTTCTCCCGCAGCGCCCTGGAAAACATCCGCTACGGCAAGCCGCAGGCCAGCGACGCCGAGGTGCGCGCCGCCGCGCAGGCCGCCTTTGCCGACGAGTTCATCGAACTACTGCCCGAAGGCTATGACACCTTCTTGGGCGAGCGCGGCGTGCGCCTGTCGGGCGGCCAGCGCCAGCGCATCGCGATTGCACGGGCGCTTCTGAAAAACCCGCCGCTGATGCTGCTCGATGAGGCCACCTCGGCGCTCGATGCGCAAAGCGAGCGCATGGTGCAGGCGGCGCTGGAGTCAGCCATGCAGGGCCGCACCACGCTGGTCATTGCCCACCGACTGGCAACGGTGCAGCGGGCCAGCCGCATCATCGTGCTCGACCATGGGCGCCTGATCGAACAAGGCAGCCATACGGGTCTGGTGGCCCAAGGCGGCATGTACGCACGCTTGGCTGCGCTGCAATTTAACGCCTGAGATTGCAAAAAAAGTAGTGCGCGCCATGCGGGTCGCGCATGGATCGAGGCCGAAACCGCCTTGGACATTGACGTGGGCTTTTCTTAAGCTGGTGGGTCTCATTTAACCCACAAGGAAACCCATGAGTCTCAAGCCAGAGGCAGCCGCCACAAGCGCGCATGCCACCCACGCCCTGCCCTCTTATGTCCACGCTGACGAGCTTGGACCCTGGGGCAATTACCTGCAACAGGTCGACCGCGTCTTGCCCCACCTGGGCAGCTTGTCGCGCTGGGCCGAAACGCTCAAGCGGCCCAAGCGCATCATGGTGGTCGATGTGCCGATCGAGCTGGACAACGGCACCATGGCTCACTTTGAGGGCTATCGGGTCCAGCACAACCTCTCGCGCGGGCCCGGCAAGGGCGGCGTGCGCTTTCACCAGAACGTCAATCTGCCCGAAGTGATGGCGCTGGCCGCCTGGATGTCGATCAAGAACGCGGCGGTCAATGTGCCCTATGGCGGGGCCAAGGGCGGCATCCGGGTCGACCCCCGCACCCTGTCACGCGGCGAGCTCGAACGCATGACACGGCGCTACACCAGCGAGATCGGCATCATCATCGGACCGAACCAAGACATCCCCGCGCCCGATGTCAACACCAACGAGCAGACCATGGCCTGGATGATGGACACCTACTCGATGAATGTGGGCGCCACCACCACCGGCGTGGTCACCGGCAAGCCGGTCGACCTGGGCGGCTCGCTCGGCCGGCGCGAGGCCACCGGGCGCGGTGTGTTCACCGTTGGCGAACTGGCCTGTCGGCATCTGGCCTTGCCGCTGGCGCATGCGCGTGTGTCAGTGCAGGGCATGGGCAATGTGGGGGGCGTCGCGGCGCGCTTGTTCGCCGAAGCCGGCGCGCGCGTGCAGGCGGTGCAAGACCACACCGGGACCGTCTACCGTGATGGCGGCCTCGATGTCAACGCGCTGCTTGCGCATGTGGGCGAGCACGGTGGCGTGGCAGGCTTTGCAGGGGCTGAGCGCCTGAACGACGAGGCCTGTTGGGACGTCCCATCCGAGATCCTGATTCCTGCCGCACTGGAGCAGCAAATCACGCCCGAGCGGGCAGCACGCGTGCAAACCCGCGTCGTTCTCGAAGGTGCCAACGGACCGACCACACCACAAGCCGACGATGTGCTGGCCGATCGCAATATTCTGGTGGTGCCCGATGTGATCGCCAACGCCGGCGGGGTGACGGTGAGCTATTTCGAATGGGTGCAGGACTTCTCGAGTTTTTTTTGGGACGAAGAGGACATCAACCGCCGCCTGGTGCGCATCATGAGCCAAGCGCTGGAAGCCGTCTGGGCCATGTCGCTTGAGCGCCAGGTCAGCCTGCGCACCGCCGCCTTCATCGTGGCCTGCCGGCGCATCTTGCACACCCGCCAGCTGCGCGGACTCTACCCCTGAAGCCGGGGCACAATTGGGGCTTAGACCTTCCCGCTGCGCGCGTGTGCCAGCGGGCCCTACGACCCCTGATGGAGACCCCATGCTTTTCCCCACCACCATTGTCGGCAGCTACCCTCAACCCGACTGGCTGATTGACCGTGTCAAACTCGCCGGGCGCTTTCCGCCTCGGGTGCGGGCCAAAGAACTGTGGCGGGTGGCAGAGCCCCATCTGCAGCAGGCGATGGACGATGCCACCGTGCTGGCCATCAAGGCGCAAGAGGACGCGGGCCTGGACATCATCACCGACGGAGAGATCCGGCGCGAGAGTTACTCCAACCGCATCGCTACCGCGCTCGAGG
>JBEIEH010000324.1:0-2263 GCA_040383055.1 Burkholderiaceae bacterium
AGAGATGGCGACCTTGTTCGCCGATGTGCCGTCGGCCCTGGCCAACACGGTGGAAATTGCGCGGCGCTGCAATTTGACGCTGACCTTGGGCAAGCCGCAGCTGCCCAACTTCCCGATCCCGCCGGTCGATGGTGTGGTGATGTCGGTGGAGGACTATTTCCGCCACGTGTCGCACGAAGGCTTAAAAGACCGGCTGCGTCACCTCTACCCCAATGAGGCCGATCGTGAAGCCCAGCGCCCACGCTATGTGGAGCGGCTGGAGTTTGAGCTCAACACCATCTTGAAGATGGGGTTCCCTGGCTACTTCTTGATCGTGTCGGACTTCATCAAGTGGGCCAAGGAAAACGGCTGCCCGGTGGGGCCGGGCCGTGGCTCGGGTGCCGGTTCGTTGGTGGCGTATGCCTTGCTGATCACCGACCTCGACCCGCTTCAATACAACCTGCTGTTCGAGCGTTTTTTGAACCCAGAGCGGGTGTCGATGCCCGACTTCGACATCGACTTTTGCCAGGCCAACCGCGACCGGGTGATCGACTATGTGAAAGACCGCTACGGCAAAAACGCGGTCAGCCAGATCGCCACCTTTGGCACAATGGCCGCGCGCGCGGCGATTCGCGATGTGGGCCGGGTGCTGGATTTCAGCTACGGTTTTTGCGACGGCATTTCCAAACTCATTCCCAACAAGCCGGGCATGAGCGTGACGCTGCAGTACCCGCCAGAGTCGAAAAAAGAAGGCGACAAAAACAACTACGCCATCGAGATGGAGCCGGTGCTGGCCGAGCGCATTCAGAAAGAAGAAGACGTCAAAACCTTGATCGAGCTGGCGCAAAAGCTCGAAGGCATGACCCGCAACATCGGCATGCACGCCAGTGGTGTGCTGATCGCGCCGGGCAAGCTCACCGACTTTTGTCCGCTCTACATGCAGCCCGGCAGCGATTCGGCGGTGAGCCAGTACGACAAAGACGATGTGGAAGCCATCGGCCTGGTGAAGTTCGACTTTTTGGGCCTGGCCACGCTCACCATTCTGGAGATCGCGCGCGAGCTGATCATGAAGCGGCACAAGGGGCAGGAGGCCTTCCGCTTCGAAGACGTGCCGCTGGACGACCCCAAGGTCTATGCGCTGTTCTCCAAAGGCCAGACCGAGGCGGTGTTCCAGTTTGAAAGCCGGGGCATGCAGGGCATGCTGCGCGACGCCAAACCGACGCGGCTGGAAGACCTGATCGCCTTGAACGCCCTGTACCGGCCGGGCCCAATGGACCTGATCCCGAGCTTTGTGGCGCGCAAACACGGGCGCGAGCCGGTGGAGTATCCGCACCCGGCTGTGGCCGACATGTTGTCCGAAACCTACGGCATCATGGTCTACCAAGAGCAGGTGATGCAGACCGCGCAGATTCTGGGCGGCTACTCGCTTGGTGGCGCCGACCTGCTGCGCCGCGCCATGGGCAAGAAAAAAGCCGAGGAGATGGCCGAGCACCGCGAGAAGTTCCGCGCCGGTGCGCTCGCCACCCACGGCATCACCCAAGAAAAAGCCGACGAAATTTTCGACTTGATGGAGAAGTTCGCGGGCTACGGCTTCAACAAGTCGCACGCCGCCGCGTATTCGCTGCTGGCCTACCACACCGCCTGGCTCAAGGTCCACTACACCGCCGAGTTCTTCTGCGGCAACATGACGGTGGAGATGGACAACACCGACAAGCTCAAGGTGTTGGTCGAAGACGCGCAGAAGATGGGCCTGAGCTTCGAGCCGCCCGATGTGAACCGCGGCACCCACCGCTTCGAGCCGGTGACCGACAAGGTGATCCGCTATGGCCTGGGCGCCGTCAAAGGCACGGGCGAGCTGGCCATTGAAGCCATTGTGGCGGCGCGCGAAGGCCGAGGCGAAGGCCCCAATGGCAGCGACAAAGGCCCGTTCACCAGCCTGTTCAATTTCTGCCTACGGGTCGACCGCCAGCGCTTGAACAAGCGCACGGTCGAAGCGCTGATCAAAGCCGGTGCGTTCGACAGCATCCACCTCAACCGCGCCGAGTTGCTGGCCTCGGTGGACTTGGCCTTTGAGTGGGCCGCCACCCAGCAAGCCAACGCCAACCAAGGTGGCCTGTTCGATTTGATGGGCGAGGGCGCGTCCGACCAAGAGCCACCGCTGGTCGCGGCCATGCCTTGGGGGGTGAAAGAGTGCGTGGGTCCTGTAAAAACCGCCATCGGCTTTTACTTCTCGGGGCACCTATTTGACGAGGTGGAGCGCGAAGTGCGCCGCTTTGCCCGCACG
>JBEIEH010000325.1:0-2210 GCA_040383055.1 Burkholderiaceae bacterium
GCACCAGGTCCAGTTAGTCGTGCAGGTATTTGTAGAATTCTGACACCAACTCTCGTGTCTTGAGGCGCTTGACATAGGCCGAGAGAGTCTCCACCCAACCCGACATCATGCGCATGAGGCTGAGGTCTTTTTCGATCACAGGCAGCATATGCGGCCGCAGCACCTTGACCGCCACCTCGCGTCCAGCGTGGGCACCTTGGCGCAAGGTGGCAAAGTGCACCTGCGCAATGGAAGCGCTGGCCACGGGCTGACGCTCAAAGTGAGCGAACACCTCGGACAGCGGCTTGCCATACGCACGCTCGATGGTGGCCACGGCCACCTCAGTGGGAAAAGGCGGCACCCGGTCTTGCAAGCGCGCCAGCTCGTCGGCGATGTCAGGGGGCAACAGATCCCGCCGGGTCGACAGCACCTGGCCAAACTTCACAAAAATCGGGCCCAAGCGCTCCAATGCCTCGCGCAAACGCTGGCCGCGGGGCGTGGACAGGTTCCGTCCCACAGACACCACCCGGGTGAGCAGCCGCAGCCCCCGATGCTCGAAGCTGGAGAGCACCAGCTCGTCCAAACCGTGGCGCAACACCACCCACACAATAAACGCGCCGCGCCACCAGCGGCTCAACCACCGGCTCATGGCGCGCGATCCGCACCGGGCGCACGCGATGCCGATGCGGGAGCAGCGGCAGGCTCGCGGTCAAACGCCGAACGCGCCTGAGCACCAAGCCCGCGCAACACCGCACCTGCGCGGCGCAGCGCTTCCAACAGCAGGTGCGCTGGCGCATCGCCCAACAGGCGAGACAGGTCTTCCTGCACATCCCAGCGCACGTTGTCGGCCAGCCAAGCCACTTCGGCGGCCAGTTGCACATCGCCTTGCACGTCCACCGCTGGACGCTCACCGGCCAGCACGCGCTTCCCCACGCTCAGGGCATCGCCTTGCACCGTCACCGACAACGTCGGCGCAACATCAGCGCCGCAGCGCTCCAGCAGGCCAGCGGGGGTGGATTGCACCGTCAGCACCACCGCCCCCCAACACAGACGCACCGGCTGGCCCACCTGACGCTTGAGCCGGGTCATGGCCTCTGGCTCTTGTTGCAACACGTGGTTGAGCAACAGGATGAGTCTGTTTTCCAGCTCATCTTGCAGCCAAGCGGGCGGGCGCACCCCCGAGAGCATCTGCTCCAGCCAAGCGATGGGGGGTGTGAACGGAGGAAAAGGCGAGCGCGTCATGCCCCGATTGTGGCCCAAGCCGGCGCACTTGCCGGCCCCCACCCAGTTCACTGCAGGGCTTGAACGCCCGCCACCAGCCAGCCCGCATTGCCTTCGCGCGGGCGGGTGATGCTCCAGATCTCGCGAAACGGATTGGGTCCGGCCGAGGGCTCTTCCCGGATCAGGCCCGAGAACTCCACACTGGCCAAGTAACCTTCTGGCATGTCCTCAATCACCAACAGCTTGGCTTCGAGCATGACCACATCGGTCTGATTGCCTGCGCCCGAACGCTCGCGCTCGCTGAGCTGGGTTTGGATGTCGCTGAGCATGGCGTCGGTCATCATGGCGCGCAAAGCGGCCATGTCGGCCTTGTCCCAGGCGGCTTGCAGGTGAATGAAGTTGCGGCGCGAGGCCTCCAAAAAGCCCGCCACATCAAAACCGCTTGGCACCGTGAGCATGGAGCGAGTCACTGGCTCAGCGTCTTCCGGGAGGATGCTGTCGGACTCCCAAGGACGCGCCGACGCGTCGTTGCCGACATTTAAGGGGCTGTAGCCCTTGGGCGACACTGGATCTGGCGCCGGCTCGGCAAAACGCGCCACGGGCTCAGCGCCGCCGCTGCGCGAGGCCCACCACAAGCCCAACACCACCACACCCAGCACCAAGGCACCTGTCAGCCACCAACTCAGCGTATCCATGTCACCGCACCCCCATGTGCAAAGCCACCACACCAGCCGTCAGGTTGTGCACGTCCACATGACCAAAACCGGCTGTCTTCATCATCTGGCGCAAGGTTTCCTGATCGGGGTGCATGCGGATGGATTCGGCCAGATAGCGGTAGCTGGCCTCGTCGCGTGCCACCCAGCGCCCCAGTTTGGGCAAGATGTTGAAGGAGTACCAGTCGTAGGCCTTCTCCAGCGGTTGCGCCACCTTGGAAAACTCCAGCAACAGCAGCTTGCCGACCGGCTTGAGCACCCTGAGCATCTCAGCCAGCGCCTGGTCTTTGTGGGTAA
>JBEIEH010000326.1:0-2180 GCA_040383055.1 Burkholderiaceae bacterium
CCACCGACGGTCGCTTGGAGTTCCGCTCCAACAACGTTTGGACCTCCGTCACCGCCGGTCAGAGCGTCTCCAGCGCCGATATCCGCGCCGGTAACCTGCGCTTCGTCCCCGATGCCAACGAGTCCGGCTCTTCGGCTTACAAGACGCCAGGCGTCGGCAATCAGCGGGACGTGTACGCTGAAATCGCTGTCAAGGTGGTTGGCGCCAGCGCAGCTTCATCAGGTGGAGACGTCAACCTCCAGATGTCCATCACCCCGGTGGTGGACAACCTGCAAACGGCGACTCACACCCCAACATACATGGGGCGTGTTGCCGGCATCGACAACGGCGCAAAAATCTGGCACCGCTGGGTGTTCAACTTCAGTGGCAACCCGACCGATACCGATGGCAGTGAGATCACGGCGGTGGCGGTCAAGCCTTGGTACAACTGGGGTGCTCCGCGGCAGCCA
The DNA here is from genome assembly GCA_040383055.1 of Burkholderiaceae bacterium. Classification (GTDB taxonomy): domain Bacteria; phylum Pseudomonadota; class Gammaproteobacteria; order Burkholderiales; family Burkholderiaceae_C; genus Hydrogenophaga. The sequence continues at coordinate 450 of JBEIEH010000326.1, forward strand.
CAAGAGTTTGTGGTTCTGCAGAACGGTGCGTACACCGCCCTCCAAGCCGATGCCTCGGGCACTGTGTGGGTCAAGCCTGGCCAAACGCTCTTTGTATCGGAATACACCACCGCATCCCATCCTCTGCCTTTCACCACGATCAACTACCAAGTGTTCCGCCAGGAGGTCAACGCGTCGGGAGACGTGATTGCCCAACAAGGTGGCAGCTCGGTGAACACCTACCTTTGCCCACCTTCTCCGCTGGTGTTGGACTTGGACGGCAATGGCGTTCAAACCACGGACTTGGATCACGGGGTGTATTTCGACCTTAACGACGACGGCGCTGCCGGTTTGGTCGCCTGGACCGATGGGTTAGACGGTTTCCTGGTCTTGGATCGCAACGGCGATGGCGTCATCAACAGCGGTGCCGAGATGTTTGGTGACCACACCGTGATGTCCAATGGCGAAGTGGCACGGGACGGTTTCGCGGCCTTGGCCGATCTCGACACCAACCACGATGGTGTGTTCGATGCCCAAGACGACTTGTTCGACATGGTGCAGGTCTGGGTGGATGCCAACCGCGATGGCGTGAGCGATGCCAAAGAGCTCTTCGGCCTCAACGACTTGGGCGTGGCTTCTATTCGCTTGGATGCGGCGGCCACCGATCGAACCGAGAACGGCAACTTCTACGGGTTGACGTCGAGCTTCACACGCACCGATGGCTCAGTGGCAGAGGTGGTGGATGTTTGGCTGGTGACCTCCGGTGAAGAAAACAGCCGCTATCTGCGCGAGCTGGTGATCTGAGGACGGCAGCAGCCCCGCATCGAGCCCCCGTCATTGGGTTGGGGGCTTTTTTTGGCCACAAAAAACCCGCTGATTGGCGGGTTTATCAGAATGCCAGCCGACTGCCGCAGTCTCCGGCAGTCGGTGACCGAACTCAGTTGCCTTTGACCTTCAGGCGCCAGGCGTGCAGCAGGGGCTCGGTGTAGCCGCTGGGCTGTTCCTTGCCCTTGAACACCAGGTCCAGCGCGGCCTGGTAAGCCTTGCTGGTTTTTGCCTTGCCGGCCATCGGCTGGTAGAGCTTGTCGCCGGCGTTCTGCTTGTCCACCTTGGCGGCCATGCGCTCGTAGGTGTCGCGCACCTGCTTTTCGGTGACGATGCCGTGGTGCAGCCAGTTGGCCACATGTTGGCTGCTGATGCGCAGCGTAGCCCGGTCTTCCATCAGGCCCACGTCGTTGATGTCGGGCACTTTGGAGCAGCCCACACCTTGGTCGACCCAGCGCACCACGTAACCCAAGATACCTTGGATGTTGTTGTCCAGCTCGGCTTGTTTCTCGGCGGCGGTCCAGTTCGGGTTGGCGCTCACCGGCACGGTCAGCAGACCGTTGAGCAAGGTGTTGCGCTCTTTGCTGGCGTTGATTTTTTCCAGCTCTTTTTGCACGTCGGACACCAGCACCTGGTGGTAGTGCAGGGCGTGCAGCGTGGCGCCGGTGGGCGAGGGCACCCAGGCGGTGTTGGCGCCGGCCTTGGGGTGGCCGATCTTGACCTTCATCATCTCGGCCATCAGGTCGGGCATGGCCCACATGCCCTTGCCGATTTGCGCCTTGCCGCGCAGACCGCACGAGAGGCCCACCAGCACATTGTTGCGCTCGTAGGACTGAATCCAGGCGCTGGTCTTCATGTCGCCCTTGCGGATCATCGGGCCGGCGTGCATGGCGGTGTGCATTTCGTCGCCGGTGCGGTCCAGGAAGC
>JBEIEH010000327.1:0-1806 GCA_040383055.1 Burkholderiaceae bacterium
CAAGAGGCGCGCTCGCGCATCGTTTTGTGCCTGGGAAAGCCCCGTGCCGATCAAGCCCGCCGCCATCAAGGTAAAGTGTCTGCGCCGCATCCCCGAATCCTTTGTCTTCACCACACCGCATGTCCGAATCACTTGCCCGCACCATCATCGACGTCGAGCGCGTTCACAAATCTGTCACCGACGCCACCGGTTCGCTGGACATTTTGCGCGACATCCATTTCTCGGTGTTGAGCGGGGAAACTGTAGCGATTGTCGGTGCCTCAGGCTCTGGCAAAAGCACCTTGTTGTCCATCATGGCCGGGCTGGACACGCCCAGCAGCGGTCGGGTGGTGGTCGATGGCACCGACCTGTTCGCCTTTGACGAAGACGGCCGCGCAGCGGTGCGGGCTCAGAAGATCGGTTTTGTGTTCCAGAGTTTCCAACTGCTGGGCAACCTGACCGCGCTGGAAAACGTCATGCTGCCGCTGGAGCTTGCTGGTGTGCGCGACGCCCGCAGCCGCGCCACCCAGATGCTGCAGCGCGTGGGTCTGGGCGAACGCCTGACGCGCTACCCCAAGGTGCTGTCAGGCGGCGAACAACAGCGCGTGGCACTGGCCCGCGCTTTTGTGGTGCGCCCGGCGGTGCTGCTGGCCGACGAACCCACCGGCAGCCTGGACCACGCCACCGGCGAGGCAGTGATGGCCCTGATGCTCGAACTCAACCGCGAGCTGGGCACCACTTTGATATTGGTGACCCACGACCGCACCCTGGCCGCGCGTTGCGACCGGCGCATCACCATCGAAGCCGGGCGCATCGCCCACAGCGACTGACGCGGCGCTCAGACGCCGAGCCCACGCCAGCCCCATGGGCCGGCGGGGGATAATCCCCTCATGTCATCCCCCAAAGTTCTGTTCGGCTTTCACGCCGTGGGCGTGCGCCTGAAGACGGCGCCGCAATCCATCATCGAGGTCTATGTGGACCCGAGCCGGCGCGACGCCCGCATGCGCCAGTTCGTCGATCGCGCCAAAGAAGCCGGTGTGCGCCTGATCGACGCCGACGGCATGCGCCTGGCCAAGCTCGCCGGCAGCCACGGCCACCAAGGTGTGGCCGCGCGGGTGGAGCCGGTGGCCCAAGCCCATTCGCTCGACGAATTGTTGGAGGACCTGGAGGCCAAGGGCGTGCCGCCCTTGCTGCTGGTGCTTGACGGTGTGACCGACCCGCACAACCTGGGCGCCTGCCTGCGGGTGGCCGATGGCGCTGGCGCCCACGCGGTGATCGCCCCCAAAGACCACGCCGCCGGCATCAACGCCACCGTGGCCAAGGTGGCCAGCGGCGCGGCCGAGACCATGCCGTACTTCATGGTCACCAACTTGGCGCGCACCTTGGGTGAACTCAAAGAGCGCAACATCTGGATCATTGGCACCAGCGACGACGCACCCAAAACGCTCTACCAAGTCGACCTCAAAGCCCCGACCGCTTTGGTGCTGGGCGCCGAGGGGCAGGGCATGCGCCAGCTGACCCGCAAAACCTGCGACGAGCTGGTCGGCATTCCGATGATGGGCGCGGTGGAGAGCTTGAACGTCTCGGTGGCCAGCGGTGTGTGTTTGTACGAGGCCCTGCGCCAGCGCGCGGTCTGACCACCTAACTCGGATGGGAGTGAATATGAAACCTGTTGTATGGGCCACTGTTGCGGCGGTGTTGACGCTGAGCGCCTGCACCCAAGAGCAACAAAACCAGCTTGGCCGTGGCATCCAGAACTGGACCGGCACCAACGGCGTGATGGAAATCTACGCGGGTGACAAGGTGGTGCGCCGCTTTTTGAAGGTG